>DMTS01000141.1 GCA_003477045.1 Candidatus Delongbacteria bacterium
CTTTTTCATATTTTAATCCTTTGTTTAAACTGCGTCAAAAATAATTAAGCTGTAATGAAATGTCAAGATATTATCCCTGTCTGTCCCGGCCGGACATATAAAATATTATTCCGCCCAGAATAAAAAATACAGCCACAGAAAGAACCCCGCCCCTTGAAGCCGCGCCCGAAGAAAAGCCGATATTCCTAAGTGTCAATCCCGTAACGGCTATAAAAAGCGGTCCCAGAATTACTGCGAATTTTCCGATCATGTTATAAAAGCCGAAAAATTCTCCGCTCATGTCCACAGGTATGATCGCGGCAAAATATGATCTGCTCAGGGCCTGTATCCCGCCCTGCACCAGCCCGACCGCTCCGGCAAGAAGATAAAAATGGAATTCGGTTGTCATAAAAGCCCCCAGCACCGTTATAAGAAGGTATGCGATTATCGATATTAATATGCCTTTTCTTGCTCCGTCCCTGCCTTTAAATATCAATCCTGCCGTCAGTGCAGCCGGGAAGCCCACGAACTGTGTTATTAGAAGCGCAGTAATAAGGCTGTTCCTCTCAAGATTGATGGAAAGTCCGAAATCCATTGCCATCCTGATTATTGTGTCAACGCCGTCAATGTACAGCCAGTAGGCTATAAGGAACAGATAGACATTCCTGATCTCTTTTATATGCCTGAAAGTATCGGAAATCTGCAAGAAGCTCTTCCTGATCCGTTTTAAAAGATCACATTTCCCTGTATCCGTCTTTTTTTCTTTTACGAACAGGAACAGCGGGATTGAGAAAAGCAGCCACCAGACAGCTACTGTAACAAATGAGAGCCTGACCGCTTCAGAACCCGAGCTCAGACCGAAGATTTTAGGTTTTATAGTCATTAATATATTCACTGCGAGAAGAACTCCACCTCCCAGGTAACCGAGAGAATAACCAAAGCTTGAGACCATGTTGTATTTTTCTTTACCCGCAACGCTGCTTAAAAGTGCATCATAAAATATTATTCCGGTGCTGAAACAGACCGATGATACCGAATAAAGCATAAGGGCATTTGTCCACTCCCCTCCTCCGGTAAAATACAGAACGGCTGTTGATACTGCTCCACCGGCCGTAGCTATCATCAGATATTTCTTTTTTGATCCCGAAATGTCTGATAATGTGCCTAATACAGGAGCAATTATCATCAGGATCACACCGATTATGGAGTTCGCTATACCAAGCCTGGCAGTCGTAACTGAAGGTTCCGCACCGCTGCTCCAGAATTCGCTAAAAAATACGGGAAAGAATACCGCAAGCACAGTCGTTGCATAGGCTGAATTTGCCCAGTCATACAATGCCCAGCTGAGGTTCTCCTTATTTATCCCGTCAAGAAATTTCATAAATATACAAAAAAGACAGGCCTAAGCCTGTCTAAATCTTCCGCTTACTTATTCTGTTTAAATCCGTAATAGTACATCCATTCGCCGTCGCCTTCGGCTTCGCCTCTGGACTGAATCTTGAGATAATATGTGCCGCTGTGGATAGGATTGATATAAAATATTTTGTAAGTGCTAACATCCAGTTCATCAGAAAAAAGATTATCGACAAAATTGTTACCGTAAAATGATGTTTTGATCGGATTTAAATTGTTTGCTGCGCCTATTATAAAAGCATAAGAGTTACCTTTGTATAGAGTAA
Organism: Candidatus Delongbacteria bacterium; assembly: GCA_003477045.1. Lineage (GTDB taxonomy): Bacteria > UBA4055 > UBA4055 > UBA4055 > UBA4055 > UBA12480. The sequence goes on from DMTS01000141.1 coordinate 1,659, forward strand.
ATGTTGCATAGACATTCGGGCTTTCGTCAAAATATCCGGTTTTGACATCTCCGTTTGTATAGAATCCGGCGGCAAGTATCTCTTTTTTGGATTCACCGAACAGAAATTCTGTATCAGCCGCATTTTCATCCCATTCTTCTTCTTCGGGGTCTCCGCCTGTTTTATTCTGTGCATAAAGAGCAGCTGAGACCATTAGACCGAGCAAAAGAAAGAATATCAGCAGTTTTCTTGTACTGAAATTAAACATTATTCCCCCCCCTTCTTTCTTTTGATAAAAAAGGCCGTAAGCAGTATAAATCCGAGCACACCGTATATTATATACCATACGAATGGCTTTTCTTTTGATCCGTCGTCTTCCGAACCGCCGTCTGAACCCGTTTTTGTCTCCGAAACGATCAGCGCCGATATATCCGAGCTCATTTGATACAATTCGTTCATTGCTCCGAGAGGGATCGGATTCCCCTGCCCGACATCACACAGTCTTTTTATTTCAGGCATTATCCTGTTTATCTCTTTTACTTCGGGATTATCCGAGTTCATAAGTTTAAGATAAGTCATTTCCTGAGTAAAATAATCTATAAGTTCAGGCTGGTAAAGAATAGAGGACGCATCATCAGAGTAATTATCCTTTAGAGCTTTTGAAACTATGTGCAGCCCTTCAAGCCAGCCTCCGACACTTGCAAGAACGACAAAGTCCGGATCGTATTTATACATTTCATCTTTTACCTTAAGGTGAATGTCATCCAATATCCCCCTGAGTTCAAGCCACTTGCCTTCATTGAGCAGTCTGGCGATCTCGTCTTTATCAACGAACATTTCGCTCTTTGCGCCGAAGTTTTCAGCGAGATCCCTGCAGACAGAAAACATTTCTGCGGTGTTTTTCCGGTCTTCAGCCTGAATAGCTATAAATCCCTGAGCCACTCTGACACCGAGATTTAACGCGATCTTGTAATTATCCGCATAATTAGCACTTAAATTATATGCGGCTATCGCTTTCCAGTTTATATCGGAAAGCATATCGAGCGCCAGTATTATTTCTGAGGGAACAGGCACAACAACATTGGATTTGAAGAATGCTTTTTCCTCATCTGACAATCCCTCCTGCGAAAAAAGTCCTGCAGTAAGAAATAACATTAACGCTAGTTTTAAAACTCTCATTTTCCCTCCGGACGAACAGTTTTTATTACGCTTCGTTTCTCAACTTTTAAAATATATGAATTATATCTTTTAAATGCAATTATTAAATACGGCTGACAAATTATTTTTCGTAGTATTTTATACCTTTATCGCCTATATCTTTCCTGAAATAAACATCTTTGAATTTTATTTTACCGGCACGGTCATAAGCTTTTTTCTTCGCTTCTTTCAGCGATCCTGCCGTGCTTACAACATTCAGCACTCTTCCGCCTGCGGTCGTAACCTGCCCGTTATCGATCGCGGTTCCCGCGTGAATTATATGCGTATCCCGGTCGGATACTTCAATACCGGTTATCCCGTACCCTGTGAAATATTTATTCGGATAACCGCCTGAAGCTAAAACAAGACATAAGCAGTGATATCCGGTTGACGGAAGAACTTCGCTGAAGGTAAAAGAGCCTTCAGCTGAACCGTAAAGGATATCTGACAGATCAGCGTCGAGCAGAGGCAATATAGCCTGAGTTTCAGGATCTCCGAATCTGCAGTTGTACTCGATCACTTTAGGCCCTTCTTGCGTTATCATAAGCCCGGCGAACAGAACTCCCTTATATGTTCTGCCTTCGTTCTTCATGGCTTCAAAAGTAGGCTCTATTATTGCTCTTTCTATCCTATACATCATTTTTTCGTCGATCAGCGGCGCAGGAGCGTATGAACCCATTCCTCCCGTATTCGGGCCTTTATCGCCGTCATAAACAGCTTTATGGTCCTGAGCAGGTGCAAGAATTTTATAGTAATTACCGTCAGAAACAGCGAAAACCGATGCTTCTTCGCCTGTCATGAACTCCTCGATCACCACTTCATCGCCTGCACTCTTGAAACTCTTCGCGACCATTATTTCGCTTATGGCTCTCAGACTGTCTTCAAGCGTTGCGCATACAATAACGCCTTTTCCGGCGGCAAGGCCGCTGGCTTTGACAACTATCGGGTGCTTATTCTGCTGAAGATACTTTTTTGCTTCTTCGTATTCCGTAAATATCCTGTATTGTGCCGTGGGAATATTGTATTTTTCCATTAATTTCTTTGAAAATGCTTTGCTGGCTTCAAGTTCCGCTGCTTCTTTGACAGGTCCGAAAATACGAAGATCCTCCTTATTGAAATCATTTACTATACCGTTCGTCAGCGGGACTTCCGGACCAACCACAGTTAGATCGATCCCGTTATCTTTTACGAACGCGATTATAGCTGCATGATCAGTCAGCGGAATATTCGCTGTTACAGAGTCTGAATTTATTCCGGCATTTCCGGGAATGCAGAACAATTTCTCTACTTTCGGGCTTTCAGCCAGTTTTCTTATCAGGGCATGCTCTCTGCCTCCTGATCCAAGCACAAGTATCTTCATCAGTCTTCTCCGTTAAATAAAAAAAGGTCTGAAACCAGACCTTTTTTTTATTTTTTATCTCAGATTAGTTTTAAAGTCGATCTTCTGTGACATTCTCACAGCGACCGGTTTATCCCTCTGCATGCCGGGTTTGAATCTTGTCTGCTCTATCGCTTTCACGGCGACTTCGCCGAATCCCATATCGGCAGGTTTTTCCATTGTGACCGAAATATTGGTCGGAATACCTTCCTTTGAGCAAATGAATTTTACTATAACCTTGCCTGATACACCACTTTTTTTGGCGAGAGGAGGATAGTTTTTTGTAATATACTCGACTATCTTTGCCGCATAACCCTGAACCATTTCAGGTTTTTCCTGTATCGCGAAGAAATCGAAAATCTCTTCTTCCTGCACAGCTGGAGGCGGTGGAGGCGGCGGAGGCTCAGATGATATATCAAAATCCGCAGTTTCGATCTCGAGCTCAATGTCTTCTTCAATTTCTTCTTCATCTTCCACAGCGATAGGTATCCTTACGATCGCAGGTTTAACAGTCTTCTTGACCTGTTCGGTCACTTCAACTTTTTCTACCGTAATTTCAGCGGCCTGTATCGAATCGATCTTTACATTGCCTGTATCGAATCTCTGAAAAACGGTCAGAATAAGAGTAATTCCCAAAAAGACTACCACTGCCATTATCTCAGGCACCGTAGATGATTCTTCAGTAAATTGCCCTATATTGTGAGCCATAATTTTAACTCCGTTATTCTTTCTGTTGGTAAATCACATTTACTTTGATTTTGCCGCATACACGATCCTGCGGGCATCAGCTTCCTGGAGAGCTTTATGAACTTTATCAATAATATCGTTCTTACAGTTCTCATCGACCTTAAGCGAAATAATTACCCTCGGATTGTTGCTTCTTTTAAGATACATGACAGGTGTCAGATCTTTAACTCCAAGGAGCTTGTCGTCAACGCTTATTCTGTCATTTACATCAACGAAGCAGTATGATATATTTCTTTTACCGTCTATTTTCATTGAATTGACGGCAGACGGCATTCTAACCGGGATCCCTTTAAATTCACGAAATACTGTTGAAACCATGAAGAAAATAAGTAAAAGGAATATAATATCCGGCATAGATGCGGTCGATATTGCCTGTGGTGGAGATTTTTTAGTCGCGATTCGCATATATTTCCCATCCGTTTATTTTTATTCTTGTGCCAGCGATATCCTGTCTATCTTGGCGCTTTTTACCTGGTCAAGTATTTCGATATAATTTTTGTAAAGCGAGCCGGAAGTAACTTTGATAGAAACGATTATAGAATCGCCCTGCGCAGAGATCTCCCTGTCCAGTAAAGTCAACCTGCTTTTGATCTGCTGAAGACTTACTTCCTCTTCTTTTCCCTTTTTTCCCAGAAGTACCTGATTGTCGTCGTTAAGGAAAATATTTACAACGCCTTTTACCTTAGTAGGTGTTACATCCGTAGCTTTCTGAGGCAGCAGGAACTTTATACCTTTGTCTGAAGAAACAGTGGTAGTAACGAGAAAGAATATCAGCAGCAGAAATGTTATATCCGCCATCGAAGATGAGTTGATCTCGGATTCCCTTCTTTGCTTTGGTTTTAACATTTTTCTCGCCTTATTTGTTTGTTTCCATTTCAATGAATGTTTCAAGAAGAGCTACGCTGGATTTTTCCATGTCGGAAACTCTTTTGTCAATAATGGACTGCGATAATTTTTCAAAAGACTGAATAATAATTGCAACTATCAGACCGAAAGCTGTAGTAAGAAGAGCTTCCGCGATACCGCCTGCAACGATAGAAGGAGAAATGTCATTTGCCGCAGCAATAGCGTCCATTGCGCCGACCATACCTGTAACTGTACCTAAGAATCCCAACATGGGGGCCAGTGCTATCACGAACTGCATCCAAACTATACCGCTGTTAAGATCGGTAGCCTGAACTCCACCTTCGTTGACAAGAGCTTTTTCAACATTATCCACGCCGAATTTTGCATTTTTGAGACCAGCTGCAACAAGGTTCTCAACGGGTTTTCCGCCCTGAACCAGCTTCAATGCGCCTTCAACGCCCTGTGTCTGCAAAGCTTTTTTTACATCTTTCATCAGTGCAGCAGCGTTCTTACCAGAACCAAGCAGAGCAAAAACTTTATACAAGCTTATTATAAGCCCGATTACCAAACACGCGAGAATAGGCCACATGAAGATTCCGCCGTCCACAAAATATTTTGTCATTTTTTCCTCCGACAATTTTTTATTTTTAACTTCAGCTATAACGCTATTTCACTATCCTGATTTTAGCTTTAATCAAGAGGCTCGTAAATTACTCCGTTTTTAATAAATTGTCAAGTTAATATTTGTAAAATTTTTAATCGATTATTGTAGAACTTAATCTTGATTTAACTGATAAACATTCTTAAATTCACTACCGTTAAATTTAGCGGAGTATTAATAATGAATAGAACGAACACCTGCGGAGAATTGAGAAAGTCGGATTCCGGCAAATATGTTGTGCTTTCCGGATGGGTACATAAATACAGAAATCTCGGCGGTCTTATTTTTCTTGACCTGAGGGACCGTTACGGGATAACACAGGTAATGTTCGACCCGAAAAATACGGCTGATAATGTCTTAAAAACCGCTGATCTTTGCAGAAATGAATATGTCGTAACTGTTTCCGGATCGGTCCAGATCAAACCCGAACCGAATAAAAATCTGGCTACCGGAGAGATCGAGATCGCAGCGGACGGGATCATAATAGAGAACGAATCTACTACACCGCCGTTCAATTTTCTTAACGGAAAATCGGACGCTAAAGAGGAGGTCAGACTTCAGTACCGCTATTTAGACCTGAGAAGCGAAAAAATGACATCTAACCTGCTTGTCAGGCATAAAGTATGTATGTCTATAAGAAATTATTTATCTGAAAAAGGTTTTATCGAGATAGAAACCCCGACTTTCAGCAAAAGCACGCCGGAGGGAGCGAGGGACTATCTCGTTCCTTCAAGGCTTTACCCGGGACAGTTCTTTGCTCTGCCGCAGTCTCCGCAGATATATAAACAGCTTCTGATGGTCGGTGGCCAGGATAAATACTTTCAGATAGCGAGATGTTACAGGGATGAGGATTCGAGAAAGGACAGGCAGCCCGAGTTCACTCAGATAGATATTGAGAAAAGTTTCCCTACGGAAGAAGATATCTTCAGCCTGACCGAAGGTATGTTCGCAGCGCTTATGAATGAAGCTGCCGGTACTGAAATTAAAATACCCTTTGAAAGATTATCCTACAAAACCGCTATGGAAGAATACGGGGTTGACAAACCTGACCTCCGTTTCGGACTCAAACTGAAGAACATAACTGAGGCTACAAGGAACAGCGGTTTTTCCGTTTTCGCGAACGCCCAATGCGTAAAGTTCCTTGCTGTCGAAGGGCTTGAGAACCTGAGCAGAAAACAGATCGGTGAGTATGAAGATTATGCTAAGCATCTCGGCGGTAAAGGTCTGGCATTTATCAAGTTGATCGGCGGTAAACCGGATGGTGGCATCACAAAATTCTTAAACGAAGCTGAAATTAATGCAATTACTTCAAAAGCCGAACTTTCGAAGGACGGGATCGTATTTTTTGCAGCCGATTCTGAATTGATATCGAACAAAGTTCTTGGTGCTCTGAGGAACAGACTCGGTGACGAACTGAACCTTTACGACAGAAATGTATTTAAATTCTGCTGGATCGTTGATTTTCCGATGTTCGAGTTCAACCCGGATGAAAACAGATGGCAGGCTATGCACCACATGTTCACTATGCCTAAAGTTGAATTTATCGAAAACATAGAAGATGACCTCGCAGCCGTCATCGGACAGCTTTACGATCTGGTCTTAAACGGCGTAGAGCTTGCGAGCGGCAGTATCAGGATACACAAGAGCGATTACCAGAAGAAGATATTTAAAATACTCGGCATGAACGATGCTGAAATAGATAATAAGTTCGGGTTTTTGCTGAACGCGTTTAAATACGGTGCTCCTCCTCACGGCGGTATCGCTGCAGGAATAGACAGGATAGTTCAGATCCTGTGCGGCGAGGATTCAATAAGAGAGGTAATGGCGTTCCCTAAATCAAAGAATCAGAATTGTCTGATGATGAACGCTCCTTCAGAGGTTGATAAATCTCAGCTTGACGAATTGGGCATAGAGGTCAAAAAAAAATAAAATGAAGGCCGTAATGAAAGACATGAAGTATGAAGAAGCCCTGAAAAGGCTTAATGATATTATGATCAAGCTTGAATCGGGTGAAATTCCTCTTGATAAAACCTTCGAGATGTACGATGAAGGCATAAAACTGATCGGATTCTGCAGAAATCAGCTTACAGAGGCTGAAGGCAAGATCATGAAGATCACAAAATCAGGTCTTGAGGAGATGAAGTGATAAATGGGTAACCCTTCGATAATATTTATGGGTTCCCCGGATTTCGCCGTTCCGTCCCTTGAAGCTCTGTGTAATAAAGGAATAACCGTCAAAGCCGTTGTTACTCAGCCCGACAAGCAGAAAGGCCGCGGCAAGAAAGTCTCTTTTACTCCTGTAAAAGAACTTGCTCTGAAGCTCGGCATTCCTGTGCTGCAGCCTGTTAAAATGAGAGACCTGGGATTTATCAATACTCTTAAAGAGCTGAATGCGGATCTTTTTGTGATAGTCGCTTTCAGGATACTTCCCGCAGCTGTGCTGGAAATACCGGTTCTGGGCTCGGTTAATCTTCATGCTTCGCTTCTTCCTGATTACCGTGGTGCCGCGCCGATCAACCACGCTCTTTTTAACGGTGAGACCGAAACCGGTGTAACTGTATTTTTCCTTAATGACCGCGAGGTTGATTCGGGTGATATTGTAAAACAGGTTAAAATACCTATCCTGAGTTCTGATAATTACGGTTCACTTTACAATAAGCTGTCTGATCTGGGAAAAGATGTTTTGTCTGACAGCGTTGAGGAAATTCTGTCAGGATCAGGTTCTGCGGTTTTAAGCCAGAGACAGGAATGCATTAAACAAGCTCCAAAGCTGTTCGCAGAAAATTTTATAATTGACTGGAATTGGAGCGCTGAGGTAATTTATAACAGGATCAGGGGACTTTCGCCTAAACCGGGTGCTTTCAGCTCGATAAACGGTAAAAGGATAAAAATAATCGAAGCTGCTTTTGACAATTCTTGTTGCAGCATGCCTCCGGGGACTGTTTTGGAAGCCGATCGAAAAAAAGGTTTTATGCGTATCTCTACGGGATCCGGGATTCTGACCGTCACTAGAGTTCAGCTTGAGTCCAGGCCGGCTGCCGATGCGGGATCTTTCCTTAACGGGAACCGCCTTGAGCCGGGTATGAAGTTCGCTAATAACCCTTGAATTCCGGTAGTTGTTACTTGCTGCTCCTGTGTTTTAGATAAAAGCGAATCCCGTTACCGTTTTACCCGACGGTACGGTAAATGTTATAAAGTAGCGATTGAATTAATGTTGAGGCTGCTCCTGTGTTTTAGATAAAAGCGAATCCCGTTACCGTTTTACCCGCCGGTACGGTAAATGTTATATAGTAGCGATTGAATTAATGTAGAGGGTTCGCTTTTAGACAATATACAGGAACAGCCTAATAAGTCATGTGTTCTTAAAAAATACAAAGCATGAAATAGATATATAAACTACAATCCTTCGATCTGCTTCAGCTGATCATCAGTCGCTTTCTGGCTCTTGTCAACAGCGTCTGTTGCATTCTGAATATTCTTTTTTTGCGCATCGATATAGGTTTGCGCAGCGTTTGTTTCCTTTACGACAGCTTTAACTGTGTCTGTCGGAACGGCTGAATTGACAGGAGCTTCAGTCTGAACAGGTTCAGCAGGCGGCGGAGTATTGTTATTTCCCATGAATGTAAAATATGCCCATGCGGCCGCAGCAACAACTGCAACAACCGCTATTACTATAAAAATGTAGAACTTCGCGCTTTTACCTGAATCGTCGAAAGAAATTACGGACGGGGCAGAATCAACAGGCTCGTTTATATTTCCGAAACCTACAGGCGCGGAAGAAGGTTTTGATGAAGCCGACGGTGCTCCGAAAGTAGGCTTCGAAGGCTGTGCGGCGACCTGAGTTTTGTTGAAATTTTTAAGCTCATCCTGAAGTTTCTTTCTCTGGTTGACCTCTTCTTCGACTTCAGAAATGAATGATGTAGTTATAATCTGTTTTGTTTTTGAATCGAATTCTTCAATGAACGAGTTGGTAAAGTCAGGAGCGGTATCGTCTCCTATCGAAACTTCTTTTGCTGCAGAAGGTTTTTCAACTTTAGGCTTCTTGAGCGCGGTTGTGCCCGGTTCATTGTATCTTACCTTATCTATGGTAAGTTTTGTCTTAAAATTCATTACCTCGTTCAGCCATTCCAGCTGCTGCTCGATCGCGTTGGGGTTCTTTAAAGCTTTTACAGAATCGTTGCAGTTGCGGTTTTCGCACAAAAACTGGTTCACCGAACCGCAGTTCTTGCAGTAAACCTCGTTGTTCCTGTTTGGAAATCCGAAATTGACCTTGCTGCCGCACACTTTACATTTTTCCACTGAAAACACTCCGCAGGTCGGACAAGTGGAAAAGACAAGCATTCTGCCTTTCCTGTAATTATAATAGCTTTTAGATTTGGAGTACTGCCATTTGATGCCGTCTGAAACAAGGAAGAAGTCGCTGTGACCGTGCTTAGCGCCGCACGAACAGGTCATCACCTTTATTTCATTCGAACACTTGCAGCTCAGAGAATCATAATTGAGCGAGAACTGATTGAACTGACCACATTTGTCGCACACTATTTTCTGCTCTTCCTTCCCGCATACCTTGCAGTCGAAATAAGCCGTTTCATTATATATGTTCTCAAAATTTATCTTCTTGTCAAGCACATCATCTTCCTGTTCATCATAGAACTGGTTGACGATCCTTCTTTCCTCTTCTTTTTTCTCCTCTTTCTCTGAGATCTCCTTGGTTTTCCAGAAGCTTTTGATCTTGTCAAGTTCCTGTTTTTCCTCGACCGTAGGTTCTCTTTGTGAAAGAGGGATCTCGCTCTGTTTCTGCGCTTCAACTTTTAAAGAAACAATGGGAGCTTGTTTCTCTAACTCTACTTCGGGAACAGCTGATGCTGTTTTGACTGTCTCAGGTATAACGGTATCTTTTATCACAGGTGCCGCAGCAGGTTTTTCTACTTCAACAGGACCGAAATCTATCTCGTTGTCCAGCAGCATAAAATCATCGCTGGCTTTTTTCTTAAGTTCTTCAACCGGAACTTTCACTTCTTTTACCACTGTCGCTTTTGGAGATTCCTTTATAATGAATACCCTTTTATCCATATCTTTGTTCTTTTTTCTGAAAATGAACTCGTCGATCCTTCCTTTTTCGTCTGAATTCTTCGGAGTTCTTAGTACTTTTATCTGACTGCTGCAGCCCGGCTTATCACATTTTATACTATGCTCGAGATTACATTCAGTACATATAACGATCCCCGGCTTACTGGAATCTGTAAATTTCTCTGTTGCCCCGCAACCTTCGCATATTTCCTGATTGATATCTTTACATACAGGGCATCTTCCGTAGAGTCCGAACTTGTATATTCCTTTGGTGTCAGTCATAAAACTTCTCCATTTTTCGTAATTTTGCCTTTGTTTGCAGTATATATCGGCACAACCCATAAAATAAGACTTTCTATTTGATTTTGCAAATATAAATTATCATTTAATTTTTGCAATGCAGAGATTTTTATGTTTTTTTTGAAATTACTAAGTTATATTTGGGCATTAACGGATCAGTTGCTAAATAAAGGTGTTTTACTATGCTTTTGAACATCACTCTTCCTTTACCGCTCTACGAAGAGTTCACATATTACTCAGAAGAAAACTTACCGACGGAAAGGGTCATAGGATGCAGAGTGGCAGTTAAGTTCAACGGAAGAAATATTACAGGAATTGTTACATCCGTTCCTGAAAAGACACTGTACGATAAGCTCTCAGAAATAATTGAGATCCTTGATGATTCTCCGGTACTGCCCGCAGAACTGCTGAAGTTCTGCAAATGGATATCAGAATATTATCTCTGCCCGCTGGGAGAAGTGATCAGACTTGCACTGCCTTCTCTTCTTCAGACAAAAACTTCAAAGACGGCATCATTAACCGGTTTGAACTGCACGACCGGACTTTCGGAGCGGGATAAGGCGGTACTCGAATTTATCAAAGAGTTCGATCCTGTTAAGCTTGAAGAGGTTGAGAAATTATTCGGAACCGTGTCAGCTCAGGCAATATCAAACTTAAGAAAAAAAGGTCTGATTAGCGTAAACAGTCTGATGGAACATAAAGACAGAAGTGTTTACCTGAAAGGTTATAGAAAGACGGTATTCTGGGATGTTCTGCTTAAAACGAACAATTCCGTCAGAGGCTTTGACGGACTGGATCAATGTTTCGATGGCGGCGACACTGTGCTTTTAAAAGAACTGAAAGAAAAGAAAGTATTGCCTTCAGCAATAAAAAAAGCTCTCACAGACGGCATGATCAAAGAGGAAATGCTAAAGAAAGACCACATGGCAAGGCTTATGGCCGAATCGGTTTCTCATAAAGATATGCCTGAACTTAATGAAGAGCAGAGATCGTGTTCAGACGAGGTCATAACTTCGATAAATGAAAATAAACACCGCACTTTTCTAATTCATGGAATAACAGGAAGCGGAAAAACGATCGTTTATATTTCCGCTATATCAAAAGCGCTTGAAAAGGGCAGAACGGCCATAGTTCTGGTGCCTGAGATTTCTCTGACCCCCCAGACGGTCAGACGATTCAGATCACACTTCGGGAACAAGATAGCCGTGCTTCACAGCAGGCTGTCTGATCCTGAAAAACTTGAAAACTGGGAAAAGATCAGGTTAGGGGAATATCCCATCGTTATCGGCCCCAGATCAGCAGTTTTCGCACCTCTAAAGAACATAGGCGTAATAATCGTTGATGAGGAACATGACTCGTCCTACAAACAAACTGATACTGCACCCCGGTACTGCGCCAGAAATTCCGCTGTAATGCGCGGTTTCTTCAACAAAGCCCCGGTGGTACTCGGGTCCGCTACCCCTTCGCTTGAAAGCTATTATAACGCCGTTTCAGGTAAATACAGACTTCTTGAGATCAAAAACAGATTCCGTTCCGCTGTGCTGCCCGTAATGAAGATCGTTAAGAAGGAAAATTTTTCAGAAATGTTCGAAAAACCTGTCATAACTCTCTTCTGCAAAGAACTCGCGCTTGGAAGGAAGATAATGGTGCTGCAGAACAGACGGGGCTATTCACCCCACCTGATATGCAGATCATGCGGGAAATCATCCTCCTGTCCGAACTGTTCGGTTTCTCTGACATATCATCTGGACAGGAACAGAATGATCTGTCATTACTGCGGGTATTTCGAGAAAGGAAAAGACCGGTGCGGTTCATGCGGGAGCGAAAATATAAGCTTCAGAGGAGCGGGCACCGAGCAGGTTGAATCCGAACTGAAAAGGATCTTTCCCGGAACAGCCGTTCTAAGGATGGATTACGACACGACCAGAAAAAAAGACGGCCACAGCAGGATACTTGACGAGTTCGATAAACCCGGAGCGGCAATTCTCGTCGGAACCCAGATGATAGCAAAAGGTCTTGATTTCCATCAGGTATCGGTCGTATGTATCGTGAACATCGACAGTGAACTGATATTTCCCGATTTCAGATCAGATGAAAAAGCGTTCCAGCTGATAGAGCAGGTCGCGGGAAGAGCCGGAAGAGGTGCTATAAACGGGAAGGTGATAATTCAGACATTCAACGAATCAAATCAGCTTCTACGCTATGCCCTTAACCACGATTATCTGGGCTTTATTAATGAAGAGCTCAATATCAGAAAGATGACTTCATATCCCCCGTTTTCGAGGATAATAATAGTTACTCTTTCTTCAAAAGACCTGGCGGGAGTGAAAAAAACCGCGGAAGAACTTTATTCTGAGCTTTCTTCCGTGAACAAAAGCTGCGTCATTTACAAACCTGTTGATAAAATGGTGCTTAAAGTTAATAATATATTTCGGTTGTATATTTTGATAAAATCGAGTATAATTAATGACAGGAGCGGAAAAATATCGAGAGACCTTGTTTCAGGTGTGCTCGGTAAGTTTAAAAGCTCTTCAGATATAAAGATAGATACGGATGTTGATCCGGCCGGTTTGATGTAAAATTTTTACGGAGTTGTATTATGAGCAAATTAAAACTGATCGTCACATTGATGTTTATGTTCGCGTTCTCGGCCAATTCTGCCGAAAAACTGGATTTCACAAAAAAGAAAAATTTTTATCTCGGCGAAGGAGAGTACGGAGCAATATCTCTTGAGCTGGTCAAATATGAGACATTTAATTTTCAGTCGGATATGAAAAAACCTTTCATATTGAAAAAAGTAAACAGTACCGGGCTTTTAGAACTCATATTCGATTCAACTACTCTTTCCGGCAGCCTTGAAGAAGGAAAAACATATTCGGCAAGTTTCGGATTTACGAAAAAAGATATAGGCAAAGTGGAAAAGATCACGGTTTCCTCTGTTTACAGACCGGAACTCAGAATAATAGTCAAGGATTCCCTTCTCGCCAATAACGCAAGGATCAGTTTTTCTCCAGATAATAAGACCGCAACTATTCAGGTCAAAGCGGCGAAAAATGTATCGAACTTAAAGATCAACGATCCTGACGGCTATATAAGTTTAGGTAAGGGAGGAACTCTCTCTTTTTCAAAGGGAATTAACGAACTGGTCGTCAATCTGGCAAAGGAAGAAAATTTTGAAGCTGAAATTTTATTGTATAAACCGGCAGGTGAAGGTAATATTGACGAATTGTATCTGCTCATTTCATCAACAGGATTTAAAACAGTAAATGTAGATGCGGCTGTTTCCGATGTAAAGGAAGCGGATACTTTGGAGGCAGAAGAACCGATTTCTTCCGATTCCTCAGCTGCGGTTCTTTCCGGAGATATAAATGAAACCGGAGAAGCTGACAAGCCTGCGGGCGGATTCGGGCTGACGGCTATAATAATTATTTCTGTCATGGGAGTGATAATTCTATTACTTTTATTCGCTTTGCTGACAAACAAAAAGGGAGCTCTGTTCGAAAAATATCAGACATTTTTTGAAGATGTCGCAACTCTTGTAAAAATTGATCCGAGAGGTTCGAATATAGATAAGACCACCGAAGAGATCATGATGGTACTTCTGGAAAAGTTTGAGTTTTCAACTTCACAGCCTGAAAAACCTGCGGCGGAAATTAAAAAAGTACTCAAAAAACCTGCGAACCTAAAGTCGCCGGGGATATCTCCTAAAAAAGACACCGGGGGAACCGGAGGCGATGAGATCCAGCTTGATTTCGGAAGTTCTCCGCAAGGCGATAAAAAGAATCCGGAACCGGATGCGCCGCTTGATCCGAAACCGGTATCTTCAGGCGAAAAAAAGATCTCAAGAGGATTCGATTTTCTTGAAGATGACAATTGATCTTACCAAGACTGTAATATATGCTTTATGAGCTTCAATATCCGGGGTTTTTACTTGCCGCTGCATTGGCGGTGGCATACCTTTCAGTTATGTTCTATCTTGGAAAAGAGCAGTTATCAAAAAAAAGCCGGTCTGTTCTTTTTATACTTAAATATGTTTTTGTTTCCATGACCGTAATTATTATCTTTGATCCTGAGATAATAAAGTCCGTGTCAGAAGAAAAACCTGAAAGACATCTAATTCTGTTCGACAATTCAAGATCGATGACTTTGAGCGATCCTACCGATACCGTAGTCGTTAAAAGCTTCCTGTCAAAAGTGACAGGCGAAGATTCTTTCATAATTTGTTCATTCGGTGAAAGTACAGAGATCCTTTCCAGTTCCGACAACCTGGATTTTTCGGATGATTTCACGAATATTTCCGGGAAGAAAACCAATTCGCTGATCGAGGATATGATTTCGGCGAAAAACATTAAATCAATCGCAGTTATAACTGACGGCAACTTCAGCGACGCGGATAATTTTTCTCTTAAATATAATGTTCCGGTTAATATAATATACAGCTCTCCTGCTGCTGACAGACCGGATGTATTTATTCAAGAACTTATCTATCAGGACAACCCTGGCGGAGAATCGAAGTTTATTGTTGTAGCGGGATATAAAGGCTCCCCTTTGTCAGGGAAATTCGATATTAAACTTATGGAGAAAGGCAGAGTAATAAAGTCACTCAGCCACAACATACCCGAACCAGGCACTTTTGCCACGGTTAGAACAGATCTCCCCGAGATCTCAGGAACTTTCAGAGAAACTGAATTTGTTATAGAACCTTTAAAGAAAGAAAAAAATCTTTACAACAACCGAAAGACCGCTTATCAGAAAAAGTCCGCTCCTTCAGACAATATTCTGATCCTTGCGAACTCGCCCTCTCTGGACCTTGCATTTCTAACCAGACTTCTCAAGTCGGGAGGATATAACTTTAAAGTCGTATATGAAAATGCGCTTAACGATTCTTTAAAGTACGGCGGATACGCATCGCTGATCTCGGTGGGAACGCCAGCCCGAAATACCACTTCTGCGACGGAGGAGTTTATTTCCGGGTTCGCAGCAAAGATGTTCTTTTTAAACAGATCCACCGATCTCGCGCGCCTGAACAGAATAACGAATGCGGGAATTACAAATTACAGATATGTTCCCACGGAAGGCAGGATAACGGAAAATTCAGAAGGCGCAGGTGGTTTTTTACTTGCCAGATCTTCCGTTCCGGTAATACTTAAGGATCTGCCTGAAACTATCTATAACTCCGCATTATTCGTAAATGAAAAGGTTTTCATCCCTCTCATGCTTGTTTCCGGTTCGACTGCATCAAAAGCTGTTTACCATAGTTCGAAGGCGGAAAAAAATACGATACTGGTCAATCTCAGCTCATTCTGGAAGGCGGCTTTCAATGACGAAAATGAAAATTTCTCGAAACTTATCCTCAATTTAGCCGACCTGCTTTCCGCCGACAGATCGCTGGACAGAATTAAGATACTTCCTTCGAAAGTGGAATATTATTCCGGAGAGAAGATCGTTTTAAAAGGTATGATACTGGATGAAAAGCTTGAACCTGCACAAAATGCTCAGGCTGAAGTCACTGTAAGCGAAAACTCGCTCAATACTAAATTCACTTATTCTAATAAAGAATATTCCGCTGAGATGTTAATTACTCAGCCGGGTCAATATAATGCCGTGATTACCGTAAAAAGCGGTGCAGGTTCGACTAAAAGAAAAGTCCGGTTCAGAGTGATCGAAAATGATCTCGAGACACAGTCTATAGGCGCCGACACACTTTTTTTAAAAAATTTCGCATCAGCGCGGGGCGGAATCATTGTTCCTCTCAACAAAGCAGACAATTTTTTTTCTGGTATGAAGGGCAAAAAAGAGACTGTCACAAAAACTGTCCGGATCAGCCTGACAAGAAATATATATTATTTTATTCTGCTTGCGCTCGTTTTTTTGATCGAGCTTGCATACAGAAAATTTAAAGACCTTTCATAATAAAAGGAACATTATGGCAAAGACCGAAAAAACTAATTTTTTGTGCACTGAATGCGGGTACGATGCGCCTAAATGGCTGGGCAAATGTCCTTCCTGCGGTGCCTGGGGAACATTTAAGGAATTTAAAGTCTCAAATTTAAAACAGAAACACGGGATCTCTGATGCTGCAGGCAGCGTTCCGGTGCTTCTAAAGGATATTACCTCGGAGGATAAAACCAGGATCACATCCGGTATCTCAGAGATGGATAGAGTGCTCGGGGGAGGTCTGTTAAGGGGTATGACGGTACTTATTGGAGGAGATCCCGGTATAGGAAAATCCACACTGATGCTTAAATATTTATCGGACATGCAGCAGAAAGGACATAAGTCGCTTTATGTTTCCGGTGAGGAATCGCCGCATCAGATCAAGCACAGGGCGGAAAGAATATCCGCTGATGAAGGCAGCATTACGGTATTCTGCGAAAATGATCTTAAAGCTGTTACAGGCTGGATAACTTCAAATAATCCTGAGATCGTTGTTATAGATTCGATCCAGACGATCTATGCCCAAAGCGAGGATTCGTCGCCCGGTTCTATCGGCCAGATCCGTTCTGTCTCATCCGAGCTGATAACTCTCGCGAAGAAAAACAATTTCTGTCTATTCCTGATCGGCCATGTTACAAAGGACGGATTTATCGCGGGACCCAAAATGATCGAGCACATGGTGGATGCCGTGCTTTATTTTGAGGGCGACAGATATCACAGGTTCAGGATATTAAGGACTGTCAAGAACCGTTTCGGTTCTACTAACGAGATCGGAATGTTCGAAATGAGCGCGGAAGGTCTGGTCGAAGTTAAAAATCCTTCACAGTATTTTTTGAATGACGGTGTTGAAGGCAATGCGGGAACTTCCATTACCGCGTCACTAGAGGGAACGCGGCCTATCCTTATAGAGATCCAGGCTCTTGTTACCGAATCAAAATTCGGGAATCCGCAGAGGAACTGCGTGGGTTATGACATCAAGAAGCTAAGCAAGATACTCGCGGTGCTGGACAAGGCGATCGGTCTGCATATTTCAAATCATGATGTATTTGTAAATATTACAGGCGGCGAGAAAATGAATGACCCCGGTTCTGACATCTCAGTGGCTGTCTCGCTTGTTTCATCGATGCGGAACATAGTTATACCTCCTAAATGCGTTTTTTGCGGTGAAGTCGGTCTAAATGGTGAGATAAGAGCTGTGTCTGGTATAGAGACAAGGATCAATGAATGCATTAAACTGGGTTTTGAAAGAATTTTCGTGCCTAAATCAAATTTCAGATCAAAAGTGAAATTCCCAAAGAATGTTATTTATGTTTCCGATATTCAGGAGCTTATCAGCCTTATCATTTAGATGATTAGAGCTGCTCCTGTATATTATCTAAAAGCGAACCCTCCACATTAATTCAATTGCTACTTTATAACATTTACCGTACCGGCGGGTAAAGATGGTAACGGGATCCGCTTTTATCTAAAACACAGAAGCAGCACGACAATAATTCAATCGCTACTATAAAACATTTACCGNNATGCAATTAATGTCCGTATTTTTTCTTAAAGATACCATGACGATTGCCCGATAATTAGATAATCTACAGGTGCAGCCGAATATAAATATATGCATCTTTTACTTGACATTCCATGGGGTGCGTTTTATATTGTGATAGAGTGTCTATTGCTCGGTTAATTTCACAACGGCATTTTTTCAAAACAACAAAAGAAACTTATTTTAAAGCCGTTATTTTTGTACGGAGCAATTCACTGCGAAAAGAAAATACCAGGGAAAAATCATGAAAAAACTTGTCACGGCAGAGATTATGAAACAGCTCGATAAGATCGCTGTATCCAATTACGGTGTAAAAGCATCAAAACTTATGGAAAATGCGGCTGAAGGAGTTTACTCAACCATTCTTAAATACGAGAAAAATGTTAAGGACAAAAGTTTTACATTTGTGTGCGGAAAAGGAAATAACGGCGGCGACGGTCTTTACACCGCCAGGCTAATTGCGGATGCGGGTGCTTCGGTATCGGTTTTTATTCTGGCTAAAAAAACTGAAATGTCAGAAGAAACCGAGAAAGCATACAAAAAAATATCAAAAACCGTAAAAAAAATAAAATTCGTAGATAAAACTGAAGATTTTGAACTTGGAAATTCAGATATTGTTGTAGATGCATTATTCGGTACGGGATTCAATTCCAATCCCGAAGGAATTTTTTTCGATATAATAAAAAAGATAAATGACTCGCCCTGTACAGTATATTCGGTTGACATTCCTTCATGCATACACGGAACGACAGGCAACAGCGAGGACATCGCGGTCGTTGCTGATCATACGGTAACTTTCGGTTACCCGAAGATCGGACTGTATATAAACGACGGTTATACCCACAGCGGAACGGTAGATGTTGTTGATATAGGATTCCCTCCGGAGCTGGATGAAGAAATACTTGAAGCAAGAATGCTTCTTGAAGTATCGGACGCTGCTGGCGGATACAAAAAAAGAGACCTGACCTCGGACAAAAAAGATTTCGGCAAGGTGTTCAATTTCGCAGGTTCCCTGTCAATGCCGGGAGCCGCAGCGCTTTCATCAATATCCGCTCTCAGATCCGGGACAGGACTTTTAAAGCTCGGTATCCCTATGAATATCTCCGCATCAATATCCACGGTTTATCCAGAAATAATGACGATCCCTCTGGGATACGCTCAACCGGGTTATACATCGATCCTAGCTGAAAAAGATGTCCTTAAAGGCTACAAATGGTGCGATGCCTGCCTTGCGGGACCTGGCCTATCCGTCCACCCGGAAACGAAAAAAGTGGTGATCAAACTGATCCAGAAATTTGAAAATAAGCCTACAGTGCTCGACGCCGATGCACTCAATATACTTTCCGAAAAACCGGATATGTTCAGCGATTTCCGTTCGAACATCGTGATCACTCCGCACAACAGCGAAATGGCCAGACTTACAGGCATGAGCAAGGAACTTTTTCTACTTAACAGATTCGAAATAACCGCCCAGAAAGCCATCGAATGGAAGTGCTATATTATTCTCAAGGGTACGCCTACAATTGTCGCTTATCCTTCAGGAAAAGTTTTGATACATGTTAATAAGCAGCCGGGAATGGCGGTAGGGGGAATGGGTGATGTACTGTCAGGAATCCTCGTAAGCCTTCTGGGACAGAAAGTCCCCATGGAGCAGGCTATAAACACGGCTATTTATGTCCATGCAATTGCCGCCGGATACGCTATTGAAAAATACGGCGAACACAGCCTTCTTCCGACTGATGTGGTAAAAGAGATACCTGAGGCTATAAAGTTTATAATATCAATGACTGCTGCCGGAAATTAAACGGAAATACCGATGCCTTCAAGATACAAGATACAAATTGAAAACATAATCACCCGGCTCGAAGCGACCGGAATGAAAGTGAACGGCGAACTTATAAGGGATGCTTACAACTATGCATTTCTCGCGCACAAAAATGTTTTCAGAAGGAGCGGAAAACCCTATATCGAGCATCCTGTTATGGTCGCAGAGATCCTGTCGGAACTTAAAGTTGACGATGTGACTATTGTGGCCGCGCTGCTTCATGATGTGGTCGAGGATACAGAGATTTCAGGACTTGAGATCAAGGAGAAATTCGGCGAAACCATATTCGAGATAGTTAACGGCGTTACCAAGATAAATGAGATATATTTCGATACTTTCGAGGAAAAACAGACCGAAAATTACCGTAAGCTTATCTTGAGCATGATAAAAGACCTCAGGGTCATTCTGATAAAATTCGCAGACCGTATCCACAATATGCGTACGATCAGGTTTATGAAGCCTGACAAGCAGAAGAAGATCGCGAGAGAAACTATAGACATCTATGCGCCTCTGGCATACAGGCTCGGTATGTTCAAGGTCAAGAATGAACTGGAGGATAGAGCTTTTGAGATCTTAGATCCGGTCAACTATGAGATGGTCAGCAAGAAACTTGAAAATTCACTCGAATCTATGGAGAATTATATCAAAAAGATCACTCCAGTGATAATTCAGGAGCTTGAGAAGAAGAACATAAAAGCTGAAGTAAACGGTAGAATCAAGCATTATTATTCGATCTTCAACAAGCTTACATACAGAAAGAAAAGCTTTGAGGAGATACTTGATATAATTGCTCTGAGGATAATCATCCCCGACACCGAGGACTGTTATAATGTCCTGAGCATGGTACATATGATGTTCACGCCTATACAGGGAATGTTCAATGATTATATCGCGGCTCCGAAACCCAACGGTTACCAGTCGCTACATACAAAAGTCGTTTTCGACAACAGGGTGATCGAGATACAGATCAGGACCGCCAAAATGCACGAGGTGGCAGAATTCGGTCTCGCGGCACACTGGAGATACAAAACTTCGAACAATGCCGATCTCCATGCGATAGACGACTATATACTTAAGCTCAGGAACGTTCTGAGGGAGAGTTTCGAGGCTAACGATCCAAAGGAAATACTGGAAGAACTTAAGCTCAACCTGGCTTCAGGGGAGATATTCGTATTCACTCCAAAAAAAGACATGGTTACGCTGCCCGCCGGTTCAACTCCTATTGATTTCGCTTACAAAATACATGAAAACATAGGCAACCACTGCATAGCAGCTAAAAGTAAGGGTAAGGTGATCCCGCTTTCAACAGTGCTTGAAAAAGGCGATATTGTAGAGATCATTACTTCTCCTAAAGCCTTTCCGAGCTACCAATGGCTTAAATTCGCAAAAAGCCAGAGGGCGAGAACCTCGATCAAGCACTTTTTAAAGAGAACAGAATACAATGATACTGTCAAGCTCGGACGGGATATTTTTCTGAACGAGCTAAATAAATATAACCTTACCATTGACAGAGATACGGTTAAACTTGTGCTTAAGTCATACGGCTTTTCCGCTGTTGAGGATTTTTATTATTCGGTAGGCAACGGCGATATAAAACCGAACCAGTTTATGCGTAAGATCAGCACAAACAGGAAGGAAAGTGTTCTAGAGAGGCTTGTGCAGAAGATAAGGATAAAGAGTCCAAAAGACAAGCCTGTTGAAGCAGAACCGACTAAGAATATTATTTACGCTTCATGCTGCCATCCTCTTCCGGGAGACACTATCGTGGGTCAATTAATTGATAATAATACGGTCAAGATACACCTGTCAAACTGTCCTGTTCTGGGCTCAGCAGATCCTTCGACACTTCTTAATACTAACTGGGAGGTTGAAAAGGATGAAGATTTTGAGGTTAGTTTCAAGGTCGCGGCAGAAGACAGGCCTAATCTTTTGTATGAAATGATCAAAGTTGTGAACTCGCTGAACATAAATCTTACTTATCTTGATGTAAAGGTTGAAGATTCTATAGCTGTCGGTAATTTTATCGGAAAGGTTAAAAACCTTAATCATTTTATTAAATTGCGCAAGAAACTTTTCGGCGTAAAAGGGGTTTTATCCATCGAGCGTTTCGTTCAATAGCCGCTCCTGTATATTGTCTAAAAGCGAACCCTCTACATTAATTCGATCACTACTTTAAAGCATTTACCGTACCGGCGGGTAAGGATGGTAACGGGATTCGCTTATATCTAAAACACAGAAGAAGCAGAACGAGCCATATGTCTGAAGAAAAAAAATACAAAGTCTGGCCGGTACGTGCGATCTCCAGATCATTACGCAATTAATGGATGTATTTTCTATGAAGACACTATGGCGAGTGACAGATCATTAAGATTCACTTTTAGATAATATACAGTAGAAACAGACCAACCTACTCCTGATTAAAAAGATCCGGAACATGCTGGTGGATAACCTTGACGGATTCATCCGGCAGTCCGTTATAATTAGGCTGATGATTAAACTCGGGAACGATCTCCTTCATTTTCGCGATCTTGTCTTTTGCAGACAGCAGGTCGAAGATCTGATCACTCAGAAGGTGAATATCGTACTCCCTTGATTTTGCAATAGTTATCGATTCGAACTCCGTACTCTTGTCGGTATCATCGATCAGCAGCTCCTCGTAGAGCTTTTCGCCCGGTCTTAATCCCGTAAATTCGATCCCGATATCCGGCCTGTCCGCTAATTTGATCATATTCTTAGCGAGATCCAGGATCTTTACAGGCTCGCCCATGTCAAGTATCATGACATCTCCGCCATGCCCGATAGAAGCTGCCTGAAGCACAAGCTGGCAGGCTTCCGGTATAAGCATAAAATATCTCGTGATCTCGGGATGAGTGATCGTAATCGGTCCGCCTTCCTGGATCTGCTTTGTGAATTTAGGTATTACCGAGCCTGAGGACCCCAGAACATTACCGAATCTGACGGCGCAGATCTCGGTTCCGTTGTGATTAGAGTTTTGAGCGTAAAGCTCGCAGATCCTCTTAGTCGCGCCCATAACGTTTGTCGGTCTGACAGCCTTGTCGGTCGAGATCAGAACGAATTTTTCGACATGATGTTTAAGTGAAAGGTCTATGCAGTTCTTTGTGCCGATTATATTGTTCGTTATACCTTCAATGATATTATATTCCACCATTGGAACATGTTTATATGCCGCTGCGTGGATCACTATCTGCGGTTTGTGTTTCTCAAAAGTTTTATCAAGATTCTCCCTGTCCCTGACGGACTGAAGAACAGGCACAACTCTTTCATCGTGAAGTTCATCGTGGATCATATATAGGTCAAG
Source organism: Candidatus Delongbacteria bacterium (assembly GCA_003477045.1). Classification (GTDB taxonomy): domain Bacteria; phylum UBA4055; class UBA4055; order UBA4055; family UBA4055; genus UBA12480. Next base: position 24,458 of record DMTS01000141.1, read on the forward strand.
CTCGCTGTGGTCAAGTATTATCACCCTTGCCGCCCCGTACTTAAAACACTGCCTGCATATCTCTGAACCTATGCTGCCGCCGCCGCCGGTAACCAGTATCCTCTTGCCGGAAACGAAAGCTTTTATTCTGTCTTCGTCAAGATCCTTCGGATGCCTTGCAAGAAGATCCTTAACATCGATGTTCCTCAGCTGGGTAAAAAAACTTTTATCTACAAGAATATCTTTAAGCGATGGAAGAACTCGGGTTTCGTGAAAATACGGGCTCAGCTCATCGAATATCTTTTTAATTTGTTTTCTGTCGTTAAGCGAAGGTATTGCGATCACAAGAAGATCGTATTTGATCCCGGGATCAGCTTTAGACATTTCTATGAATTTTTCTTTTGAGAATATAGATATTCCTTCAATTGTCCTCTGCCTGACCTTTTCATTATCGTCAAGAAAATATTTTACCTTATAATCCGTCTCGGCGAACTCTTCGGTGATCTTTTGCCCGGCTTTGCCTGCGCCGTATATTACCACCTTTTTAATTTTTTTTCTTGATGCGGCTCTGAGTAGCATGTGCCTGTAAACGAGCATCATGGTGTTCTGAATGAAAAGGAAGAATACAAGTTCAAGCAGCAGCATTCTCAATACCGCTTCGCCGTGTTTGAATATCAGAAAGAATACGGGAAGAGAGATGAGAAAACCGGAGATCCCGATTATTGTTTTAAGCAGATATGATTTAGCCGTCGCCGACGACCATGAAAGTTTGTAATCGTT
>DMTS01000078.1 GCA_003477045.1 Candidatus Delongbacteria bacterium
AATCATTATCTTTCAGCTTTCCGAAGAACGAATCTGAAAATACGATTTCTTTTCCGTTCGGAAGAATCAGCTTATAGTCATTTCTTTTCTGAAATTCTATAACGAGTTCAGCTCCGAGCAGGTCTGAAATGATCCCGAAAATATATTTCTTCTCTTCAATAAAACCTTCAGGCGAAAGTATTTTGATAATATCCGTCATTTTGCTCTTCTGATCAGAATTAATCCCATTATTCCGAATATTAAATTCGGAGCCCACGCCGACACTATTGTATTCAACTGTCCCACTGCTCCCCAGTTCTTGAACATTATTATTAAAAGGTAATACAAGAATGCGATCCCCACGGATATACCGAAATTCACCGAAGTTGCGCTCCTTGCCCTTCCGGTGCTTAGAGGAATAGCTATCAATATCAGTATCAGAGTTATCGCGCTGTAAGACATTTTCGAGGACTTTTCAACCTCCCACTTCGTCATATCTGCGCCAAGCGATTTTTTCTTCGTGATGTACTCGTCCAGCTCAAAATAACCCATTTCGATAGGCTTCAGCTCTATTTCTGCAATATCCTGAGGTTCAAAATCCAGGCTTACGATAACAGAATCGAGTTTTTCATATGCGGTAGAGTCGGCTATGAATTTTCTTCGCGTCAGATTTATAAGTTTCCACTTTCCACTCTTAAACACCATGCTTTCGGCATCAAGTCTTGAATCGATCGATTCGTTTTTTATATTCTGGATCGAAACTCCCGATGCTATGCCCGTTTTACTGTCAAACGAGCCGATATAAACTATACTGTTCTTTTCCTGATAAACGAACTCATTCATTTTCCTGTGGAACTTCGAGCCTTTGTTCAGGTAGTAATCCTTCGCTTCGTAATGCTTTCTTGAGAAATACGGCACGGCTGATTCTGTGAACCAGAAGTGTCCGAAAGATAAGAGAATTCCAAGGATCAGAAGCGGTGCGGATATTCTGAGCAGGCTTATCCCGGAAGACATCATAGCGGTAATTTCGTTGTATTTGGTAAGGTTCCCCATAGTGAAAAGAAGGGACATGAAAACCACTATCGGAAATATCTGTGAAATTATCTCGGGAATTTTGAGGGTATAATACATAATATAACCGATAAGAGGCATTTTCGCGTCAATGAACTTATTCAGGTTATCGAAAAGATCAATTATTATATATACCGTTATCATAGCCAGAAGTGCCATGAAAAGCGTCGAAATGAACTTTTTTAGCACATATAAATCAAGTATCTTTATCATTTAAGTAATTTCCTGAAAGGGTAAACGACATACGAAGTTAATGTTTTAAGCCATGCGAAACTGATCTTGACGCCTCTGGAAGCGTAACGGATAAGAACAAGCCCGAGAATCCCTATTATTATATTGGCATTCCACATCGCATAGAACGGGTCGAGTTTACCTCTGTCAGCAAGATCTTCGCCGGAGATCAGGAAAAGCCAGTAAACCATGAAAACCAATATACTCATCGTTGCCGATCCGCCAAGCCCTCCCCTGCCCGACATCAGCCCCAGCGGAGCTCCGATAAGTATCATAACGATACATGCGAATGACAGAGCGAACTTTTTATGGTATTCCACTTCCACCTGCGATATCAGTATAGCTGAAGCGTTATCTCTCTTAAGCCTGACGATCTTCGCTTTAAGGCTGTCCGCGCTCTTTTCTCTATCGCCGTAGTTATTTTTGTCATTTACTTCAAAATCAATTCCTGAAACTTCTTTAGTCAGTTCCATCTTTGAGAATTTCGATCTGAAATATCCGTCGGGCTTCTGAGGGTCAAGGTTCGCTATCTCTCCGTCATTTAAAGTGATCCTGTATCTTTTAATTCCCTGATCGTAAACAAGCTTCCCTCTATCAGCAGTGATAGTTCTTCTGAATTTTCCTGTTCTGGAATTTTCGAGAAGTATAATTTTAAAAAGTTCGTTCCTTTCGTTGTCCACCTGCTGGGCTTTTATCACAAAACCCGGTATGTCGGTAACGAATATCCCCGGCTCAATAGCGGCAAGCGGTTTCTTTTTCGTAATCGACGATTTTAATATCTTGCTCTGGTGGTTCATTTCCGGAAGAATGTTATTATGGAAATAGAACATGCCGAACGATAAAAATATTCCAGCTATTATTGCCGGAGCCATCACCTGATAAATGGAAATGCCGCTCGACTGCATTACTGACCATTCATTGTCCTGCGACAGCCGTCCGTAAGCCATTAAAGAGGCTACAAGCACTGACATCGGTATGGCGAGAGCAAGGATCCATCCAAGGCTCAGATAAAAGAATTCCAGAATCACAAGCAGGTCAAGTCCTTTTCCGACAAAAGTGGTCATCATTTTCATAATTATGTTAAGAACGAAAATGAACAGGATCATTCCCAAGGACATAAAGAACGGGAAAATATGTTCTTTCAGTATGTAAAAGTTAATTATTCTCATAATTATCTTATTTCACCCAAAAGCAGCTCTACAGCTTTTTTAAGTTCGGGATCTTCATCTTTAAGTATCTGTTCTAAAGTAGGGTCAATAATTATGTCAGGCTGCACGCCGTTGCCCTCCATATTAATTCCTTCTTTGTTATACCAGCCTGTTCGCGGGAGTCTCATAGAAGAACCGTCGATAAGCTCGTACGGACCTGTTCCTATGACATCTCCTGAAGTCGGAGTGCCTATGATCTTCCCGAGGCCGAACTCCCTGTACAGCGCTGGAAATATTTCCGCATCGGAAAAGGAATATCTGTTTATCAATAGTGCTGAGGGTTTGTCCCAAACATCATAAGGGGCTTTAAGTTTCTTAGCGCCGTTTATTCTGGTGGTCGTAAAAGCATACTGTCTCTTTGTAAGAAGCTCAATAAGCTCGTCATGAGTATATCCCCCGCCGTTGAATCTGACATCGATGATCAGGGCTTTTTTGTTGAAATTTGTAGTATATAGCTCGTCGATGAATTTATTGAGCGGACCGTGAGACATACCCTGAATATGAACATAACCTATCTGATCGCCCGAAAGCCTGCCGACCATCGCTTTTCTCTCATTAACCCATGTCTGATATTTTAATTCCTGATCGTTATCCAGACCTTTTATACTGACTTCCGCTTTCTTTTTACTCTTTTTTAAAAAAGTCAGTTTTATCCTGTCACCGACTTTGTTTCTTAAAAGTGTCTCTGCATCTGTCTCAGGAGTGATCTCTACATCATCTACTGAAAGCAATATGTCGCCAGGCTCGATCCTGTGCACTGTTTTTAAAACTGAATTGTCGTAAACTTTTCTTACTGCAAGTCCTTTCTGCAGCCTTGAAGTGTAATCAAATTCAGCTCCTGTTTTAGCTATGGGAATGCTTTTTATTTCAGGCTCGTCTTTAGGATAATATCCGGTATGCGATGAGTTCAGTTCCCCTATCATTTCTTCAATAATGCTCTTGAATGTTTCTCCGTCCGTAACATATTTTAAATATTGCGAGTAAAGGGAGGCAAGTCCGTCCCAATTTGTACCATGCATGTCGGGATCGTAAAACCACTTCTTAAATACAAAATGCGCTTCATCAAAGACTTTTTTGATAATGTCATTTTTATTATAGCTGTATTTAATTTCAAAGGGAGTATCTTTTACTTTTTTTGATGACAGCTCAAAAGCTTTTATTTTACCTCCCTGACTGTAGAAAACTGCCGAAGCTGAATCAGACATTAAAATCCCGTCAGCTTTTCCGCCTGTTATTTCTGTTATAAGATCGTCATTTTTCATCTGATAATCGGCCTTTCGCAGAAATGTTTTTTCTTCGAACCGGTTTATATAATAAATATTCTGATCTTTTGTCAGGCTGATAATGTTGTTGTCTCCCGGTCTGTTTATAATTAGCTTTTCGGTGTTTTTCAGATCGATTTTGGTAAACTCGGACTTCGCACCGCTTTCTTTTGTATCTTTTTTCTCAAAGATATCTTTCCATTTATCTTTATCAAAATGGAATTCAGTTAGCTTTTTAAGGTCTGCTCTGAATACTCCGCCCTCCTTGTTGAAGAACAGAAACTCCTCTTTGGGATCGAGCCTTAAATCCCAGAGCCATCCTGAATGCGAATAAATAATTTCTCTGCTCTTCGATAATGTATCGTAAATAAAAACATCCATATTCCACAAGCCGGGTTCCGCAGTCGAATAAAATATGTATCTTCCGTCCCGGGATATCTCCGCATTCTCGACATATCTGTCCGTTACTATCTCGCTGTATGCATCCTTTACCTTGTCTTTTACTGCAAGCTTTCTGTATGGCGTTTCATCGGTCGAATAAAAAACGAAAAGCGTTCCTTTTTTGACCTGAAGTGATATAATATATTTATCGATGCCCCACGGAACCTTTTCAGCATCAGAATCAGCCTTGACTGATTTTTTAAATAGCCTCGGACAGCCGTTTACAAGAGAAGTAAAGTATATTGTTTCATTGTCGTCCATAACGACAAAATCCTCGATCCCGTTGGAATTTTTAGTGATCTTCTTTATCTCACCGCCTTCGAACGGCACTGCAAACAGGTCGAATTTATATTTGAAAAGAACCCAGTTGCCTTTTGATGAAGGCATGAATCCGTCAGCTGTTGAAACACTATTTTCGTAAACCGTTTCGTGTCCGAAAACATCTTCGCCTATTTCAATATCAAGTTTCTTTGTTTCCTTCAGATCAGGGTCAGTTGTCCATATACCGTCAAAATACTCATAAGCCATTCTGTCATTCGACTGAGCTATAGATATGTCCCTTGCCGACCAGACCTCAAAATCCGTTATTTTAATTATTTTCGGTTCCGTTTTTCCGATCTCAGATTGCTGAAGCAGGCATACCTGAAAGGCTTTTCCGTCAGATTGCGCAAAATAGATACCTTTGCCTGTTTTGGAAAAAACAGGATATCTTTCTGTCAGCGGACTGTCAACAGTAAGCGAATATGACCCTGATTTCATATCGTAAATATATATGCATCCGTTCTGGCTGCCTTTCATTTTTTCTCTGTAAGGATCTCCCCTCAGGCTGAAAACGAATTTGTCGTTCCCTTTTGAAAGATCACCGTAGGGATATCCTATCAAATTCATATCGGTCAGATCTGAGCCGTTAATTCGGACCTTAAACATTTTATTTCCTGCAAAGCTTTGATACTTCGTTAAAAGAATCGTTTCTGAGTCTGCGAACCAGTCAACTACCGTGTAATCGCCCGTTAATATTTTTTTTGCTGTTCCGCCTTCGGCAGGTATAATATAAACTCCGTTAGAACCGTCTCTGTCCGAATTGAAGGCAATAAATTTTCCGTCAGGCGAGTAATCCGGATTTGAATCATCGCCTTTTACAGATGTCAGCCTTTTTGCGATCCCTCCATCAAATGGAACCGACCACAGATCTTTAATATACGAAAAACATACTTTTCCCCCGTCAGGAGAAACAGCCGGATCTTTCATAAAATGAGGTTCAAAGGCAAATAATGCGGTACTCAGGCATAGTATTATTACAACTTTAAATTTCATTTCGGCACCTCTTTTATTACAACGGTTTAGAATATAAACAATTACCTTTCAAAAACAAATTAAAAACAATTGAAAAATTACAATCTTTTAATTATATTCCGGCTGTAATTTAAAAAGGAGTCAACTATGATGTTCTTCGATCCTGTGTATATGATAATTATTCTAGTAACCGCAGTATTGTCCGGCATCACTTCAATGATGGTGAAATCAAGCTTTAATAAAGGCAAGAAGGTGATTTTAAGAAGCGGTCTTACGGGAAGCGAGATTGCAAGAAAAGTCCTTGAAAGCGCTAATATTTACGATGTTAAGATCGAGCAGCACAGTGGTTTTCTTACGGATCACTATAATCCGACGACTAAGACGCTTGCTTTAAGCACTGAAGTTTACAGCGGCAGAAGCGCGGCGTCGGCCGGAGTTGCGGCTCACGAAGCAGGTCACGCAATACAACATGCTCACGGTTATGTTCCAATGTATATCAGAAGCGCGATAGTTCCTGCCGCCAATATCGGAAGTATGCTCGGGCCTTATCTTGTAATATTCGGAATTATGCTCGGCGCAGCCGAAGGAGCAGGTCTAGGTTACTCGCTGGCTGTCATAGGCGTTCTTATGTTCGGTGCCGCTACTTTCTTTTCGGTTATAACAGTTCCGGTTGAATTTGACGCTTCATCCAGAGCGAAAAAAGAGCTCTACAGCTTAAGAATTATTGACGGCGATGAAGAACTCAGTTCAGTAAGTTCTGTTCTAAGGGCTGCCGGCCTTACTTATGTCGCAGCCGCTATCGGAGCGATTTTGAACCTTCTTTACTGGGCATGGAGAGCGGGCCTTCTCGGCGGAAGAAGAAGAGACTAAACAGAAATAAAAAAAGCCCGGACGACCGGGCTTTTTTTATAGTATCAGCGGTTGAAACCGCCCATTGGAAACCCTTCCGTTTTTTTATAACCTTCCAATGGTTTGAACATTGATTTGTCAACACCGAACTTTATATCTGTGTATTCCATTTTCATTGAATATTCACCCATTTTCATTTCCATGCCGGCAAAAACTTTTCTCGCAGGATCAATGAACATATAGGCGTCGCCCTGCGCCTCTTCGCCTTTCATATCAATTTTGTATTTGTCGCATTTTACGCCGGCAAAAGTTTCGCTGCCTACTTTCTCAACAAGCTGTTCTTTTTCGAAACCCGGTTTCTGCTCCTCTCCTCCCGGAAGATCGTTGAGAGACATCATGGTATAAGTCTTGGATGATTTAACATAAGAGTAAACCATCTGCTTTTTGCCTTCCGTAATGTAAAGGGATATATTATCCTTCATGTCCGTTCTGCTGTTACCTTCACTGTCGGTATAAATCGTATAAGGATCCATTTTCGGCATTCCGGGCATGTTCGATGTAGTTTTTACCACAGCCGAAAAACCTTTCATCCATACATCACCGTTTACTACTGTGCTAAGTTTAACTTTCTGTCCGCCCATCAGCATTACTGTAAGGGTTACGCATAATAACAATGTAATTTTCTTCAATTGTACCACTCCAATTTATTTTTATCTAGATTTAAGCATCATTTTATAAATGTATCCTGCTAAAATAGCTCCTGCTATCGGAGCAACCCAAAAAAGCCATAATTGGCCTATCGCTTCGCCTCCGACAAAGATCGCCTGAGAAGTTGAACGGGCGGGATTTACGGATGTATTTGTGATCGGAATGCTGATCAGATGGATCAGTGTAAGGGCCAGACCGATCGCAAGACCTGCGAACTTTCCGTTTGCATTTTTATCTGTGGTACCGAGTATTACAAAAAGGAAGAACATTGTCAGAATAAGTTCTGTGATGAAGGCGGAAGATAACCCGTAATTAATACCGTATGTTGCTTTGCCGTAAAAGTTAGTTGCAAAAGCCCCCGGTCCGGAAAAATTAACAAATGTATCACCACCGCTTAAAATCAGGTACAAAACTCCTGCTGCCGCCAACGCTCCTATGAGCTGTGCTGCGATATAAGGGACCAGTTCTTTTGCTCCAAACCTTCCGCCTGCCCACAGACCTAGTGATACTGCAGGATTAAAATGCCCGCCTGAAATGTGTCCGACAGCGTAAGCCATAGTCAATACAGTGAGACCGAAAGCCAGTGATACTCCTACTAGCCCTATCCCTACATTTGGAACGCCGGCAGCGAAAATCGCACTACCGCAACCTCCGAAAACAAGCCAGAATGTTCCGATGAATTCAGCCGTTAATTTTTGGGATAATTTCATAAAACTGCCTCCATAAATTAATTTACAAACTGAAGTTTATGAATGGGAGAATGAAGAAGATCGAGCTGTTCTTGTTGTAATTGATCAGCCCGAACTGAAAGTTCTTTCCTCCGCCCTGGATTATGTTCAACAAGCCGATTTGCAGACCGACCATCTGACTGGATGTATTATTGATCGTATTCCATTGAAGACCTGTCATGTTTTCTGCGCTCGAAAATCCGAAAAATCCCCATCCGAACTGCGCTCCTTTAGTGTTTCCGCTATTCAGATTTATAAAATTAAACTGAACACCAGTAAATTCAGATCTCACTTCGCTTGCAAATCCCAGATCAAGCCCTGTTACGCTGCTGTTAGCGCTGTGAACCAGATTCAGCTTAACGCCCTTTATGCTCTCACTTTCGTTCTGATACTGAACCGGATTAACAAGTCCTATCTGGAAAGGCGCGGCGGCCATAATATATAAGCTGATTGTTAACATTAAAATAATATTTGATCTTCTCATTTTATTCCTTATTTATTTTTCAGGATATCCCTGATCTCACCGAGCAGAACTTCTTCTTTTGTTGGTGCAGGAGGAGCGGCCGGTGCAGGAGCTGCTTCTTCTTTCTTTTTCAGGTTGTTCATAACTTTGATCATCATAAAAATCGCAAACGCTACGATAACGAAATCGAAGGTTACCTGAATGAAATTTCCATATTTAAGCGTAACCGCGGGAATTTCGGCCACAGCGGTTCCCATGGCATCGACTGTTGCAGGAACGGCTGCTTTAATAGTAAACGCAAGGTCTTTAAAATCCACTCCGCCGACCATCACCCCGATAGGCGGCATGATAATGTCATTTACTACTGAACTTACTATCTTTCCAAACGCGCCGCCGATGATTATACCGACAGCCATGTCAACTACGTTTCCCTTCATTGCGAAGTCTTTGAATTCTTTCATAATACTCATAGCGCACTCCTTTTTTAGATTGAAGTTTCCCGTTGTAACTTATGCTTTATCAAATATACGAATAATTGAATGACAAATCAAATTCATAGCTATTTAGAAAGCAGTTTTATAAATTTCTCTGTGAATTCGTAGCGGTTGGTATCGTAAGGAACAATTACAGTGACTTTCTCTCCGTCGTTCTCGGCATTAATGTCATAAAGCATTTCTTTGACCTGGAACGCAAGATTTTCCTGAAGCTGAAGAGCAATTTCAGTATTTTCAACATCGTTTAGCTTTTCCATATCGAAAATGAATTTGATACCTTCTTCTCTTCCGACATCGATCGAAGCTATGCTTTTTATAAATATCCTGCCGGCAATGATTGAAAGATAAAGGTTATTGAACAGATTGACGGCTTCGGGCGGCATAATTCCGAACCTGTCTTTGATTTCGTCTGTAAGAGCATCTATCTCGTTTTTCTCGGTAAAATTCATCATACGCCTGTAAATTTCCACACGCTCGGAGTCATCTTCGATATAATACTCGGGAAGGAACATCTTCGACCTTAAATTGACTGACGATTTGATATATTTTGAAGGTGTTTTAATATGTCTTAATACTTCTTTGAACTCTTCTTCTTTAAGCTCAATGACAGCATCTTCAAGGATCTTTGCATAAAGATCAAAACCGACATTCTCGATATAGCCGCTCTGCTCCGATCCGAGAAGATTTCCTGCACCTCTGATCTCGAGATCCTTCATAGCGATCTGGAATCCTGAACCGAGATCTGTGAATTCACTTATCGTTTCAAGTCTTTTTCTGGCTATCGGAGAAAGCGAGTTCGGTTCTGTTGTAAGCAGGTACGCATAGGCCTGCCTTGATGATCTGCCTATCCTGCCCCTGAGCTGATAAAGCTGGGATAGCCCGAATGTATCGGCTTTATTTACTATCATCGTATTCACATTCGGGATGTCAACACCGTTCTCTATCAGAGTAGTGGCTATAAGAACAGAATACTTTTTGTACATGAATTCATGCATTACCTGTTCGAGCTCGGCAGGTTTCATCTGTCCGTGGGCTACTGTCATGCTTACATTAGGAACTATTTTTTCAAGAATAGCTTTCATGGAGAATATCGTCTCCACCCTGTTGTGGATGAAGAATACCTGCCCTCCCCTGTCTATCTCTTTCATGATCGCTTCGTATATGATCTCTTCCTTGAAAGGATGTATCTCGGTCAGTATCGGCAGCCTGTTCACAGGCGGAGTGTTTATTAAACTCAGATCCCTTACGCCGATAAGAGACATGTGAAGGGTTCTGGGGATCGGCGTGGCTGTCAGGGTCATTACATCGATATTTACCTTAAGTTCCTTGATCCTTTCTTTATGCGAAACGCCGAATCTCTGCTCCTCGTCAACAATCAGAAGTCCGAGATCTTTGAATTCGACATCCTTTGAAAGTATTCTGTGCGTTCCAATGACTATGTCAACCTTTCCCGCCTTGAGATCCGCGAGGGTTTTCTTCTGATCTGAAGCTCTTTTGAATCTGGAAAGATATTCCACTCTGACCGGATATTTTTCGAGCCTGTCCCTGAAGTTTTCATAATGCTGATCGACCAGAATTGTCGTAGGCGCAAGAACGGCTACCTGCCTGCCTGATACCGCAGCCTTGAAAGCTGCTCTCATGGCTATCTCAGTCTTGCCGAATCCCACATCTCCGCAGATAAGCCTGTCCATCGGTATTACAGATTCCATATCCCTTTTGAAGTCATCGGTCGATTTGATCTGATCAGGAGTGTCCTCGTACTCGAATGATGCCTCAAGCTCGGTCTGCCAGATAGTGTCAGTCGGGAATGCATAGCCTTTTGCGGTTTTTCTCTGCGCATAGAGCTTTACTAATTCTCTTGCGGCAGTTTTTACTGATTCTTTGGTTTTCTCTTTCAGTTTCTGGAACTGATTTCCGCCCAGTTTCGATAACGCGGGCGCTGCCGCATCGCCGGCTTTATATTTCTGTATTAAATGTATCTGATCAAGCTTCAGGAAAAGTATGTCTCCGCCCTTATAAAGCAGTTTTACGACATCGCGCTCGGAGCCGGCTACCGTTATCTTCTCCAGACATAAAAACTGCCCGATTCCGTGATCGATGTGAACGACGAAATCGCCGTATTTCATCCTCTGAAGGTCTTTGAACGGAATGATCTTCTTAAATCTTCTAATCAGTCTCGGCCTTCTGACACGCCCGAATATCTGGTGATCGGTATAAACGGTCAGTTTTGAATCGGGAAGGAAAAATCCTTCGTGAAGTCCGCCGTCAAGCACCGTATAGTTTTTAAGTTCGGGAATTTCCTCGAAAATTATTTCGTTGAATCTCTCGGTCTGCCCGGGATTATCGCAGAGTATATATGAATAAATATCTTTTATGTCGTTGTTTTTGAGTGATGTAAGGAACGGCTTGAAATCATAGCGGTATGAAACCTGATCTTTTACCGCGATCTTTATATCTTTCTTTTCATCGGTAAAACCGTTTATGAATCCCTTTCTCTGACTTATAAGGTCAAAAACGATGTCGGTATTAAAATATTTTTTGTCGTAATGCAGACCACGATGATCCACCCTTTCATAGCCGGCTATTATGTGATCCCTGTAATAATCTTCGAGCTTTTTTTTGAGATCGTCGCATTCTTCCATGAAAAATATCGTATTTTCAGCTTTTATGATCTCAAACAAATTCTCCCCGGTACCCGAATCCGATCTCATGTCGGAAAGATATATCTCGATCGAATCAAGCTCTTTGACCCTTTTCTGCGTAACGGGATCGAAATATCTGATAGATTCGATCTCGTCACCGAAAAGCTCTACTCTGACGGGATATTCAACCGCGTAGGGATAGATATCTATTATGTTCCCTTTTTTTGAGAATTCGCCTATGTTCTCAACTGAATTAACCTTCTCAAACCCCTTTTCGACGAACTTGCCTGTAAGCACGTCAAGTTTGACCGAGGATTTTTTCTTAAGCTTCAGTTTTATGTCTTTTGCGCCCGCATCGGTCGGGATCTTCTCGAACAGATTCCTGTAAGTAGTTGACAATATCTTAAACTTCTGATCTGATATTTTATCGAGTGTTAAAAGCCTGGTTCCTTTCCTCTCGTCGTCAATGTCGCCCGAGCAATAAGCGTAATTCTCTCCGGGCAATAAAAGATCGCAGATGCTCTCGCTTTCAGTTATCAGACTTATGTCATCTCTCATCTTTTCGGCATTCTCGACTGAATCGGCGAGGAATATCACTTTGTACTTGAGTTTTTCGTGAAGATATGCGATCAGGAATGATTTGAACGAATAAGTGATGCCTTTGGTAAAGAAAATATTTTTTTTATTGATACCCTCGACAACCTTTTGAAGGTCTTCGGAGGAATATATTGCTTTCTTTAATTTTTGGACGGACATTTAGCTCTATCAACCTGTCAGATTTTTTTAGCCTTATCGCTGTTTTTGATAATTGAAACTATACCGTCGGAGATTAGAATGTAAACGAGCATCGTCAAGGCTGATCTGGTAAGATATTTAATCATCGTTGCTCGGTTTATGAAAAAAGAATCGAAGCAGGCTGCCGCGATCATTACAAAAAAGAAGAAATAGATTATCGCCCATAGTATATTATTCAGCCTCATATTTTTGTCCTTGAGCGATCCTGTTTCAAAAGGCATTGGTTTTTTTATAACATCAGGCACTATCAGCCCGAATGAAGCGATCATTATCACATTCGCGAGAAATTTATTTTTTATGTCTTTCATTTTGCTCTCCGTAAATTTTCAGCTGGAATTATAAGTTAATTTTTTATCATCTTCAACATTTATATCGTCTAATTCTACGATTCACGGGCGGATTTGTTCGATTTATCTCTTGCCCTCAGTTCCCGAAAAAAATTCTGCATCAGCTCATATATCTCGTCCCGCATCAGCCCGCTTTCAACAGTGACTGCTTTATTTATGTTCAGTTCCTGAAGTCCGTCGAATCTTGACGAAATAAATCCGATCCTGGGGTCCTCCAAGCCGTAAACGATACGACCTATTCTGGAAAGAGAGATCGCGCCTGTACACATCATGCAGGGTTCAACGGTGACATACAGCGTACAGTCATTTAAGTGCCAGTTATCCTTTGTATTCTCAGCTGCGGTTATTGCTATCATTTCGGCATGAGCCGTCGCATCTCTTAAAAGTTCGGTCTGATTATAGCCCTCCCCTATTGCTTTCCCTTCTCTGACTATCACTGCTCCTATCGGAACTTCGCCTTCTTCATAAGCTCTCATCGCAAGCAGGTAGGCTTTTTTCATAAATTTTGCATCAGTTTCGTCAAACATACAAATTCCTTCTATAAAAGAGCATTTTCCCATAGTTTTTTTAAAGCATCAGCATTTCCCACGCTGAACAGGTTCAGATATTCGGGATCGTCGTAAAGATTTTTTTTCGGGATCTTCTCATATTCTGTTCCATAGTGTTTATACTGGCTGTGCAACAGGTCCCTTTCGATCTTTTTCATAAAGTGTATGTGGAAGTAAAGTCCCATCGGCTGACTTGACGCGAGCCAGCTTTTCATATAATCCGCAAACCACCTTCTTTGTTCGACAATGTATTCCTCGATCAGCCTGCTTACTTTGACTGCTGCAGAATTTTTTCTTATCGCAAGATGAAGTTCTATCTTTTTTTTGAACAGAATAGTCTGATCGGCAAAAAGCTTTATATCAAGCTCAAATTCATTATTGAACTCAACACCTTTTAAGGACCTTCTAACCTCCCCGATCCTATCGAGAAGACCGTTCAGCATAAGTACCGACTGATCCGCAAAACATTTTCCTGAAAAAGGATTGTCATGGAAGAGAAGTTTCGTTACATATTCCGGTTTGTTTCGGACACATACGGAGTTTAGATAATCAGCATAATGTACTTCATCTAAACGTTTTATAATATTGTTTATTTCGTCTCTTACATAATTTTTTTCAACTAAATCGTCATTAAGCACTTTAAATGCCGTATTAAATAGATTTTCAGTAATAGAAAAAGGATGAATGTGTCCGGCGTCTCCCCAATCTGTTATCATAAATCCGAAGGCTTTTAATTCGTCTGCTCTTTCCTTCATTAATTTAAAATTTCTTACCGCATAATCGTAACGGGGAAAGAAACTTTTCCATGTGTTAGTTCCCGGGCATACGAGTATTTTCGCATCTATATTTTTATAACTTTCAGGCATTTCTTTAAAGTCATAATTCCAATAGCAGACGACAGTGTCAGACCCCAGTTTTTTCATCACTTCGGGATTTTTGTCTATCATATCACCCCATAGAACGATCTTCCTGTCATGCCTCGCCGCTATCTCCTTCAGCTTCAGAATGTGATTTAAGAAAAGCTCATCTTTCGTGATATACTGCAGCAGAGGAGCGCTTTTTCCCGTAGCCATATCATAGACCTCATCTCCCCCGATGTGGATATATTCGGAATTGAAAACCTGGGAAGCTCTCATATAGAGGTCATCTATAAGCTCATAAGTCTGATCGGAAACCGACACAGACCATTTATCATCCGATTCCGCAAGATTGTCATATTCGTCCCATTTAAGTATGTGGAACATGTGTCCGAAAGACTGAATGAGAGGCACGAGCGAAAGATTTATCCCGTCAGCAAAATCAGACATCTCCTTAAATTCCATCATCTCGAACCCGTCAGCTTCAAATCCTATCATGGGGTGTTCAGGTATCTTAAAAGTGTGTTCAATATTAAAAAAAACTGTGTCGTAACCTGTTTCAGATATGTTCTTGAGCATTAGCTTCATCCGTTCCATAGTAGGCACACGGAACCGTGATATGTCTATCATGCAGGCTTTCATCTTAAAATCGGTCATAACCCACTCCGTTAAATTAAGTTGAAAGTTAAGTTTATTAATCCGCATTTTCAATCAAATAACGAACAATTGACAATTATACACGATTTCGTTAAGATGTATTTATGCCGTTTTTATATTTCAAAACTAATTTCAATTTTATGGTGAAATAAAAATTTCAGATTTCAGATTGTTATTCCGATTATTTAGAATTACATTATTCAGATATGTTTTACAGGACAGAACCGATGAACGAAAAAGAGGCGAAAGCGCGCATAAAGATCAACAAACTGCTTGAAGAAGCAGGCTGGAGATTTTTTGACGGCCCACAAGGGAAAGCGAACATCCTGCTGGAAAATAATATCAAAATCACAGAACACCAGTATGATGATTTCGGCGAGGATTTTGAAAAATCAAGAAAGGGATTTATTGACTTTCTTCTGCTTGATGAGAATGGAAAACCTTTCGTGGTTCTCGAAGCGAAAAGCGGGAAAAAGAATCCGCTTGACGGCAAGGAGCAGGCGCGGAAATATGCAAACAGTATAGGCGTTAGACTGATAATCCTGTCGAACGGCGATCTGCATTATTTCTGGGATATAGAGTATGGCAATCCCGAGCCTGTGACTAAGCTTCCAAGATATGCTTCACTCGTTGACAAATATCAGAAAACGAATCCTTTTAAACCTGACGCGGATAAACTTGTTAATGAAATTATTGAAAAAGATTTTATCGCAGTCGGCCAAAAATACGATTATAAGGAAGACCCGCGCTGGCATGATGAAAGCCTGCAGGCGGAATATATTACCGAAGCAAAGCTTAAATTTCTTAGACAATATCAGATCAACGCGGTAAAAAGACTTCAGAAAGCCGTTTCAGACGGCAGAACCAGATTTTTATTCGAAATGGCAACAGGCACAGGAAAGACTCTGGTTGCTGCTGCGGTCATAAGGCTGTTTCTAAAAACCGGCAATTCGAAAAGAGTACTTTTCCTCGTTGACAGGATCGAACTTGAGGATCAGGCGAAAAAGAGCTTCGACAATTCTTTGAAACCGGATCACAAATGCGTGATCTTCAAGGAAAACAGGGACGACTGGTATAGAGCCGATATCGTGGTCACGACCATTCAGTCAATTATGCACAATGATAAATACAAGGATATTTTTTCGCCGTCCGATTTCGATCTCGTTATTTCTGATGAGGCGCACAGGTCGATCGGCGGTAACTCAAGAGCCGTCTTTGAATATTTCCTCGGCTATAAACTCGGCCTTACCGCCACTCCGAAGAATTATCTTAAAAATGTTGATCAGGACAAGCTCGCGGTTTTCGATCCGAAAAAACTTGAGATGAGACAGCTCTTGGACACTTACATCACTTTCGGCTGCGATGATTACGAGCCGACCTTCAGATATTCACT
>DMTS01000171.1 GCA_003477045.1 Candidatus Delongbacteria bacterium
GTTCCCTTCCCGACTTCCTTTGTCGTGAAGAAATAATCATATACTCTATCTTGATATTCTTTTGGAATACCCAGCCCGTTATCGCTGATTGAAACTAAAATTCTATTGTTTTTATAATCGGTTTTCACCTTGATTTTTCCTTGGGTAATAATCTTCTGATCAATCGCGTCTTTTATTGTATGTCCGGCATTTACAAGAAGATTCATAAATACCTGATTAAGCTCAGCTTCGTAGCAGTTTACAAAAGGCAGATCGGTAGAGAAATTATTTTCGATTTCAGCGTGATACTTCCACTCGTTCCTAGTTATTATTTCTGCGTTTTCTAATGACTGGTTTATATCTGCGGGTTTCTTTTCTTCGTTGTTGAAATGAGAATACTGTTTCATCGCATTCACAATTTTTCTGATCCTTGAAATTCCGTCTTTTGTCTGAGAGAGCGCATCAGGCATTTCTGAGGCCAAAAAACTTAGATTTATCTTCTTTTCCAATTCAAAAATTAATGTTTTGGCGTTTTCTTTGTCTTCATCGGTATGGCAGGTCATCATCAGATTCTTATAAGTATTCACAAGCCTCATTATTTCTTCAAATGATTTTGTAATAAAATCAATATTATCATTCGTGAACTGAAGGGGTGAATTGATTTCATGAGCGATCCCGGCCGCAAGAGTACCGATTGACTGCATTTTCTGTGAATGCTGCAATTCCAGCCTAAGTCTGTCTTTTTCTTTTTCATCTCTGATTTTTCTTTCAAGCTCATTTTTTAATTCTTCATTCAGTAAAGAAAGATCCTGAGTTCTTTCTTTTACGATCTTCTCCAATTTTTCCTGTTCTTCCTTCAGCTTTTTTGCACTCTCCCTGTAGTAGTTATATTTTTGATATCGGTGAATATAAATTATTACCATCGTAAGTACTGATATTAATAGAAAAACAACGAGAACAACACTTGCAAGTATCCTGTTTACCAATGATGAAGTTTCACTTTTATCAATTTTAGACACAATATACCATGGAGTATCGGGAATTTGCATCAAGTATGAGATAACCGGCTGGTTATTGCAATCAATTCCGTTATAAATTCCTGAAAATCCTTTTACAGCCTGTACAGCCGGTAAAGCGTTATTTTCTTCAATATTGAATTTCAGATTTAATGCTGTCCCTTTCTGATGCTTGAGGTCATTCAAAAAAACGACTTCCCCGCCCTCTTTATAAACAAGATAGGTTTCGGCAGATTCTCTCGGGATCGGCCATCCGTTAAGGTGAGGATACAAGTATTCATTGGGATCAACACGCGCAATGAGAATACCTACCGGTTTATTTTTGTCTTTTACATCGAAAATGCCTACTATAAGAGACAAATAAATTCTGCCGTCAGTTTTCTCGATGTAGAAATTTTCAAAAACAACTTCTCTCTTTTTAAATATTCTATTGAAATATGTTTTCAGATTATGAGGAAGAGAAGCATCGCCTTCATTGGTTGACAATATTTCGGTTCCGTTGATATCATGCAGGCATACTCTGTGGTACCCGTAGTTGTTTTTAAAAAGTATCATCCAATTTTTCATTACTGATTGGGTTTCAGTGTCATTCGGGTTAGATAAAGTTCTCTTAACCATTTCACCGAAAAAAAGATCGTTCTGGTAAATTGAAAGGTTTTTTATCCTTTCCTTACGCCAATGCTCAACTTCCTCGACTTTAAGTTTTGAAACTGTTGTCAATTCTTCTTCAATTTTTTTTGTAATGTCGTGGTAATAACTTTCATAAACGAAATAACCTATAGCTGAAATTACTATTGAGAAGACGATAAAAGACAGCATCAGGTACTTCTTTATTACCGCATCGGTTTTAACTATGATTTGATTATCTTCTTTTTGAGTCATACCGGCACCTCCACGAAAAATGTTGTTCCTTTATTTTGTTCGGTTTCGAACCATATTTTACCGCCGTGCTTTTCGACAACGACTCTATAAGCCATGGCAAGCCCCTGCCCTGTTCCCTTTCCGACATCTTTGGTCGTAAAGAAAGGATCGTAAACCCTGTCTTTAATTTCCTTAGGAATACCGAGACCGTTGTCTTTTATAGTGATGCGCATTTTGTTGTCTATCAGGCTTGTTGAAACTTCGATCCTTCCTTTCTCGATCAGTTTTTTGTCAACCGCATCCTTTGTCGTATGAGCGGCGTTGACGATCAGGTTCATAAACACCTGATTAAGTTCGGGTTCGTAGCAGGTAATAAACGGCAGGTCCTGAGCAAAATTGTTCTCGACATCAGAGTGGTATTTCCATTCGTTCCTAGTAATTATCTCCGCATTCTCGACGGTTTCATTGATATTCGCAGGCTTTTTCTCCTCATTGTGCATGTGCGAATACTGTTTCATCGCATTGACTATCTTCCTGATCCTCGCAATACCGTCTTTGGTTTGAGACAGTGCGTCAGGCATTTCATTTGTCAGGAATTCGAGATTGATCTTTTTTTCAAGTTCGAATATCGTATTCCGCGCATTGTCCTTATCGTAATCGGTATGACAAGCCATCATAAGACTCTTGTAAGTGTTCACAAGGTTAATTATATCATTGTATGAATTGGTTATGAAATCAATATTATCGTTTGTGAACTGAAGTGGCGAGTTAATTTCATGAGCAATCCCGGCTGCGAGCGTTCCTATTGACTGTAGCCTCTGGGAATGTTCCAATTCTATTTTAAGTCTGTCTCTTTCCTTTTCATTCTCTTTTAGGCTTGTAACATCCTTTGTGATCGCGATTATATGCGGTACTCGGTTCAGCTCGAGCACCTTAGCCGAAACTATCCCATTAATTATTCTTCCGTCCTTACAGGTGAACTCAGATTCGTAATTATAACAAGCCCCGTTCTCTTTCAGCTGTTTTGCGAATTCTTTTCTATGCTCAGGATTTTTCCAGAGGTCAATAACGGGTCGGTTTGTAACTTCTTCTTTTTTAAAGCCCAATATACTTGTGAAATGCTCGTTTACATTCACGAGCCTGCCGGTTTGCATATTCGTAAGAGTAGTAATGTCGGGGCTTGTATTAAAAATCGTTTCAAAATGATCAAGAGATTCGATTAGTTTTTCATTCGTATCTGAAAGTTCTTTTGTTCTTTCCTTTACTTTTCTGTCGAGATTTTCTCTTTCTTCCCTTAGTTTGGTCTCAATTTCCTTCTTTTTCATAATATTAAAAAGCAGCAGTACAGCAAATGTGAGAAGCAGTGCTTCAAGCAAAAATGCCCAGAAAAGTATTTTTTTCTGAATAGCTGTAAGCGGATAGCTGTTTTTTGATTCAAAGCAGGAAATCATTTGCCAACCGTTTATTCTTGAAGCTACCTTCGAGGCGTGATATTCCTTTCCATCTATCAGCGGATGTTCCGTATCTATAAAAAAAGGTAATTTTTCCAGTTTTTCATCTCCGTATTGCCTTGATTTGAGCAAACTGTCAATCATTGCAGGCTCAAGTTGAGATAAAGTTTTGAAAACCCAATCCTTATTATTGCAGGCAAAAATTATTCCTTCGGGGCTTACAAGAGAAATATACCCATCGAAATCCGTCATAATCTCTTCAAACTGCTCAAGTCCTATTTTTATTACGACAACTCCGATAGGTTTTCCGGTAATATCATCAATTATCGGCCTGCTCAAGTAAAGTCCTTTTTTTAGCGTGGTAACTCCCAGTGCAGGATATATAACATCTATCCCTTCCATCGCTTTTACAAAATACTCTCGAAACTTGTAGTTATTCCCGATAAGAGTCATGTTCGAATCGTCAACTGAACAACCTACGACTGTTCCGAGCGTATCCAAGACATAAACAATATCGGCTTCAGTTATTAGCCTTGATGTTCCGAGAAGGCATCTACTCTGTCCCGAATCCATTTCCATCTCGCCTTTAAGAATTTTATAAACAACAGGCTTGTTTATTGCGAGTGCCCTTAAAGCAGTCAGCCTGTTCTCAATAAGTTTATTAAAATTTTCTGCGATCGCATTTGTTTTCTCAATTTTATGAGTTTTAAAATTGTCCCGTTCGAGCAGACTCGGGATTAGTATCAATGAACCTGCCATTAGTACTAAAGCTACTGCAATATAAACGAAAATGCTGAACTTATCCTTTATACCCATTCCTTAATCTCCCTCTTTTCTTTCATTCAACTCGGGATTTTCCTCGTACAGTACGCCCCAGAAAAAACCGATCTGCCTTACAGCTTTATAATAATCCTCAATATTTATCGGTTTTACAACATAAGCTGAAGCTCCGGCTGCGTATGATTCAATTATGTCATGTTCGTAATTTGAAGAGCTGAACATTACTATAGGAATATCTTTTAGAATATTATCTTTTTTAACTGCCTTTAATAGCTCGACGCCATCCATTTTAGGCATTTTTTTGTCAAGAATTACAACTGCAGGATGTTCAGGCTGCCTGCCTTCGAATTTTCCCTTGCGGAAAAGAAAATCAATCCCTTCTGCGCCGTCGTTCAGTACAGCCACTCTGCCTTTAAAAGCTTCTTTCAGTGCTCTGAGCGTAAGCTCAACATCGTTCCGGTCATCTTCTATCAGCAGTATGAACTTCGATTTCATATTCCCCTCCTAATTTATCGGTAAAGTAAAGTAAAATGATGCGCCTTTTCCTTCTCCTTCAGATTCTGCCCAAGTCCTTCCGCCGTGCCTGCTTATTATCCTTCTGACATTCGCAAGGCCAATACCGGTGCCCGAAAAATCTTTGTCAAGGTGAAGCCTCTGAAAAACCCCGAAAAGCTTGTGCGTGAATTCAGGATCAAAACCTACGCCGTTGTCCCTGATATGGAATATATATTCCGACCCTTCCGTTCTAAATCCTATCTCTATCTTAGAGGTTTCTTTGTTTTTCGTGTATTTACAGGCATTGTCTATCAGGTTCTCCCATACCATTGTGATTAGATTCCTGTCTGCTTTAACGACAGGTAATTGCGGGATCACAGTTACTAAATTACGGTTTTCTTTACATTCTTTATAATCTGCAAGGACAATGTTGACTATAGTACCCATTTCGACCGGCGATTTTGTCATTTCCTGCCTGTTCGTTTTTGAAAGCATAAGCAGGTCGTCAATAAGTCTCTCCATTTTCTGACCTGCCGTAGTTATCTTTGCGAAAATTTCTTTTCCCTTTTCGCTGACCGTTGCTGAGAATTCTTTTGCGAAAATATCCGTAAAGCCTATAATATGCCTGACGGGAGCTCTAAGATCGTGTGATACCGAGTAGCTGAATGCCTCGAGTTCCCTGTTTATCTCCTCAAGCTGAGCCGTTCTTTCAGCGGCCTTTTTTTCAAGCTCCGCATTGAAATTAAGAAGTATTTCTTCATGCTTCCTGAGTTCAGTTATATCAGTATGGATGCCTACAAGTGTAGTAATTTTGCCTTTTAAATCGAAAACAGGATATGACTTAAGTAGAATGTTCCTGATCTCTCCACCTGACGAGATCATTTTTACTTCCCCTGTCCATCTTTCTCCCGAACTTATCGCGAGGAACATCCTGCGGCCGGCTTCCTTATCCGCATAAACATTTAACGGATCCGTTCCGAAATCCCCTAAAAGTTTGGTAAGAGCCTTGTTCTGGTAAATGTGTATTCCTTCCGGAGAAGCCATTCCTATCCCGTCTTGAGAATTTTCGACTGCTTCCATGAAAAGCATCAGTGATTTCTCACGGTTCTTCTTCTCAGTGATATCAATATTGAATTCCGATACCAGTTTTTTGCCGTTACGCGTTTCGTTAAGCGGTATTGTATGAACTTCAACTAACCTGTTTTCTTTTTTCAAAAATTCTTCGGATATAGCCGAAACGCCTTTACCGAACGCGACAGGCATTGCGCAGTCGGGACATGGATTACTTCTGCCCATAAAATACTGATAACATTTTTTCCCGCGATAGTCACCGAGAACTTCCGCCCATTTAGGATCAACATAAATGACATTATTGTCTTCGTCTATTATATCAAACCCTGTTTTTGTGGCTCCAAGTACATATTCAAACCATGATTTAAGCGAATTAACCTCTTTTTCAGCGACCTTTCTCTGAGTAATGTCTCTGTAAATTGACTGATAAGTGCCGTCCGACATCACCTTGGTTTTCATTTCGACAGTTATTTCTGTATCGTCTTTCGGTCTGCGTATGATCCTTTCGCTGATCACTATTTGTCCCTGATTGAGCAAATCGTACTTCGGGGGACATTTTTCCAAGCTTTCTTTTGTAAACGGCATTTCGGAAAAATGCTTTCCGGTCAACTGATTTCTTTCTAAACCGAACAACTCACAGGCTGCTTGATTTGCTTCGGTTATATACCCGTCGTTTGAGCCCAGAATTATGCCGTCGGCTGCGAACTCGATAAGGCCTCTGAACCGGGCTTCGGATTTGAGGAGTTCCTCTTTGTGTTTAGCTTCCTCAAGAGTTTTCTTGATCTTTTCTTTTCTGTATTTTAAATACATAATAACAATTACGGCGAACAGGACTGTGGCAAGAAAAAGCAAAATGGCTCTGGCGATGTTATGATCATCTTCAATGTGATCGGTGTACAAAAAACCTTTAATATCATAGTCTCCGCCAATCATTCCTATCTTCTGGAAAGTTTCGAGGATATGCTTCCATCTGCCCGGATTGATATGTCCTATCTCAACAAGATCGGTGTGCATCAGTTTATTCATCTGGGAATGTTCGTAGAGAAGCTGTGCAACTGTTTTTTCAGAGCCATATTTTCTCTTTATCACTTCAACCGCTTTTTCGGGATTTTCCATCGCATATTCCCAGCCTCTGATGCTTGCTTCTCTGAAACGCAAAGCTCTATCCAGATTATTCTTTATCTCACTCTCCGATGTAAAAAGGCAGTCTCCGTAAAAGTCTATTCCGTATGTTTCAGGCCTTATGTAGGAGAATGTTTCTTCGGTTTGGGTTTCAACATACGACATATCCGTCACATATCCTGATGCACCGGAAACTTTACCGGAAAGTATGTCCCCGTAGCTGCCTGAAAATTCTATTATTTCAACTTTATCCAGAATTCCTTCGCTTTTAAGCATCGCCCTGATCTCGACATTCTTTGCTCCGAGCATGATTTTTTTTCCTGACAGCATAGCTAAAGAGGTAATTCCGCTTTCCCTGCTTACAACAAGTGCAACAGGCGAGTGCTGGAATATAGCCGCTAAAACTACAACAGGATGCCCTTTTGATCTGTCAACGAGAATAGAAGGTGTCTGAACACCGTATTCAGCCTCACCGGCGATCACTTTGTGCATTACATCGGTATCTGTTCCGCCTTCGATTATCTCGACATCCAGGCCGGCATCCCTGTAGTAACCCAGTTCTTTGGCCATATAGAAACCTGCGAACTGGAACTGATGCATCCATCGGAACTGCAGCCTGACTTTATTCGATGGTTCTACACTCCCGATGCACAAAGCAACACTGCTAAAAAATAAAAAAACAAATATTTTCAAAACCGATTTCACTCCTCTCTCCTTTTAGGTAAAGTAAAATAAAATGCAGCACCTTTTCCTGCGCCTTCAGATTCTGCTCTTACGCTTCCACCGTGCCTGTTGATTATTCTTTTGACATTAGCGAGGCCTATTCCTGTGCCTTCGAATTCGTTTTTATTGTGTAGCCTTTGAAATACTCCAAAAAGTTTATGGACAAATTTCATATCAAACCCCACGCCGTTGTCTTTTATAAAAAATTCAAATTCGCTCACTTTATCAGAAAAACCAATTTCAATAACCGAACTTTCATTTTTTGAAGTATATTTGACTGCATTTTCGATCAGATTTGTCCACACTGTCTGGATCAATCCGCGGTCGCAATATGCTTGCGGAAGCTCGGACAGTCTCCACACCATCTTCCTTGAAGGATTTTCGCGGTCGAACCTTATTTTGATCTGCATAACGATTTCATTGAGATCGACAGCAGCTTTTTTCATATCTGACCTGCCGGTTCTCGAATATTCAAGAAGGTCATCTATCAGCGTTCCCATATCGCCTGCGCTTTCAATTATTTTTAACAGATAAAGATTCGCTTCAGCACCTGCACTATCGCATTCTTTTTTCATTATATCTGCAAATCCCAGGATATGCCTTAAGGGTGCTCGTAAATCGTGCGACACGCTGTACGCAAAGGATTCAAGCTCTTTGTTGGATAGTTCAAGTTCTCTTGTTCTTTCTATTACTTTATGCTCAAGAGTTTCATTTAGCCTGATTATTTCCTGTTTCGCTTTCTCTTTTTCTTCAATTTCCATCTTAAGATCTTCAATCAGGTTTAGTTTGGCTATTCTGCTTACCTTAAGTTGTTCCATCGATTGTTTAATTAGAAGTTCAGTATTTTTTCTTTCGGTAATGTCAAATTCGACACCGTCCCATACAATATGCCCATTCTCTATTTTCCTTGGCGATGAAGAAAAGTATGACCATCTCACCTGTCCGGAAGGTTTTATTATCCTCGCTTCGCACACGAACTGGGTTAAAGTTTTCAGAGCCTGAGCTTCCTCTGCCTCAAGGTGCGCTTTATCTTCCTCGTGGATCTGATCATATATCAGCATAGAGTTACTGTAAACTTCATCTGCGGTTACTTCATGAAGTCTTTCCACTCCCGAACTTATATACAGAAACTTTCTTGTTTCTCCATTCTGCCCTGCATAGATCTGATACATAAGACCGTTAGGCAAACTGTTTCCTATGAAATTAAATCTTTTTTCGTTCTCTTTTATTTCGTTTATATAATCGTGTTTCTCGGTTATATCTCTTCCTACTCCTATTATTGCGGTTACTTTGTTTTCATTATCCAGAACCGAAGTATCTGACCATCCGAACCATCTCCAGCCTTTTACAGTCAAAGCTCTTTGTTCAACATAACATCTGTATGGAGATTTGTATAGATTTTCCATCTCTCTAAGTGTAGGCTCTCTGTCCTCTTCGTGAACAAGAGGCATGAATTTATCTCCCAGAAGCTGTTCTTCTGATTTGCCGAAAGTTTCGCAGTAAGACTTACTTACATATAAAAATTTTCCGTTCGTATCGATTTTGACTACAAGGTCAGTCTGATTTTCAACCAGGATCCTGTATTTCTCCTCAGAATCTTTCAAAGATCTCGTAGTCTCGGCAATTTTATTTCTCAGATACCTGTTCACTGCGATTATTACAATGAACAGTACCGCAATTATAATCAATGCTAACCTGAGCCAGTTAGGAATATGATAACTTTTACTTTGAAATTTAAAGAAATTATCAATAGCGGTATAATAAACAGAACCCTGCTCTTTTTTCATTTCAGCTATTCTTTTATCAATTCTCTCGATTAAAAACTGGGCTTTTTCCGAGTTTCTGCTGAAAGCGTATTGCATTCGGGCAGGCTGAAGTATTATTGAAGTCGGAAGTATATCGAACTTTTCCTGATTTAGATAACCGAAGTCTTTGTCAACTATCCCTGCGTCAGCTGATCCGGATTCTACAGACTTAAAAACATCTTTATAGCTGCCCATCTCAATAATATCGGCCTTAACATTAAAGTCCTTAAGCTTTTTTCTAAGGCCGTCCGGTCCCTCAAGATCGAAACTGTTCCTTAGACCCGCTATTTTTTTACCTTCAAGATCGAGGATAGTATCAATCTTATATTTTTTGTTACTATATATTTTAGTCCAGCTTAAATAAACTGTCTCGTTTGAGAACAGATATTTCTTTTCTCTTTCGGGAGTTACGCCTGTGTCGGGCATAACATCGATTTCATTGTTTTCCAGCCTCTTCAGGCATTCATCCCATGAACCGTAGATCCATTCTGACTCCCATCCCTCCATCGAAACGATTTCTGTAGTTATTTCATACCAGAAACCTTCAACATTACCTTTGCCGTCAGTATATAGCTTAGGCGGATTTTCGTACAGACCAATTCTGATCTTCTCTCTCGAAAAAACGCTGCTGCTGAAAAAAGCCAGGATCAATAGTGCTCCAAGAACTAAACTTCTGTTTTTCATCCCGTTTTCCTCTTACTTAATCTGATATAACATATTTTTCACTTTTTCCGGATTCTTTTAGCATTGAATTAATTTCTTTTTTCAATTCCACCATTTTGACTTCTCTGCCTATCATAAGACTGTTCGATCTTTCAAGCTCCTCTGATTTTGCTCTGATTTGAATTTCCGCAGTTTTGCTCATCGTGATATCTGTAATAAAACCTTCCAGAAATCTCAAATTTCCGCTTTCGTCATACACACCTCTGCCCTTTTCAAGAACCCATTTTTCGTTCTTTTCAGAATCAATTATTCTGTATTCCATGACAAAGTGTTCCTTTGCTGCGATACCTGTATCAACTGCTTTTCTTACCATCTCTTTGTCATTTTCGTGAATAATATTAATGTACTTTATTTTGCCAGAAGACATCAAATCTTCAGGGAAATAACCAGTCAGTTCTTTGCACTCTCTGCTCAGATAGATTAATGTTTTTTCCTTATC
>DMTS01000199.1 GCA_003477045.1 Candidatus Delongbacteria bacterium
GATTCTGAAAGAGAATTACGAAAAACTTCTTGATCTTGAAGTGTCGGAAACTCTTGTGAATCTTATCGGCATGGACCTTGAAAGGGTCAATTCAGAGCTTGAAGGGAATCAGAAAAACTCAGCTCTTGTCGGCTACCTCGAAAAAAGCGATTTTGACAAGATCAAAGCTCTGGAAGAATTTCTTGTAAAGGAAATTAACGATCAGACAGCGCCGATGGTATCAGAGATAAGAAATTCATACAAGAACATCAGAAGGTACAGCATTGCATTTGACGATATGCTGAACAGTGTTTATGNNAGAACCTACTTTCTTTACATCGAAAAAGATGTTAAAGACAGGCTTCAGAAAATAGCGGTAAATCTGGCTGATTTTGTCAGAACAAAAGACGCTGAATTTAAAAAACAGATCCAGGCTGATATTGATACTCTGTATATGAAAAAAAATGAAGCTGCTGCGGCAGCGGACAGCGAAAAAGAAAAACAGCTCTACGCACAATGGATCGAATCGCGAAAAGTCAACATAGACAAGATCAATTCGATCGAGATATCAAGACTTACCGGAGTAATGGCAAAATTCATGCAGTCGCCCGGTCAGTACGATGTGAACTTCGAGCTTATCAATAAGCTGCGTTCAAACAGTCCCGATATCAAGGAATATCTCACTTACATAATCAAAGCTAAAATTTATAACGATATCAATGCGAAATTCAAAAATTATTTCAGATTCGAAGTTGAAAAAGGGTTCAGAAAATACAGGACGAATGTGTTTATAGCGTCATTATTCTTTTTCGCACTGTTTTTCTATGTTTATACAACTGTCAGACGAAAAAAGGATACAATATTCATTAGAAGGATCCCAGGCCTTGATGCCATTGATGATGCAGTGGGAAGAGCTACAGAGATGGGAAAACCGATCATTTATGACTCAGGCATCGGATATTTTTCAAGCCCTCAGACTATAGCGAGTATGCTTATCCTTAGAAGTGTGGCCAAAAAAGTAGCCGAATTCAAAGCTGAAATCATATATCCTGCTTATGATCCTGTAGTACTTCAGGTCGCTGAAGAAATGATCGCATCGGGATTTCTTGATGCCGGTTACCCTGAAGACCATAAAAAAGACAACTGTTTCTTTCTCGTCAACGACCAGTTCGCTTTTGCAGCCGGACTTTCCGGACTTATCTCAAGAAAGAAACCTGCAACTGCGTTCCATTTCGGCCACTATGCCGCCGAATCACTTCTTATTTCTGAAGCGGGATTCGCAGCCGGAGCTATTCAGGTGGCGGGAACTACAGAAGCTACTCAGCTTCCGTTCTTCATCACTTCCTGCGATTATACGCTTATCGGCGAAGAACTTTATGCGGCGGCCGCATATCTGTCTAGAGATTCGCAGGTGCTTTCAAATCTGAAGCTGTCGGATTACGGTAAAGTGATATTCGGATTCCTGTTCATTCTCGGAACGATATTATTAACCATCAACTCCGACTGGACAGTAATCGCAGACATACTGAGCACTTATTAAATAAAAAACATGAAAAGGATTAATATAAAATGAAAAAAGAAATACCCATACTGCTGGGACTTATAGCCGGGATTCTGTGGTACGGCGAATTCTTCATAGCCGGCATGTTTCAGGAAAATCAGAAGCTGTTTTTTTCGAACGGTATGAAAATTGCCGGAGTCGTAGGCGTTCTTGTAGGGGTTTATTCTGTCGCAAGGCAGAACTATTACAAGATAAAAAACAAAAACGAAAGATATTACGCCATTTTAAGGGTTTCCATGATCCTGTTAATGGTTTTTCTGGGACTAAAAAGCGGCACATCGTCAGGCACTCCTTTCAGTTCAATGTTCATGAATGTGTATGTACCGTTCCAGGCAACGGTATTCTCTCTGCTGGCATTCTACATAGCTTCGGCGGCCTACAGATCATTCAAGGCTAAATCAGTTGAATCTGCCGTACTGCTCGTAGCTTCAATTATTGTAATGCTCAGCAAAATACCTCTCGGCGGAGAGATGTGGGGTCAGATACCCGTTATCGGAGAATGGATAATGGATGCCCCTTCAAGCGCAGGAAGAAGAGCGATTATCTTCGGAGGGTATCTCGGATCAATAACAATGATGATCAGGATCTTTTTCGGGCTTGAAAGATCACATCTTTCAGAATAATTTAAAATTAAGGGAATTATAATGAATAACATTCTTGAAAAACTAAAAAAAATTGACAGAAGGATAATATATTTTCTCGTTTTTCTGTCTATTATAATACCTCTTCTTCCTGGATTCGATTTTCTTATCTTTCCGGTACCGCCGACAAAAGAAACAAGAGCGATTTTCGACGAAGTTGAAAAACTAAACGAAGGCGATGTAGTTTTCATTGACTGGGCTTTTGATCCGAGCTCAAAAGCTGAACTTCTGCCCATGTTCGAAGCGTTTTTTAAGCATTGTATGAAGAAAAAGGTTAGAGTTTTTATATACTACGCATCAATAAATGGTATTAATCTCGGTAAAGAATCCGTAAAAAAAATGACAGCCTTGGAAGAATTCAGCTGGTGCAGGGAAGGAGAGAACTACATCAACATGGAATACATCCCTATTACCGCAGATATCAGAATATTCAATATGGATGTTGACTTTAAGGGCACATACAAAAAAGAAGGAAAGATCTTCGAAGGAGTTGAAACTTTAAAGGATATAAATTACATTCTAGGACTGTCAGGGTCGGTTTACCATCAGACTCACATTGATATGCAGATAAGGTTCAATTATAAATTCGGTCTCGCTGTAACGGCGGTTATGGGACCGGATTATGTTCCGTTCCTACAGACAGGTCAGCTTACGGGACTTGCAAACGGACTAAGAGGCGCGGCTGAATATGAAAGGCTGGTAAGTGATAAATATGAAAACAACTACTACGGAAGTGCTACAAAGGGTATGTCTTCTTTGACATTCTCGCATCTGGTTATCTTCGGATTCGTGATCATGGGTAATATCGTCTATTTTATGGACAAAAAGAAAAGGGGTTAATATGGATTTCAATGCATTACTGGATAATATTTTTCTGAACGATATATTCGTTACATGGGTGCCTGTATTAGCTACTGTTATGGTCATGTCTTTTCTTTATAAAGACAATCCGCTGTACAAGATAGGCGAGAATATTTTCATCGGCGTATCCCTCGGATATATGTGGATACTTATGTGGCAATATACAATAAAACCATTTTTCATCATGCCTGTACAGGATATGTTCGTCGAGTTCCATTTCTGGGACATTACTTATATAATATGGTTCTTACTCGCCCTTACCATGTTCTTCCGTTTTTCTAGGAAAAAAGCATGGGTGGCAAACTATTATTTCGGATTCCTTTTTGGTTATACGGCAGGATATTATATTCCGATAGCCGTTCAGAATATTTTGCTTCAAAGTACGAACCTTATGAAACCGATGAATCAGGGCTCGTTTTTTGAGACTACAAAATGGATCGTGATAATTTTCGGAACATTTGCCGCGCTTATGTATTTCTTCTTCTCTAAACCTCACAAAGGCGTACTGGGTAAGACTGCAAGGGTAGGGATCGTGATCATGATGATCTTCTTCGGTGCCGCGTTCGGCTCGACCGTGATGGGCAGGGTTTCATTGTTCATAGACAGAGCACTTCTTCTCGTAGATTTTCCGATGCAGTCTATAGTCTGTACGATAGGAGTGATCATCTATCTTATAATTTACTTCAAGTTCTTTAAGAAGGAAGAGAAAGTTATTGATGATGAGAGTTTTATATAAGAAATGAATAAAAGGGTAGCACAGCTGCCCTTTTTTAATTATACGGAGAGAAGATGAATATTGAGGAGTATGCAAAAAAACACAAACATTATCTTAAAGATCAGATGCCTGATGAACTTGATAAATTATTCAGAGATAACAGCTTCAGCAGATTTATTGACATCGGTTGCGGTGGCGGACTTATTCTATACTCACTTTATAAAAGAGGTTATGATAAGAAATTAAAAGAAATATGGGGAGTTGACCTGTCTTCCGAAAGATTAAAAGGAATAAGCAGTATTTCCGCTGATATTAAAACTGTCCAGGATGATGCACAGACTTTGGTTAATGTCCCTGACAACTATTTTGATATTGTCGTTTCGACCCAGGTCATTGAGCATGTCCCCGACGATGGGGCCATGATAAATTCATTGAGCAGAATAACAGCTCAGAACGGGATTATTTACATTGATACTGTTTTTAAGAAGAAATGGGCATGGTATTTTTATAAAAACCAACAGGGAAAATACGCGCTTGACCCTACACATGTAAGGGAGTATATGAACGATAGTGAACTTCTGTCAAAACTAAATATTAATAATATGGAAATTTTATTATCTAGAAAGCAAATAATTCTTTTTCCAGTAGTTAATTTTATAGTAAGAAGGCTGAAAATAAAAAGTACAACAATTCTCGAAAACCCGCTTATTAAGCTTTTCAGCTTAATTAAAGTGCCGGTTCCGGGATATTACATTTGGAAAATAATTTTAAAGAAGAAATAGTTATTTTTCGGAAGAATAAAGTTCTGAAATTTCTTTAAGGTTAAGAGCTCTGTTATAGATTCTGACATTGTCAATTCGACCCACAAATCCGACATGTTTATAATAGCCATCTTTTCCGATATAAAGCGGGTTATTATCGTAAATTATTGAACCGGAAAATTTTTCATAACAAACGGGATTGCCGTCATAATAAATCACTGCATTCTCTCCGTCCCAGGTTGCGGTAATTAAATGCCATTCGTTTAGGCGTACAAAAGATTTACAGAAAGTAGTGTAATATCGGATATTAGTTTTTTCGGTAAAATAGATTATACCTCTGTCGCTAAGTCTGCCTGTTATGAGCTGATATGATCCGTGCGAGCCACCGGCTTCGGTAACTTCACCATGCTTTGAAATTATTCGTAAATAGTCGTTTACGTTGCTGTTTTCTATTTTTACCCAAGCTGAAAGTGTTAATGAATTAGTAGGTTTTAAAGTTACGTTGTCGTTTATAACTATACCGTCCTGTCCGTCAAAATAATATGCGCTGTTTTTTCTCCCGAACCTGTCCTCGGTCAGTGTTGCGCCATGGACTGTGCCGTGATTTTTATTTCCGCTTGCATCGTCTGCATTCCCGTTAAAAGGGTAATAGGCAACAAGCCCTTCTTTTATTGTGGTTTCTGTTTTAGGCTGAGCTTTTTTTATAACCTTGTCTCC
>DMTS01000059.1 GCA_003477045.1 Candidatus Delongbacteria bacterium
TTAGGTATCGCTATTTCAGGTACCAGAGGAATGTTGGCTGTTTTAAATACAAGTGAAGATTATAAAGACGTATACTTACCTATAATAAATCCAATGGTAATAATAGAAAATTCAAAGCAAAATCTTATTGTTGTTCAAGAAAAGAAGCTCTCTGATCTATAATTGGATTTGAAATCTTCTTGTTATATTGTAATTTTATTCATAAATTAAAACTATGTTTTACAGACGAAAAGTTATATTGTCGCTGCTGGAAGTTTTCGGCGGTGAGTTGGACAGGATGCATCTTCAAAAGCTGCTGTTTTTGTTTTCGCAGAAGCAGGATAAGCCTGAGTATGATTTTGTGCCTTATAAATTCGGTTGTTATTCGTTTTCCGCAAATGCCGATATTCTGACTATGGAAAAAACAGGCCAGCTTACCGAGATTGCAAATACAATTATTAAAAATGAATCTGTTAGCTATGTTTCTCAATTGAAAAAAGGCGATCTTGCTGTGCTTGAATTTGTTAAGTCTGAATACGGTAAAATGAGCATGTGCGAACTAAAGAAATATACATATTTGAATTATCCGTATTATGCTACACAGAGTGAAGTGGCTGAAACAACTCTTTCGAAGAATGAATTACTTCGGGTTGCAGAAGCGCGGCCGCACTATGCCGGGACTATTCTTTTTACAATCGGATATGAAGGAATATCTCTCGAAGAATATCTTAACCGGTTACTGAAAAATGATGTTAAGCTTTTGGTTGATGTTCGTAAAAATGCATTGAGCATGAAATACGGATTCAGCAAATCACAGTTGAGCAAATATTGTAATAATTTAGGCATAGAATATTTTCATATTCCCGAAGTAGGGATCGAATCGGATAAAAGACAGGAATTGAGGGTTCAGGAAGATTATGACAGGCTTTTTGAGAATTATAGCAACAATCTTTCGGGCAGCAAGGATTTTCAGCTCAAAATATTCGAACTACTTAAAACGAAAAAGCGAATTGCCTTGACCTGTTTTGAGGCTGATATTAACCGTTGTCACAGAAAGCATCTGGCTGAAGCGATAAAAAATCTTCCCGGGTTTAATTACGAAGTAAGGCATATCTGATGGAAATGACACCGGAAGAGAAAAAGATCAAGGCACAAGAAATCAGGGAATATTTGAATAAACTGAAGAAATTCAATGAGTGGGAGCTTGAACAGAAGCAAAATTATGATCCTCAGGTTTGCGTTGAAAGGGTTGGGGCTTTGTATGAATTTGGAAAGAAGATATTCTCTCCGGAAAGTATTGAAAGGAATCATAAGGAGCATTTAGACAGCCTGATATTTGTTCAAAGCCAGTTCAGGAAAGCTAAAGAAAAGATGGCAGAAAGCCTTCAGAGGGGAGTTGTAGGAAAACTAAATAAAGGAGAGAAAAAATGGGTTTATACAAAGTAATTGCTATCATTGCATTTATGTTTTTTAGAATGATAAATAAGGAAATTTTTAAGACTCAGGAGAATAAGTTTAAGAAATTCTTAATACCATTTATTGTTATTACGGGTGTTTTATTCTTCTTAATCTTAATACTTATCAATCCTGAAACGCCACCTGAGCCTAATATAATGCATATAAAGCCCAAAGTATTAAATTTTGCATCAATTTATTATGCGGTTTTTACAGGATATATGGTCAGTCTTTTTCACCTTGCATTTTTGATTGTCAAGGGTCTGTTTACGAAAAAGAATAAGTTGTCGAAAATTGAATAATAGTGGTTAGGTGATTTTCTAAAGTTAATTTGAAAAACAGACAAGTTGCCGTTAATTGGATTGTATATTTTTTTAAATGGAACTAATTCTTGATTAACTAAACGGAATCCCGTATTTTTCAAATGTTTTAATATCGGAAAAATGTAGCGAACGAAATTATGATTGAAAAAATCAGAAATATTCTCAAAGCCGGCGAGTGCATAAATGTAGAGTTCAAGGAATGTAAACGAGAGCTTCCGAAAAATGTCTATGAGACAGTCTGTGCATTTCTTAACAGGATAGGCGGAGAGCTGCTTCTTGGTGTAAAGGATAACTGCACTGTTACAGGTATTGATAAAGATGTTATTGGCAGGATCAAAGCTGATTTTGTGACTTCGATTAATAATCCCAATAAGATCAGTCCTACCGTGTATCTTACGATCGACGAAGTAGAGATTGACGGGAAAAGCATTCTGTATATTTATATTCCCGAAAGCTCTCAGGTTCACAGATGTAACGGCAAAATTTATGATCGAAATGAAGACAGTGATATCAATATAACTGACAATACTTCTCTTGTCAGCACTATGTACATAAGAAAACAGACAGGATTTACAGAGAATACGGTTTATCCTTATGTGACAATGGCTGAATTCAGGCAGGATCTTATAAGCTATGCAAGAAAGATCGCAACGGTAGCTAGGCAGGATCATCCATGGGCGGATATGAGCGATGAAGAACTAATTAAAAGTTCGGATATGTACAGGAAGGACTGGCAGACCGGAAAAGAAGGATTTACTCTTGCGGCTATTCTTCTTCTTGCTAAGGATGATGTTATTCTCTCTGCTGTACCGCATCACAGGACCGATGCAGTTCTAAGGAAGATCGACACAGACAGGTACGATGACAGGGATCTGGTGAGAACAAACCTGATAGAAAGCTATAAAAGGCTGGTCGCTTTTTCCGAAAAGCATCTGCCCGACCCGTTCTATCTTGAAGGTGACCAGCGAATAAGCATAAGGTCAATGGTGATGAGAGAGGTCATAGCAAATTCACTGATACACAGGGAATACATGAATCATTTTCCCGCCAAATTTATTATCGAAAGAGACAGGCTTTATATAGAGAACTCCAACAGACCGCATGTTTATGGTGTGATAAATATTCAGGATTCGAGACCATTCCCGAAAAATCCTGCTATTTCAGCTTTCTTTAGGGAGATAAAATTCTGCGAGGAGCTTGGTTCAGGATTCAAGAAAGTTGCCCGTTACGGAAAGGCTTTTTTCGGTATAGATCCTGTCATCGAAGAAAAGGATATTTTCAAATTTGAGGCTAAATACGGGAAAGATCTTTATAGCCTTATGAATGTTGATGAAAAGGCTACCGAGCAAGTTACCGAGCAAGGTGGTCAAATAGGTGGTCAAATAGGTGGTCAAATAGGTGGTCAAAGTGATCTGTCTGAAAGGCAGATTGAAATACTTATTCTGATAAAAGAAAATAAGAAAATCAGTAGAAAAGAAATTTCTGATAGAATATCTATAAATCCCTCTGCAATAATTAAACATCTTGATTCGCTTAAAGCTAAGGGGTATATAAAAAGAATCGGAAAAACAAGAGGCTACTGGGAAGTGCTTAAATGAACGAAGCGGAAACGAGAGCAGAAATAATTGATCCGAAGCTGAAAGAAGCGGGATGGGGTGTTGCCGAAGGCTCGAAGATATCGAGAGAATATCAGATATCTTTGGGCAAGATCAAATCAGGTTACGGTAAATCAACCCCCGTTATAGCCGATTATATTCTCGTTTATAAAGGCAGAAAGCTTGCCGTGATCGAAGCAAAAAGCTCCGGCAGATCTTATGGCGAAGGTGTCGCTCAGGCAAA
>DMTS01000116.1 GCA_003477045.1 Candidatus Delongbacteria bacterium
CCGAATATTTCTTTTTGATACTGTACTATCATTTTTATTGCTATCGCCCTGTAAACATAGTAGTCGGTCTCTTCCACTCTCATTATCATATTGAAAAAGCTTTTTGCGCCCTGCTCCCTTACATCTTTTCTAACATTCCCCATACCTGCATTGTAGGCGCACATTGCAAGAAGCCAGTCGTCAAGACCTTCCCTTAAAAGCTCATTATGATTATCCCGCAATAGTCTTGCGGCAGCATCTGTCGATTTATAGACATCGCGTCTTTCGTCAATATAATCTGTCTGCTTAAGTCCGTATTCCTTTCCTGTTTTAGGCATGAACTGCCATATTCCGGCAGCTTTTGCGAACGAGGTCGCGTTGGGATTTAAATAACTTTCAGCTACCGCCAGATACTTTAGATCTTCGGGTATCCCGTAGGCATTGAAAATTTTTTCAAAATAGGGAAAATATTCTCCGGTAAGAGGTATGTATCTTTGAGCGGCTCTCAATTCAGCTTTGAATATCTTCTCGAATTTGTCAAACACCCTGTCGTTGTTAAGATCTATATCGTAACCGGCAAATTTATATTTTCTGGGTATTTGGAAATCCTTGTCAACGAGCGGTATGGAGCTGTAGTAGCTTAATTCGTTCTCAAGAGAATCTATTTTATCAAGCATGAATTCCTGGTTCTGGGTAAGGCTGTCCACAAGTATATATAATGAATCAAGTTCGGTGTAGTCGGATATAGATACCGAAACTTCTTCTATAGGAGCTGTTTCTTCTTTTATAGCTGAAGTTGTACATCCTGTCGTGATGATTATGGAAACAAAAAGTAAAAACACTCTGAACATTCTACCTCCCTTGTACAGACGCTCAAATATAATTCTAACAGTCGGTTTTGTCAATTATTGATTCCACAAGGGTTTTTAAAATTTGACAAGTTATTATTAATTCGTTATATTTGCCGGTCTGAATAATGTCCGCTCGGTTCGAATGCGATATTCCTGCTGGGGGACGATTAAAAAAGGAGAAAAGGATGATAACAACAGAAGAAAAACAGGCGATTATAGCTAAGTACGGCAATAATCCAACAGACTCAGGCAAGGCTGAAGTTCAGATCGTTTTGATCTCAACAAGAGTTAAGAACCTCACCGAGCACCTGATCGCCAACAAGAATGACAATCACTCAAGAAGAGGAATGAGGCTTATGCTTGGTAAGAGAAGTAAACTGCTTAAGCATCTGAAAGATACAGATATCGAAAGATACAGATATCTTATCAAAGACCTTGAATTAAAAGACAGATACTAAGGATTTTCAAGCCCCTCTTCTGCAGGGGCTTTTTTATTTTTCGAATTATACCAGAACTCATAAATATCCTTTGCGATCAAACCGGCTCCGCTTCCGTGCTGCCCGAATTCCTCAAAGACTGTTACAGTGATCTCGGGATTTTCAAACGGACCGAACGAAGTGAACCATGCGTGGTCATCGCCATGCGGATTCTGTGCGGTTCCTGTTTTGCCCGCAAATTCTATCAGATAGCTTTTTGAACGGAAAGCAGTTCCTCCAGGGGTATTTACTACATGGAACATACCCTTTTTAATAACTGAGAGAATCTTTTTATTAAGCTGCAGAGTATCGGTGCAAGTAGAATCATAATATGAAAAGCTGCCTTCTTCTCCGTATTTGTGAAGCAGATGAGGAATGTGCCTGATCCCGCTGTTAGCTATGATCGAAGTATAATTAGCTATCTGAAGAGGAGTGACCAGAAGCTCTCCCTGTCCTATCATCAAATTCGCACTCCTGCCGTCCAGGTCGCCTTTAATTCTTTTTTTGTAGTACTGAATATCCGGGACAAGACCGCCTCTTTCATATCTAAGGTCAATTCCGGTTTTTTCGCCGAATCCCAGCCTTTCGAGAGAAGATTTCCATTTGTCGAGGTTAATTCTAATGGCAATATCATAAAAATAAGTATCGCATGACATATAGATCGCTGAAAGCATATCAACCAAACCATGGCCTCCGTCTCTGTTCCAGCATCGGATGAACCTGTTCCCGATCTGCATACCGCCGGGACAATTCACCTTATCTCCGGGTGTTTTAATGTTCTGATCAGTCGCAGCTATTATTGTAGCCATTTTTATTACAGATCCCGGCGGGTATAGCCCCATAATGGCTTTGTTGTAAAGAGGTTCTGATGGATCCTCGGACCACTTTTTCCATTCCTCTTTCGACAATTTTTTATTGAAAAGATCTATTGGATAGTCGGGTTTGCTGAGCATTGCCAGTATTTCGCCGTTCCTGCAGTCCTGAACTATAACTGATCCGGATTTTTTCTTGAAAAGTTCTTCAATATGCATTTGCAACTCAAGGTCAATAGTCAGGTATATGTCGCTACCCCTTACGGCTTCTTTCCATTCTTCTTTTTTATAATCCGAAACCTTTTTGCCTTTTACATCTTTGATTTCCTGAGTGAAGCCTTTTTCACCCCTGAGAATTTTATCGTAAACATATTCAAGGCCTTTCTTTCCCACAAGATCTCCGTAAGAAATCTCCTCGGTGAGTTCTTCGTGATTTTTTGCTTCTCCCAGATATCCGAGCAGATGGGGAGCTGAATTGACCTCGAATTTTCTGGTCCACTCCTTTTTAATATAAATGCCTCTGAGTTCCTTTCCCTTCTCCATAACAGATGAGAATAAAGAAAAGTCAATGTCACGCATCAGCCTGTAGAACCTGTCTTTATGAACTTCAGGCGAATTCAATTCGGCGAGCAGAGTGTCTTTTTCTATCTTGAGATTATCAAATACAAAATCCATTGACCTGGGGTTTTTTAAAAACTGCTCAGGGATTATATAAAAGTTATATGCATACTGGTTATCAATAAGAAGAACGCCTTTTCTGTCGAATATCCTGCCTCTTGAAGGTTCTACAATATTAGTTCTTACCATGTTAAGCTCGGATCTTCTCTTAAGCTCTTCATCGAAATATTGCAAATAAAGAACGCGGATTAATATAATTATAAATGCAGCGGCAGCAAACCAGAAAAATAATTTAACTCTTGAAGAATTCATTATTACTTCGTCGGTTTAAATGTTTGAATTATAAGAGCGATCATAAGAGTGTAAGCAGAGCAGGGGATTATAAATGCAGCCAGATTTCTATAAAATGGAAGGCCGGACAGGGTAACTGAATTTATCAGAACCGCCGAGAAAAATACAGCAAATACATAAACTAAAGCTCTTTTATAACTCGGCAAATATGTTGTCGTTCGTTTATAAAAAGCTGTAAAGAAACAAACTATGGAATAACTGAGCGCAGATATCCCTATCACATCTCCGATGATCAGGTCAAATATTATACCGGTAAAAAACCCCCACAGCACAGTAACCTGCGGCTTGGGATCATTTAAGGATCTTCTTATCAGGAAAATAAGAAGCAGGTCAGGTTTTACACTGTAAACAGAATACAGATTTGAAAATTTCAGACTGAATCCAATTAAAAAAAGCAGCAAAAGGCCGTATTTCAGCTGGTCCCTGATCATTCGGCAGATATCCTTTTTATAACGAAAACATCTTCTATCTGATCGAATTTCTGAATAAACCGTATATTGATTTTTTTGTTGATCGTTGCTGATGAATCTGAAACAGACACGACCTCGCCTACCAGAAGTCCAGGAGGATAGATGGTGCTGAAATCGGCAGTGTAGATCTTTTCACTTACGGCTACCGGAGTGGTCTTTGTAATTTCCTCGATCTGAGCTTGGTCCTGTCCGGAAGGTATCATTATGCCGTTGGCGCGGCTGTTCTCGGTTCTTACAGCAATTTTATTCGACGGGTCAGAGATAAGTTTTACCTTCGAAATGTTTTCTCCGGAATCAATTACGATTCCTACGACTCCTTTTTCAGAAATTACAACATCGCCCTCATATATATTTTTATTTGAGCCAGCATTGATCAATATCGTTCTGACATAACTGTTCGGATCAGAGCCAGCTATTTTTGCATAAACAAATTCAAAAGAATCAGGTAAATCAATGGCAAGGAGTTCTCTCAGTCTGATGTTTTCGTCATATGACTCAGCGAACTTAATCCTTTCCGATTCTGATGTCATCAGTTTTGTCTTTAACCCCATTATTTCCTTCTCAAGTTCATGCTTTTCCCGAAAAGAAAAATAATCGTAATTTATCAAGCTGTAAGCGTCAAGACCGTAAGAAGAAAGGGTATCATTGAACGAAGAATCATTGAACATAATGAAAAAAATCGAAACAATTATAACCGAAAAAAGATAGATCCACTCCCGGTAAAGCTTGTATTTCGGTGTAGTTTTCATTAAGCAGCGATCCTTCGTGAAAATATGTTAGTCGTTAAGCAGAATTTTATAATATTTATTCATGTCTTCAAGAACTTTTCCCGTACCTCTGACGACACAGGTCAGCGGATCATCGGCCATAATTACAGGCAGGTCTGTTTCTTCCTGAAGTTTCTGATCAAGCCCCTTAAGCATAGCTCCTCCACCTGTCAGCACGATACCCCTGTCCCTTATATCAGACGAAAGCTCACCCGGGGTTTTTTCAAGAGCGCTTTTTACAGCCTGGCAAATAGATGTTACGATAGGAGAAAGGACATTTCTTATTTCTGCTGAGTTTATTTCGATCTCCTTGGGCAACCCCGCGATTAGGTCCCTGCCTTTCGCGATGGATTTAAGTTCTTTTTCCAGCTTAGAGGCAGATCCTATATCTATCTTGATCTTTTCCGCGGTTCTTTCACCTATCAGAAGTTTATGCTCACTTCTCATATAATCAATAATTGCGTCATTCATCTTGTTTCCGGCTATTCTGATCGAGTTCTCTGAAACAATTCCGCTTAGTGAAATTACGGCTATCTCTGTTGTTCCTCCGCCGATATCCACCACCATTGAGCCCTCAGGCTGATCCACCGGCAGTCCCACTCCAAGCGCTGCAGCCATAGGTTCAGATATAAGGAAGACCTCTCTTGCTCCTGCATTCTCAGCCGCGCTTCGGATTATCCTCTTCTCGGATTTCGTAACTCCTGACGGTACGCAGACTATCATACGAGGTCTGCCGCTGAATGTACCGGTTTTAATTTTCTTTATAAACTGCCTTATCATCTCTTCAGCTACTTCATCGTCATCAATAACGCCGTCTCTCATAGGCCTGATAGTTCTGATCGTGCCCGGAGTTTTACCTTCCATGCTTCTTGCTTCATAGCCGATAGCTACCACTTTTTTTAGCCTCTCATCCCAGGTAACGACCGAAGGTTCATCGACAACTATTCCCCTGCCCTTTACATAAATAAGCGTATTGGCGGTCCCTAGGTCGATAGCCACATCATGTGAGAAGAAATTAAATATTGACAGGAAATCCATGATTTATTCCTTTAAATTAATTAATGTCTGAAATGTCTGTTGCCCGCGAATATCATCGCTATTCCAAGCTCATCGCAAGCCTTAATAGAATCCTGGTCGTTCTGCGAGCCACCGGGCTGAATTATATATTTTATGCCGTAACCTGCAGCCGTTCTGACCGTATCATCGAAAGGAAAGAATGCGTCGCTGGCAAGAACTGTCTGCTCGCTGATCACTTTTTTGAAATAATCTTCAAATGATATTTTCAGCCCGAGCGTACGGTATTCATACTCAAGATTTTCTTTTGCTTTGGTAACAGCCAGTTTTCTTAAAGAATCCACTCTGTTGGGCTGTCCGGCGCCCATTCCGAGAACGCTGAAACCTTTATCTGTTTTTCTGCAGAGCACTATCGCATTGGATTTTGTATGCTTGCAGCATTTATAAGAAAATTCAGCTAATTTAAGCATATCGTCAGAAAATTTAACCTTTGTAATATTATCCAATTTTGAACAAAGCTGATCGTCAACGGTCTGGTATAAATAACCGCCGTCGATCCTTTTAAGATTGAAATCCTTAGCTTTCTTTGAGGCTTCGAGATCTATCTGAAGTACCCTGACATTCTCAAAATTCTTTTTTGTTGTAATGTATTCGACAGCTTCTTTAGAATATGACGGAGCTATGATAACCTCAATGAACTTTCTCTTGATCTCAGACGAAACGAGCCTGTCGTTCTCTACGGTGAAGGAAAGATGTTTAACATCGTCGCCTCGGAAAAATCTGAGAGCATCCATGTCGAATTCTCTGTTGAAAGCGACCACTGAGCCCATAGCTGAGATCGGATCCGAGAACCATGCGGTCTCAATTGCTTCCCTGATATTTTTTCCGGTTGAGGCGCCACAGGGATTCATGTGCTTGATAACTACTGCCGCGGGCTCGTCGAACTCCAGAACGGTATCAAGAGCTGCCTGAGCATCCATAAAATTATTGTAGGACATCTCTTTGCCGTTTATCATCACGGCACTTGCAAGAGTTCCTTCGGCTTTGCAGTCTGCAAAAAGCATCGCTTTCTGATGCGAATTTTCTCCGTATCTCAATGCTTTCCCGTTCTGAAGGATAACCGTCTTTTTGAAATTATCTTTTAATGCTTTTTCAAGATGTTCGGAGATCATTGCATCGTATTTTGAAGTTTTTGCGAAAACTTTCAGCGCAAGTTCTTCTCTGAATTCGAGAGTAGTCCCGCCGAATTCGTCGTATTCTGAAATGAACCTTTCATAATCTGCAGGGTCCGTGATGACCGTAACATATTTATAATTTTTCGCGCCGCTCCGAAGCATGGCGGGGCCGCCGATATCTATATTTTCAATAGCGTCTTCAAGCGACACGCCGGGCTTTGCGACCGTCTTCTCGAACGGGTAAAGGTTTACAACGAGAAGATCTATCATTCCTACGCCGTTCTCCAAAGCCTGCTTCATGTGGTCTTTATTATCTCTGACGCACAGAATTCCTCCGTGAACTTTAGGATTCAGGGTTTTTATCCTTCCGTCCATCATCTCCGGAAAATTTGTCAGTTCGGTGATCTCTTTAACTTTTATGCCGTTCTCTTTTAGAAGTTTGAAAGTACCGCCTGTTGAAAATATTTCGATGCCTTTATTATCCAGATATTTCGCCAGATCGACCGAGCCGGATTTATCCGATAAAGATATTATAGCTCTTTTAATTTCTCTCGCTTCCATTATGATTCTTTTTCCTCAAGTAATTTAATGGCTTCCGTGTATATTGTATGTTCTATCTCAAGAACTTTTTTCTGTAATGATTCAGGTGTTTCTCCCGCTGTGATCCTTATTTTCCTTTGAAGCAGTATTTCTCCGCTGTCATAAATTTCATCAACGAAATGAACTGTGGGTCCGGAAAATTCTTCTTTCGCTTCAATAACAGCTTTATGAACATTCATTCCGTGCATGCCTTTTCCACCGAATTTAGGTAAAAGAGCCGGATGAATATTGATGATCCTGCCTTTATATTCACTGACGATCTCATCAGGAAGTTTTTTCAGAAATCCCGCAAGAATGATAAGATCGATCTTATGCTTTTTTAGAAGTTCTGACTGCATTTTCAAAAACTCAGACCTTGTAAGTTCCGCTCTGGAAATTACCGCAGTTTCTATCCCCAGCGATGCGGGGTAATCGAGCCCCGAGGCATGCTTATCTGCTATGACCAGCTTTACTTTTGAAGCAATAACTCCCTTAAAGCTGTTTTGGATAACGCTCTTAAGGTTGCTGCCTGATCCTGATATGTACGCTGCGATATTAAAACTTTTCATCAGGGAAGTTTCGTCAGCTCCTTGTAATTATTGATGAATTCGGCCTCGATCTCTTTAACAACCAGTGCTTTATCTGTATTCTCAGCTTTAGCCTTTTTTATAAATACTTCGGCAGTCAGCTTAAATCTGGCATCTCTTGTCGCATCAAGTACAAGCAGATGTCCCATAACAAGATTTCCTGCCATTTCGACAAGTCTTCTTGCATGGAAATCAAGATACTCCTGATCGTTCTGTTTTTCGACTCTCTCAATTGAAGTCAGATATTCTTTTTTCATAGACTGAAGATCTTTACGCATGAATTCGAGGTCATATGATACTTTTCTCGATGCGTATTCCTCTATCATTTCCGTGAACAGACCGCTGGTAACACCTTTTATAGACGCCACTACCTGAAGCTGTGTTGTTCCTTCATAGATCGAAGTGATCCTAGCATCCCTGTACAACCTTTCAACCGGGAAATCCTTGGTAAATCCGGTTCCGCCGTGGATCTGGATCGCGTCGTAAGTGATCCTGTTGCAGGCTTCCGAAGAAAGCCCTTTGATTAAAGGAGTGTAAAAATCCGCTCTTCTTTTGAATTGCTTTAGCTCGTTTTTTTCTTCAGCCGTCAGCTCTCTTTCATGCTCAGTCTCTTCAAGAGCTTTATAAACATCAACGAATCTTGAGGTTTCATAATAAAGCGTTCTTAGTGCGGCGATCTTTACCTTCATGTCAGTCAGTATTTCATAAACCGGCGCGAACTGATTTATCTTTTTGCCGAACTGGGCTCT
Organism: Candidatus Delongbacteria bacterium; assembly: GCA_003477045.1. GTDB lineage: Bacteria > UBA4055 > UBA4055 > UBA4055 > UBA4055 > UBA12480. The sequence goes on from DMTS01000116.1 coordinate 8,429, forward strand.
TTCCTGAGCATATTTCAACGCTTCTCTGTACGCTGCTTCAGAAATTCCGATGGCCTGTCCGCTTACTCCAAGTCTCGCTCCGTTCATAAGCGACATAACATATTTTATAAGACCGAATTTTCTTTTTCCGATAAGATGAGCAGGAGAATTCTTAAATACCATCTCACATGTCGGAGATCCGTGAATCCCCATCTTATTCTCGATCCTTCTTATCTGAACGGTATCGTCTCTTTCGTACATCAGCATAGAAAGACCTCTTCCGTCCTTAGTGCCTTCTTCAGTTCTGGCGAGAACAAGCGAAAGTTCCGCATTTCCGTTGGTGATGAACCTTTTTACTCCGTTTAGCCTCCATACGTTTGACTTTTCGTCCCAGTGCGCTTTAAGCTGCACCGCCTGAAGATCGGAGCCGGCATCAGGCTCTGTAAGGATCATTGCTCCTGTAGCCTCTCCCGAAGCGAACAAAGGGATGTATTTTGCTTTCATTTCATCATTAGCAAATTCCTTTACGGTTTCTGCGATATCCTGCAGACCGAAAAGATTCATCAGACTTGCATCGCCTCTCGATACCATTTCGATCATCATACTGTAAACTGTTGTCGGAAAGTTCAGACCCCCGTATTTTCTCGGTTGAGTAATTCCGGATAGACGAGCCTGTCTAAGAGCCTTAAGGTTTTCGACAGTTCCCTTTGCATAGTGAACTCTGTTGTTTATAAGTTCAGGGCCTTCAGCGTCAACACTTTCCGCATTCGGCGCTATCACATCGCCTGCGATGTCTCCCGTAATTTCAAGAACAGAATCGTAATTATCAAGCGCATCCTCAAAACTGCCGGGTTTATATTCATCCGGTTCAATATTATCTTTTCCGTAATTCTCTTTTTCGCATATTTTATAGTTCCTTTCCTTCAGTTCGGCCACCCTCTTCATAAAGGGGTGGTTGAGATGGAATTTCAGGTCGTCATTATCTCTGTAGAAATTCGTCATTTCGACTGCTCCTTATAATACTTGATCATTTTTGGAATGACAGAATGCAGATCCCCGATGATCGCAACATCGGCGATCGAATTTATCGGTGCTTCAGAATCTGTGTTTATCGAGATTATCTGAGCGGAACCGTCCATTCCCGCTCTGTGCTGAATCGCACCAGAAATACCGCAGGCTATATACAGCTTCGGCCTGACAGTAACACCTGTCTGTCCGACCTGTCTGGCATGTTCAGAAAAACCTGCGTCAACGGCAGCTCTTGAAGCGCCGACTTCTCCGCCGACCACTTTAGCGAGTTCGTTGAGAAGTTCAAATCCTTCTTTAGAACCTACCCCGAATCCGCCTGCCACGATTACTTGCGATCCTGCAAGATTTACTTTTTTCTGTTCAATATGCCTTTCAATTACTTTTACAGCAAAATCAACTTTATCAAGGATCTTTGCAGGGTCTATCACCTTTACAGTGCTTTTAAAGTTCTTTGCAGCATGTTCCTTTTTCATTACACCTTCCCTGACTGTGGCCATCTGAGGCTTGGTCTCGGGATTGACGATAGTAGCTATTATGTTACCGCCGAAGGCCGGTCTGATCTGATAGAGCAGATTTTTATATTCGTGACCTGATTTAGGATCAGTGTAGTCTCCGATAACTAGGTCAGTACAGTCCGCCGTCAGTCCGCACTTCAAAGACGAAGCTATCCTAGGCGCAAGGTCTCTGCCGACAGATGTTGCTCCTACAAGAACGATCTGCGGTTTGTTTTCTCTGAGAATATGTTCAAACACTGCCGAATGAGGCAGTGTAGTATATGGGTATAATCTTTTATCATCAACAGAATGAATGATGTGTGCGCCAAACGGTGATATCTGCTTCCCGATATCTATTAATCCGGAGCCGATAGCAACAGCTTCGACTTCGCATTTGAGTTCGCCGGCGAGTTTTACGGCCTTCGATATCAGTTCAAGGCTGACATCGGATACTTTGCCCTCTTCAATTTCGCAGTAAACGCATATATTATTCACTTTTTTACCCCAGCGTATGATTTTTAATAAGATCGTTCATAAGATGTTTAATATCAGTATCTTTGTCAGCAATAACTTTTGAGTCTTTTCCCTGAAGAACGACATTGTCGATCTTTTTTACTTTCGTAGGGGATCCGGCAAGACCTATTTTGCATTCCTCGCACGAAAGGTCGTCAAGACTCAGCTCCTCTATCTGCAGATATGCTCTGTTTTTGATCGTCTGATTCATATAATCATCGTCAATGGTCTGAAGTTCAGTCTGGGTTTTTGCATGCTTGTATTTCATGAAAAGCTTAGAGTTTTTAGGTCTGCAAACTGCTGCAGAACCGTGGACAGTAACAAGAGCGGGAAGAGAACTTTCAACTACTTCGATCCCTCTCTCCAGCCTTCTTTTTACAGTGATCTTACCTTTCTCGCATGAAATTATTTCTTCAGCATATGTTATCTGCGGCAGATTCAGTTTCTCAGCAGTCTGAGGTCCGACCTGGGCAGTGTCGCCGTCTATGGCCTGTCTTCCGGATATGATCAGATCGTAATTACCGATCTTTTCGATAGCTTTTGATATAACATAAGAAGTAGCCAGTGTGTCAGCACCGGCGAAGCGTTTATCCGTGATCAGATATCCTTTATCTGCATCTCTGTACATGCTTTCCCGGATGATATCGGCAGCTCTGGGCGGACCCATTGTAAGTATAATAATTTCTGTATCTTTTATTTTGTCCTTGATCTGCAGAGCCTGTTCAAGCGCATTAAGATCCTCCGGATTGTAAATTGCGGGTAATGCCGATCTGTTTACAGTTCCGTCGGATTTCATTGCGTCTTCACCTACATTTCTGGTGTCGGGCACCTGCTTGGCAAGTACGATGATCCTAAAAGCCATTCTTCCTCCATTCGATAAATTCCATATTTTCAAACCTTACCCTTACATTATTCTAAAATTTGTAGAATATATTAAAAACGACGGCATTTAGCAAATCAAAACTGATTTTAAAAAAATATTGAAGATTGACAAAATGAGTAGCTTTTTATATCTTGCTGTCTGAATAATTAAAAGATCCCGGGAGTGATTATGTCCAAACTTATGGTCAGCGTAGCCGGAATAAGGGGGATCGTGGGAGATTCGCTCGTTCCGGAAGTTATCGTCAGGTATATCAGTTCGTTTTCACGGCTGCTCGGTAAAGGCACTATAGTGGTGGGAAGAGATTCACGACCTTCCGGGAAAGCTATATCGAACCTGGTCTGCTCGGTACTAAACCTGTGCGGAAGAGATGTGGTTGACATAGATATTGCCACTACACCCACGGTTGCAATTGCGATCGAGCTGTATAAAGCAGCAGGCGGGATAGCTATAACCGCGAGCCACAACCCATCTGAGTGGAACGCACTTAAATTCATGAATGAAAAAACTCTTTTTCTAAACGAAATTCAGGGCGATGAACTTCACTATATCCTAACAGAGAACAGGTTTATTTATGAAAAATTCGACAAACTGGGATCGACGAGGTACGAAAAAGAAGAAGCCCGAAAATATCATATAAAAAAAATACTGGACATTCCGTATATAAACAAAACCAACATAAGAAAAAAGAAATTAAAAGTTGCTATCGACTGCGTAAACGGAGCGGGCGGGGTAATACTTCCGGAACTTCTGCGCGACCTGGGTTGCACAGTGACTAAAATAAACTGCGAACCGAATGGGATATTTCCGCACGGAGCTGAGCCTCTTCCTGAAAACCTTGGTGAGATATGCGCTTTAATAAAAAAAGGCAATATAGATATAGGTATGGTAGTCGATCCCGATTCCGACAGACTGGCGCTGATAAACGAGAACGGCGTTCCTCTCGGGGAAGAATATACGCTTGCCATGGCCGTTGATCTTATTTTATCCAAAAAAAAATCGGATATAGCCGTCAATGTTTCAACTTCAAGAGCCACAGAAGATACTGCAAAAAAATACGGCTGTAAAACCTACAGAACAAAAGTCGGGGAGATTAATGTGTCTTCTGTGATGATAGAGAAGGGTCTTGTGATAGGCGGAGAGGGTAACGGAGGCGTAATAATGCCTGAAGTCCATCCGGGAAGAGATGCTCTGGTGGGAGCAGCCCTGATCCTTGAGTATATTACAGAAAAAAATAAATTCGTCTCCGAAATATTTGACGATCTCCCTTCCTACCATATTGTGAAGGATAAAATCTCTGTAGAAGGTGTAAACTTTGAAGAAAAAGCAAAGAAGATAACCGAAAAAATCCCCGCAGAAAATCTTGATCTTACCGACGGAATAAAAATTTGCGGCGAGAACGACTGGGTACAGCTAAGGAAATCCAACACCGAACCTATAGTAAGGATCTTTGCCGAGGCAAAAACTAAAACCGCAGCCCAGAATCTGGTAAAAAAATATAAGGAAATTATTCTTGAATAAACTGACAGTCCCAATATTCATTTTAATTATTACAGGGTTTTCTTTAACGATGTCCGGATATGAAGGGAACCAGAATGTATTTGATGAAGCCGGGGTAAAAGGGCTTCCTGTTTTCAATTATAATATTTTCAGAACGCTGACCGGGGATGAAGGAAATTTCGTATTGAATATTCATGTAGAGATTTCCAACGACAGGCTTCAATTCCTGAAAAAAGATTCTGTATATTACGCATCCTACTCTTTGTCAGCTGCCGTTTTTGAAGGAGCCGGAACCGGCGATATCCCGCTCTTTCAGGAATCAGTCATCAAAAATGTTTCGACGAAAGAGTATAAAGACACGCAGTCTGGCCGCACGGGTAAAAGCCACAGTCTCAGATTTGATGTTAAAAGCGGAGTTTACACCGTATCTATAGTTCTAAAAGACCTGAATACTAATAAAAAGCATACTATAAGAAAGAATTTGGAATATGCTGAAAAGACAGATCTGATCATTTCCGATCTGAGGATGGTTTACTGGACAGATGACAACGATTTTGAAAACAGCTATACATCGCTTATAAATAATGTTGTTGACAAACAGAGCAGTTATACCGGTGCTCTGTTCGAAATTTTCTCAGCGAACGATCCCGCCTCAGAGTTTAGCCTGAGATACAGGATACTTAACAGTTCAGGAGATGTTGTTTTCGACGACAGATATAAAAATGCAATAAAAAACAGGCTGCAGCTGCAGGTGCTCAAAATTCCGCTTGATAAACTCGGTGCGGGAAATTACAGGATCGAAATGGAAATAGAAATAAACGGGAAAAAAATTCAGAGAAGCACAGTATTTTATCTCAGATGGAAAGACCTTTCTCTCAATGTCACAGATATAAACACAGCCGTTGAACAAATGCTTTACATTAACGACTTTGATTCGATAGATCATGTCTTCAGCATGAAGGAGGAAGAGAAAAAAATATGGTTCAAGAAATACTGGAATGATCTCGAGCAGTCTCTCGGGTTAAAATCAAATTCTCTCATGGATGAGTATTTCCGCAGGACAGCTTACGCGGATGTGCATTTTTCGGTACCTCAGAAGCCGGGGTGGAAGACGGATATGGGAAAAGTTCTGTGCGTGATGGGAGATCCGGACGAGATACAGAGCTACCCGTTCGCTAAAAATCAGAAACCTTACGAAGTCTGGATATATTATGATATCGGCGTACAGTATATTTTCGATTATCTGGGCGGCGAGTACAGACTCAGGAAATAAAATCAAAATGAAATTATCAGTACTTTCAAGCGGCAGCGGTGGAAATTCCACAATTATTAATTCATCTGATGGAAGTATTCTCATTGACGCGGGTATCACAGGAAAGAAATTGTTTGAAAGACTTGAATCAGTAGCGGCAGATGCGAAAAACATCATGGGCATAATTATAACGCACGACCATCATGACCACATTGACGGAGCAGGCGTAATTGCCAGAAAACTGAAAATTCCTGTTTACATTCACAGGGCGAATTATGAATCTTCGGCGGAAAAACTTGATAAATGCGAAATAATATTTATCGAAAATGAATTCAAAGTGGGATCATTCACAATCATTCCTTTTCCGATCTCGCACGACGGAACCGCCAACTATGCATATAATATAATATCGGAAGGAAAAAAGATCAGCCATGTCACGGATATCGGCATAGTGACAGAAACCGTAAAATTCAGGATCAGAGACAGCGATCTTTTGGTCATGGAATCCAACCACGATTTAAAAATGCTCCAAGACGGCCCTTATCCGTGGTATTTAAAGCAGAGGATAGCGGGAAACAAAGGACATTTGTCAAATCTGTCTGCAGCAACCCTGATCGTGGAGCTTGGATGCTCAAAAATGAGAAACCTGATTCTTGCGCATTTAAGCAAAGAGAACAATGATCCAGCCCTGGCTTATGACAGCATGATAAAAACCAGAGAAGAAAATTTAATGAATTTTAATCTTCACCTGGCTTGTCAGAACAACGCTACAGAGTTTATAGAAGTATGATGAATAAAAATCTTTTATATATAACAGCCGGGGAAGAATCCGGAGATATGCTTGGCGGAGAAGTGATGAAAGCACTCAGAACAAGTCGTCCCGATATTATAATTAAAGGGATAGGTGGAAAGAAGATGACCGTCGAAGGTCTGCTTCCGGTTTTCAGGACAGAGAAACTGGGTTTTATGGGATTTTACGAACTGATAAGGCATTATTTTGTAATAAAAAAAGCATTCAGGGCGATATCAGAAAGCATTATTATTGACAAGCCCGCCGCAGTCCTCATGATAGATTTTTCAGAATTTCATATCAAGCTTGCGAAAAAAATAAAATCTGCTCTTCCTGAAACCAAGATAATTAAGTATGTAAGTCCGCAGGTCTGGGCGTCGAGACCCAAAAGAATTGACGACATCGTCCGTTTTTACGACTGTCTCTGCTGCATTCTTCCTTTCGAGAAAGAAATATATAAAGACCATAAGATCGACTGCCGTTTCGTCGGGCATCCTCTTCTCGATAAATACAGGATCAATCTTCTTTATGATGAATTTATTCAGAAATTCGGTTTGTCTGAAGAGAAGACACTGATCTCAATTTTTCCCGGAAGCAGAAAGCAGGAAATTTCCAAGCATATGCCCGTGATAAAAGAATTCATTGAAGCGATCAAAAGCAGGCAGGATATCGAACTGATAATCTGCAGAAGTTCAAATATTAAGGAAAGTGTTTTAAAAAGATACGGTCTTCCTGGATCTGTAAGGATTATTTCATCCGATTATCAGTGGGAGATCATGAGCTATTCAGGGGTGATTTTGTGTAAAAGCGGAACTTCTACTCTTCAAACTGCTATAGTCGAGACACCTTCGATAGTGTTCTATAAGGTCAATACGATCTCGTTCTTTATAGCAAAAATGATAGTTAAAACAAAATTCATTTCGCTTCCCAACATCATTGCCGGAAAGCAGATTAACCCTGAACTGATACAATCAGATTTTACTTCAGAAAATCTGGTATCTGAAGTAAACACGCTTCTTAATAACGATGATATTTATAATCTTAGGAAGAACGAACTTAAGGCTGTCAATCAACTTTTAGGAGAACAGGGCGCATCAGCGAAAGTTGCGGCGGCTGTTCTTGACTATATCTGATCAGTTGGGTCTGATCTCTATTTCTCGAGTATTAAATTTGTCGCTGCCCAGATGGAACAGGGTGTATTCTGTAAGTTTTCTTTCTTTGGCGATGTACTCTCTAATCATATCGTCAATATCATCCATCTGGTTTATGAACCTTGCATATCTTTCGCCTTCAAGTTTCTGTGTTGCTATCATTCGTTTATTCATCGGATTGGACCATTTGCCTTTCGGGTCTCTTATACTGAAATGAAGGTGCGGTCCCGTGCTTCTGCCGGTGTTGCCTATTGTTGCAATTCGTTGTCTGGCTTTAACTTTTTGTCCGCTCTGCACAAGTCTTTTATGCAGGTGAAGGTAGAAAGTTTGTGTTTTGTCTTTATGCTTTATAACGACTTTATTTCCGTTCAGGCCGTCGTAACCCGAATAGATAACGGTACCGTCAGCTACGGTATATACCGGATCTCCGATCCGACCTCTGTAATCAACACCGTAATGAAAAGTTCTTGACCTTGTTACAGGGTGTATTCTGTATCCATAGGGGCTTGTTACATGTACTCTGTCAACTGGAAGCCTTAATCCTGCGTTTATCAAAGCTTCGCCTTTTTTCGTGTAATGGGCATTGAACGCAGAATTTCTTTCAGGATCGGTGTAGAGATAAGCAACTTTGTACCCGGTCCTTTTACCCTCGAAAGAAGCGAGAAGTACTTTTCCGCCTTTTAGTTTTTTACCTTCAAAATAACTTTCTTCAAGGAAAACTGTGAATCTGTCTCCTTTTCTGGCATCTGACCGGAAATTCACTATGCATTCGAGCATTCCGTTTATTTCCGCCGCGACCGAAGGTTCAATATGATTATCAAATAATGCCTGATTAAGTGTGGTGGATATTTGACCTCTTAATAATCTTTGTCTTTTTTCTGTGGGAAGCGAAACGAGCTCGTACTCAAGGGCTCCGTCAACATTTCTTGTTAATTTATGCGTGATCACCGGATTGGGTTTATAACTGAAACTTTTAACGAGCTCATTATTCTGATCCATTTCAACTATAATTTCTTCCCCGGCCGCAAGAAATCTGAAATCGACATAGGGTTTTAGAGAAGATGTGATCTCTAATACATGGTCCATTTTAACACCTTCGAGCGATAAAAGGGAATTGGATATCCCCTCATTCGGAAGTATTGTGCCGTTTATGAAAACTGAACTGTCGCTTGAAGAAGCAATATTTAACGAGTCGGATATTACCACCTCAACTTCATCCGACATCGGATCCGGAGAAAAACCGAAATCGTATATGTTATAAGCATATAGAAAAAACAACGAAAACACGATCAGGATTGTGCCTGCGGTCATATTCTGTATGTACGATCCCTTCTTGTTTATCAGTTCTCCCCTGGTTAATTCCACTAAAATCGAAAATACAAAATTATTTAGCGTTTTGCAAGTGTTTATCCGGAAAAAGTGACGATTATTACAAAACTATTCTTGACTTTACAAAATGTAATATATATATTTGGCATTTCCGAAACGGCGCTTATTCCGGTAGTACCGGTAGTCCGTTCAAATTCAGGAGGTAATTTAACAATGACCGAAAAAAACAAGAGTTCCTTATTGGAACAAGACGAAGTTTGGATCGATAACATTAACGATCTGAAAGAGGAAGAGTATTCAGAAGCTCAGAAAGAAGAAATGCTGGCGATGTACGATTCTTCGCTTACCGAAATTAAGGAAGGCGAGATAGTAGAAGGAAGGATAGTAAATATCGGGCCTACGGGCGTCGCAGTTGACATCGGATTTAAAAGCGAGGGTCTGATCCCGCTTGACGAATTCGACGACATCAAATCTTTGAACAGAGGAGATGTGATAAGCGTATTTCTGGAATCAGTAGAGAGCGCAGGAGGCAACCTTGACCTTTCAAAAAGAAAAGCCGATTTCATGATGGTTTGGGAACAGGTTCAGAAGGTTTACGAAGAGCAGACTATTGTTCAGGGTAAATGCTTACGCAGAGTCAAAGGCGGTATCGTAGTTGACCTGTTCGGTATTGAGGCATTCTTGCCGGGATCTCAGATCGATGTTTATCCCGTCAGAGACTTTGACGCACTCATCGGCAACACTATGGATTTCAAGATCGTTAAGCTAAACGAGCTTAGAAAAAATATCGTCCTTTCCAGGAAGATAATTCTCGAGAAGGATCTTAATCTCAGAAAAGACGAAACACTTAAAGATCTTCAGGTAGGCGATGTTAAGGACGCAATCGTTAAGAACATTACTGACTTCGGAGTTTTCGTTGACATCAACGGGCTTGACGGACTTATCTATATTACTGACCTTTCATGGGGCAGGGTAAACCATCCGAGCGAAATATGTAAACTTGACGAAATGATCAAAATTCAGATCCTAGACATTGATTACGATAAAAAAAGAGTATCGGCAGGACTAAAACAGCTTTCTCCGCATCCCTGGGACGGAATTGAAACAAGATTCCCCGAAGGAACTAAAATTCAGGGTAAAGTTGTCAGCATAACAGACTACGGCGCTTTTATTGAAATAGAGAAAGGCATCGAAGGTCTTATCCACATATCTGAAATGAGCTGGGTTCAGCACGTTAAACACCCGAGCGCTTATCTACACCTGGGCGACATCGTTGAAGCGGTTGTTCTGAACATTAAAAAAGACGAAAAGAAAATTTCTCTCGGTCTTAAACAGCTTGAACCTGATCCATGGGCTATCATCGAGAAGAAATATCCCGTAGGTTCTAAACACAAAGGCATCGTAAGAAGCCTGACTCAGTTCGGCGCATTCGTTGAACTCGAAGACGGCATAGACGGGCTCGTTCACATTTCTGATCTTTCATGGACTAAAAAACTTAAGCATCCTAAAGATGTAGTTAAGAAAGGCGAAGACATTGAAGTACTGGTTCTCGACATCAACAAAGAAGAGAGAAGAATTGCTTTAGGTCACAAACAGACGCTCGAAGATCCTTGGATGGAATTTGAAAAGATCCTTATCGAAGGCTACAAAACGAAATGTAAAGTCATCAAAAAAATTGACAAGGGACTTATTGTCGAACTTGATGATCCGCCGATCGAAGGTTTCGCGCCTAAACATCTGGTTCAGAAATTCAACGATATACTTGAAGGTCAGGAACTTGATCTTACAGTTGACTCTTTCAACTCAGAACTCAGAAAAGTCACTATGAGAACAAAAGAATCNNCTTGCAATTTGAAAGTTATATTTTCAGAATGCAAGGTTATCAGGTGAATAATTGAACTTTCTATACTCAGATATTTTCATGCAGACATATTTCACTTTATGGGTGGTTCTTCTGCTGATAGCTATCTCAATAGTTAAAAAGGATCAGAAAGAATATGAACTTCTGCATAAAAACTATTGGCAGTTCCTGTTCGAGCCATGGAAAGTGATTACCTTTCTGATCGCAACATTTTTCATCACGATCGTAGCTCCGTATTCAGGCGATCCAACATGGGATTATGCGAATTCGATAATAATTTCGATCCTGACTTATGTATTTGCACCATGGACAGTCGGCGTAATTTACAGAGGCTTCAAGAGGAAGAAATTCAACAGCAAATTATTCACGGCAATAGTCTTCTTCTTTATACCGTGCTGGGCTTACGATGCATATATTTACTTCAAAGACGGATATTATCCGGTAACATGGTTCACGAATGTGATAATCTCAAGCGGGATCGTACTTACCGCAGGACTGTTTTGGAATTTATGCAGAACGGACAAAGGAACCGAGTTTGCGTTCAGACTGGGTGACTGGCCGGTAAGATCAAGATCGTCGGTCAGAAAAATGCTTGTCCCGATGCTGATCCTCATGTTCCCTGTCGTCTATGCAACAGGCTGGTTCGTATATAATTATTTTTGGTAAGAATTAGCTACAAAAAAAACGGAGTTAAAATGCTTCAAATTTTGACAATAATTTTAATAATAATAATTATCCATTTCAAATCATTTATGTCGAAAAAAGAAAAGCGAAGTAGAGGTGAAATATTCATGTATTTTATTAAGCTCGCAGCTATGCTTTTGATAGTTCCCGGGCTACCATTTTATTTGATTTATCATTCGATTATTTTTGATATCGAAGACGGCTATAAGCGACACTTTGAGACACCTATTGAATATATTTCAGATTTAGAAGGTTATGGAGTGGGATTTTTAGACGGATATGCTCAATTTGCTTTTAGATCAAACAAGATAATTGCTTTAAAACATGAAGATACATATATCACAGTAGTTGATAGCATTGAAAAAGATAAAATTATTAAAGACTTAATTATTAAATTTACGCGTGATTGGTACGAAAAATATTTTGAATCTATAAGAAAAATCAATGTAGAAAACAGTGTACTTAAAATTCATTATAGAGATTCGGTATCCATCGATAGAAAGTATTTGTTTTTGAAAAATGAAAATATCCATTTGTTTACTATTTCGTACTGAGAGTAAGATAAAATGAAAACAAAATCTGAAAATATGTTTGAACAATTCTGTAATGAGCTTTCGATAAAATGTAATAGGATAGAAGAAGCGAAAGAGAAACGACCTGACTATGAAGTTGTTATAAATTCAACAAAAATGCTAGTAGAAGTCAAACAAATTGATCCTAATTAAGAAGAAAAAGAAAATCAAATGAAATTGAATAATGGTGAAATTGTTGCTTCATCATTAAAGCCAGGTGATAGGATTCGAAAGAAAATTCATGAAGCTAACCCGCAATTAAGAGAGCTATTAAATGGTAGAAAAATCCCGTGTATTGTCTTAGTTTTAAACAACACTTATCATGATCAGCATACAGAATGCTATTCAATATCAATTGCAATGCAGGGTTTTGATACAATAGATGTTACAATTCCGAAAAATCCTGAAAAGAATTTGTTATTTGGGGATGCTTATTCCGGCAAAGATAAAGCTATGACTAGTGATAAAAATACAACAATTAGTGCAATTGCGATAATAAATACTTTTAAAGATCCATTTATAATAGATGTTTATCATAACAAGTACGCTAAAAATCCGATTGATTACAGTGTTTTAAAAATTCAGAGGGTAAGACAATATAGATTAAACGATAACAATAACAATAGTTTAGGTGAACCTTGGGAATTGATCGAATGAAAAAAGTATTTGTATATATATTGCTTTTAGCAATTATAACAATTTCATATTTAACTTTTATTAATATCAAAAATAAACCTACTCAAATCGTTAAACAAAGCAAAATAAGTTCAGATAGCATTAAATTCGACACACCGGAAGGCAGACATGCATGGTGGGATAGTCTTGAAGAGCAATGGAAAGAAGCTTTTAAAATAGGATATTTAGATAGATTTTCATATGAATATTACAGATCAAAGTATGAAGATAACAATTATGAAAATTACCGTGTGTGGTTAAAAGATAAGAATTACAGATATAAAGACAAGAATTTTGATAGTAAGTTATTCCCATATGATTCAGATTTACTTGAAATATTTAATATGAATAAATTCGATTTTTTTAAAGGAGACTTTTCAAATCTATCAGGACTGTTTTATCTTGCCAATGTAGAAACTCTGATTACCAATCGCAATTATTACTTATCTTCAACAGATGGAATTTGTAGCTTGGAAAAATTAAAGTATTTAGATTTATCACGAAACCCAATTGAAAGAATTGATGGTCTGGAAAAACTGCCTAACCTGAAACAAGCAGATCTTTCTTTTAACAAAATAAAAAAAATCCCTGATTTGACTTCTTTAATTAAACTCGAGTATTTAAATCTGCAATATAACTTGATTACAAGTGAAGATATTAAGAATCTCCCAAAATTCGGCACATTGAAGTATTTGAATCTTAGAAATAATGAAATTGATTCTATTGAGTTTAAAGAAGGTTATGACAGCTTAAGATATCTTGATCTGAGCAGAAATAATTCAATAGAAATAAATAAAGAATTTAAATACGCAATAGACAGTTCTCTCCAAGTTGATCGTGGAAGAATTAAATCGCTTATAATTAATATAGATTTAAAAAATCTTAAAACCCTTATTTGTAACCAAATTAGCTTGACCAGCCTGTATAAAATAAACCTTAATAGAACTAATATTGAATTTTTGTCGGTTAACTATAGTAACTTATCAAGCCTTGACGGGTTAGAAAATTTTGGAAGTCTTAAAGGCTTAGATTGTGTTTCTAATAAAATTGAAAACATCTCATTAAGAGATACTCTGAATTCAATGGAAGATCTTAATATATCTGAAAACTATTTACAAAAATTAACAGGTATTGAAAAAATGCCGAATCTTAAACACCTCAACTGTGCATATAATGATGTAAAAGATATAAAAAGTATTGAATCTCTAAATAGCTTGGAATGTTTAAATATTTCGAATAATCCTATAAAGGATATAAAGGCTATCGAATCTTTGAATAATTTGAAGCATCTCAATGTTTCAAGGAATCTTTTTGAAGGAATTGAATCTGTTTTAAAAATGACCAATCTGAGACATTTGGATTTGAGTTATAATTCTTTATCAAATATAATCGGAATAAAAAAATTAAAAAATCTTAGTTATTTAGATTTGTCAGGTAATGAAATTATAAACTACAATGAGCTTAAGCAGCTAAATAAATTAGATACTTTAGTGTTATACAAAAGTAAACGTGATGAAAAATTTGAGAACCAATCCGAGATTGACTCAATCGTTAGTAAGCTAAATCTCAAACTTTACATCGATAATTATGAAGATTATGGTTACAAAATTTTGAAATTAAGCGGGGGATTTTAAAGTAAGATCATGAAAAAACTCTTCGTCCATACATTCGGGTGCAAGGTGAATTTGATAACAAAAGTGTTATGCCGTTTTTTCGGTTTGATTTGGAATAAATAGTTTTGTATATTAGGTAGATTAAAGGAGATGCTTTAATGTTCAGTCTTAATGACTATGTAAATGAACTTGATCTTGACAAATTATGCAGGAAGCATAATATCAAGTCATTATCTCTTTTCGGTTCTGCGGTCAGGGACGAATTGAAGCAGGATAGCGATATTGATATTCTTATAGAATTTGAAAAAGGATGTACACCGGGTCTAATTTCTTTTATAGGGATTCAAAGGGATCTATCCCGTTTGATCGGAAGAGAAGTTGATCTTAGAACAAAAGGTGATCTGAGTAAATACTTTATAGACAAGGTTATGAATGAAAGAAGGATCGAGTATCCTTATTGTATCTGATCTGAAATTTGATATTTCAAAATACACATTAAATTATAATAAATGAAAAAACTCTTCGTCCAGACATTCTTGTGCAAGGTTAATTTGATAAAATGAGCAATTCTAAAGAGAACATATTTCAGCTATTCAGTTTAACAATCAAGAATAAGATTACATTAAGCGTATTCTCAATAATTCTTCTTCAATCTGTATTTTACCTGACCTTTGATGTTGATCCACTGAGCAAATTTCTTTTACTGCTATACATATCAATCTTTGCACTGCTTCTGTACCGGGATAAATACAGAAATAAAAACGAGAACAGATCAATTACTTGTAGTAATTTCAATTCGATATTTATTTTAAATTCGGTTTGTGTAATGCTATCACTATATTTAAAGGTGCCTACGATACTTGTGATTATTTCTCCCCTTCTTCATGTTATTTTAACATCGATCTTTCTTAGATATGTAAAATTCTCGGATGCAGAATTTCAAAGACAGGAAGCTTTTTTCATTACTTTACTTTCATTTGCAGTCTTGCTGCCAGACCGTTCTTTCAATCCGTTCCCTACAATGCCGCACCTGATGTTTATATATATTTCAATTCTGTCAATTCTGCTCTACTATCTGTATTATAGAGCAAATAGTAAAAAGCAAAAATTCAAATATACATTCTCAGATATGTTCGGACAAATGTTCGCATCTTTTCTATTTGCCTTTTTATTAGTAATGCCTGTTTTAATGTCGGGTTTTATGGTAAACATGGTAATGTTCGATGAGACTTCGTATAGTTATCGTTTTTTTAATAATTTCTCGGATTCTATACCTTATTTTTATGCGGCATTCATAGCATCATTTTATCTGTTATTTGTAGTGGTACGCATGAATGAGGTGTTTTTTAAAACAGAGAAAAATCTGAAAAGTCTTTCTAAAATCGAATGGGTTCGAATACCAGTCAGAATAATTGAAACTATTTTAGTGCTTTTGTTCATCCTTCTGATTATACTTGCGATAATAGCTTATGTTAACGGGGCTTAAGTTTATGAAAAAACTCTTCGCCCATACTTTCGGGTGCATGGATAATATAACTAAACGAAAAGTTATAGTTTTCATTCAGACATTTTTGATAATATTCTTTCTTAGAAATGTTGTAAATGTAGAAATAAATCATTCTGACTGGTCACGGTCTATAAATTCCGAATTAGCAATTGCAGATTATCATTTGTTCATGTTTTACAGTTTTATATTTTTATGTACAAGCTTTGTTTTAATCCGAACAGTTTCAGTGCTTATTTACGAAGAAGTGAGAACTTTAAAATATTCTATTGTTTACAGAACTTGTGTAATAGCATTCTTAGGTTTGTTTTTAATGGCTTTTTCTTTGACGATAGTATTTGTCGCTTTACAAGGTAAAATACCTTATGGCATTTATTATCCTTCATTCATAAAATTTCTTTTCTTAGGTTTCCATTTTGTGATTTACTACATGATTAATTATTATATTTCATTTTCTATTCTCAAGCTGCCTGATGAAGCAAATTCAAACGAATATTCAGAGATTAAAGAAATAATTAAATCGAAATTGAGAATATTGCTCCGTAAACCAACATTCTACATTAGCCTTGTGCCGGTATTACTAGTTTTTTGCATTCTTGCATTTTCTTTTACAGTTAAATTTTACGCTTCAGCTGCAGAAATGAAAAATAAACCAGCAGAATATTTTGATACTGCTTTCAAAAGGCAGATGTGGTGGTATTCGCTTGATACAGAATGGAAAGAAGTATTTAAAACTTTTCACTTTGAGAGCTATCTTTACACTGACTCTTGGCCTTTAAGTGAATTGAAATACATTATAGGAATGCCGTATTTCCCTGATGATGAGTACATATCGTATTTTTTTAAGACTAAAACTTTAAACTGTGATCGTTATTATAGTTATGGCGGATATACTCCACCAAGACAAATGAGTAAATATTTAACAAATTTATCGGGAATGTCATCATTAACGAATATAACAAGCTTATATTTAGGTAACTCAAGAATTGTTAATTTTAAGAACCTTGAGAAACTCAAAAAACTTAAGACATTGTGGATAGAAAATACAAATCTGAAAAATCTAGAGATTATAGAGTTAGTAAATAAAAATCTTACAGATCTACGCCTAGATTATAATTTTCTTACAAGCTTGAAAGGAATAAATAAACTTAAAAACTTAAAAATATTAAATTGTAGAAATAACAAGATCGAGTCATTGGAAGAAATCTCCGAACTTAGTAAATTAGAATTTCTGGATTGTAACAATAATAATATAAAACATGTTGACGGACTGCAGAATTTAAACGATCTTAAAACATTAATAATTTATGATAATCCGGTTACTGATTCTACTTCTTTGCAAAATTTAAATGTTAAAAATCTTATAAAGACTCAAAAAGAGTTTTTTGAATGGCAAGGTAACGGGCATTCTTTGTGTGAAGACATTTTAGATTACCAGACAGGATATTATAGGAAGAAATACGGATATTTGACCTATAATGTCGATTCATTACTATTTGGAGATACAAATAAAGAGATTTTGGAATTTAATGATTCAACGATAGTTATTAAAATGGATAAAGGCTATAATAAGTTCTCGTATAAATTGATTATTGAGAATGACAGTATAACTTATGATTATGACTTGATCGAAAAAAGTAGAACAAAAGTAGAAGAAAAGTAGAATAAAATGAAAAAACTCTTCGTCCATACATTCGGGTGCAAGGTGAATATTTATGAATCCGAAGTGATCAAGGATATTTTCCTTAAGGAAGGCTATGAGATAGCTAAGTCTGCTTCAATGGCGGATGTTATTGTGATAAACACCTGCACGGTTACTGAGAAGGCGGACAGCAAGTTTCTACATCTTTTGAAGAAAGTGCGCTCGGAAAATCCTTCAGCTATCATCGTTTCTGTAGGCTGTTTCACTCAGCTTGAATCGGAGAACGAAGTTCTGAAGGCTGATTCTGATATAATTCTGGGCGTGAATAATAAGTATGATGTAATTGAAGCTATAAGGGAGTTTAAGGGCGGGAAGTTCATTTCTGTTCCGGAAGGGAAAGAGCTTGATTATGCTGATCATGAGCTTAGATCATTTCAGGATCATACGAGAGCATTTTTGAAGGTGCAGGACGGGTGCGATAATTTTTGTACCTATTGCACGATCAAGTATGCGAGGGGAAATTCGAGGAGCAGAAAGCGCGATTCGGCTCTGTCTGATGTGGAATATCTTTCGCAGAAAGGTTTCAAGGAAATTATTCTGACCGGGATAGATCTGGGGAGTTATACTGACGGAGAGGCTTATGGATTGTTTGAGCTTATTTCTGATATTTTGAAATACGAGGGATTCAGGCTCCGTATAAGTTCAGTCGAGCCGTGGTGCTTTGATGACAGGCTGATCGAACTGTTCGTGAAAGAAAAGAGGATATGCCCTCATTTTCATATTCCGGTTCAGTCCGCTTCAAAACGAATACTGAAGATGATGAACAGGAAATATTCGATCGAGGTATTTGACAGTTTGATATCAAAGCTGGCACAAAGAGAAGATGTGTTCATCGCTACTGACATTATTGTAGGATTCCCTACCGAGATTGACGAAGAGTTTGAAGAATCTGTGAAATATCTTGAATCGTCAAAGATCAATTTTGCGCATGTTTTCTCATATTCGGACAGGCCTTTTGCACCATCAAGCAAATTAAAGCCGAAAGTGTCTCAGAATAAGATAATACAGAGAAGCAGGATATTGAGAAAAGTTTCCGAAGCAAAACTACATGAGTTTTATGCTTCTCAAATTGGAAAAGAGAAAGAGATAATTATAGAGAAGATCGTTAAGCAGGCTGACGGTAAATTCACCTGCTCAGGTCTCAGCGGGGATTATATTCCGGTATCATTTGAGACTGAAACACCTTATAAAAAAGGCGATCTGGCCGGAACGACCTATAATAATATTTATTAAGTTTTATTTTTCGCATAAAATGATTATATTTGTCTGTTGTATTTGTAAGCAGGCATAAGCTTTCAGCGGCATTTAAGTAAAACAGGGATCACGATGGAAAATTTCAAAACAGGCGACAACTACAACGGATTTACTCTGAAGAGATCTGTTTTTGAAAAAGATATGGATTCGACCATCATGTCATTCGTGCATGAAAAGACAGGCGCAAAACTTACCGCCGTGAAAAATGATGACGAAAATAAAACTTTCTGTATAGCATTTAAGACAATTCCGGAAGATTCAACGGGAGTTGCGCATATTCTCGAACACTGCGTACTTTCAGGTTCGGAAAAATATCCGGTTAAAGATGTCTTTTCAGAGCTGTATAAAGGCGGTCTTTCCACTTTCATGAACGCTTTCACT
>DMTS01000191.1 GCA_003477045.1 Candidatus Delongbacteria bacterium
TATAAGATCAGGGATATTTATTTACTCGGACTTCATCAGGGAAATTCCGTTGCATTTGAAATAGCGTTCAACAATCCCGGCCTGATCAAAGGCGTTGTAGCATTCGGAACCGAATACGATATTGATAAATTGTCGGATAAAACTTTTGAAGAAGCCAAAGGGCTCAGATTTTATATTGTGAACAGCATAAAAGACACATATATAGACCAAGAAAAACCATTGAAGATCAAAAGCAAATTAGAAGAAAAAGGCTTTGAAATAGTCTATAAAGAGATTGACAGTCAGTACTCGATCACAAAAGATGCTTTAAAACAATCTGAAAAGTGGTTTTTGGGGAAAAACAAGTAAACCAGTGTGGGTGAAACATCGGAGGTTCTATGAAGCAGGTCAGAGAGCTTGAGGAAGTTCTTTATAAGACAACCGGCAAAGATAAATACAAGATTTTAAGTCAGCTTTCTGAAGTTTATGAAAAAATTTCTATTCAGAAAAGCATAGATTATGCTCTAGAAACTCTGGATCTGCTTCAGCATGTAAAAGGCAATCCGAAGAAGGCTGAAGTTTATATCCGGCTTGGCGATCTTTTCAGACAGACAAATGAATATGATAAAGCTATGACATATTATCACACGGGACTCGAGCTGTCAAAATCGATGAAAAACGATAAAAAAAGAGCGGAGTTGTTAAATAATATCGGTGAAGTATCATTCAGGCTGAATAATTATGACCAGGCTCTGGAATTTTACCTTAAATCGCTTAAGATCAGGGAAGAGATCCATGATAAAAAAGGAATTTCAGACTCTCTAAATACAGTCGGGAATATTTATTTTCAGTTAAAAAACTATAATAACGCTCTTGACTATTATCAGAAATCCCTCAGCATAAGGCTTGAGCTCAAGGACGACATTGCGATCGCGAAATCATATAATAACATCGGCAATATGTACTCAATGATTAAGGATTACCCGAAGGCCCTTGAATATTATTATGATTCCATCAAACTCTACGACAAAGGCGGAGAAGAAAAGCTCAGATCTTCCGTATATAACAACATAGGTATAATTCACAGGGAAAAAGGCGAGCTTGAGCTCGCAAGAGAAAATTTTGAAAAAGCTATAAAGATATCTGAGGAATTGGGGCTTGCGTACAATCATGCTAACGCTTCTAATGAATGCGCAAGAACATATCTTCAGATGAAAAAATTCAACGAAGCTGAAGAATTATTAAAAACCGCAATGAACGAGGGCAAAAAACTCAATGCAAGGAATGTTGTTCAGGAGAGTAGTCAGATTTTGTCGGAATTGTATAACGAAAAGAAAGATTACAAGAATGCTTATAGCTACTACAAACAATATGCAGACCTAAAAGATTCGATTTACGGAGAACTGTCTGGGAAGATAGCTGAGATACAGTCAAAATATATTGCCGAACAGAAGGAAAAAGAAGCTGAAATATACAGGCTGAAAAATGTTGAGATGGCAAAATATATAAAAGACCTTCAGAAAGCTAATGATATAATAAAAAAGAAGAATAAAGAGCTTACAGAGGCATATACAAAACTGGATCTTCTTGCAAGAACAGATCCTCTTACAAGATTGTCTAACAGAAGGGATATACTAGACAAGATCAAATATGAAGCCCTTAAATATGAACGCAGCGGTGAGAAGTTTATTATCGTGATCTCGGATATTGATAACTTTAAGACTTTCAATGACAGCTATGGCCACGACTGCGGAGATTTTGTTCTTGTAAATCTTGCCAACCTGATGAAATCGGTACTCAGGAAGCAGGACTGTATAGGAAGATGGGGCGGAGAAGAGTTCATTTTCCTTATGCCGAAAACAGATCTTGAAGGTGGTACTATGGTAGCTGAGAAGATACGAAAAAAGATCGAAAATGAAACCTTTTATTATAGGGATATCAAATTAAATATCACTATGACTTTCGGAGTCAATGTTTTTGATTCAATAATGGATATAGATTATTGCATAAGCAAAGCCGATGAAGCTTTGTATCACGGAAAATACAAAGGCAAGAACTGCGTTGTAAGGTCTGATGAAATTGACGACTAGCTGCAATTCAAATTTAAAGAAATAAAGTTATGGCAGATAATAAACAGGATTCTATTGTTTTCGGCGATGTTCCGGTAAAGGAACTTGAAAAAAAATACCGTTCAGAACTGAAAAACGGGAATGCAGAAACAAGGCTGAATGCACTGACAAACCTCGGAAGCTTATACTGCGAGTCAAAGAAGTATGACGAGGCGGAGAGTTATCTTTTGAAAGCTCTTACCTTAGCTTTGGGCAGAAAGAATAATTCCAAGCTTTCACTTATATACAAAACGCTTGGCACTATATATCTTAAGCAGTTTAAGATCGATAAGGCCGAGGAAAATTTCAGTAAAGCTCTGACACTTACCCCTGAAAAAAACAGGAGGGTAGTTTCATTTCTCTGCGATTCTCTGGGTGACGTTTTTACAAAGTCATCAAGGACAAAAGAAGGGCTTTCTTATTACGAGAAAGCTTTAGATATTAGAAAAGAACTTGAATTATGGAAAGGCATCTCTGAAACTCTGAATAAGATCGGGGTAAATTATTATTATCAGTCAGATTATGATAATGCTATAAAATTCGTGACGGAATCACTTCATATCAGAGAGGAAAGAAAAGAAAAAAAAGAAGCCGTTGCATCCTGCCTAAATAATTTGTGTTTAGCATATCTTCACAAAGGCAACTATCCTGAGGCTCTTGAGAACGGCATAAGGGCGTTAAGGCTTTTTGAGGAAGCAGGGAATATAGAGAGCCAGGGTCTGATTTACAATAATCTCGGGCTGATCTATTTTGAAATGTCTCTTTTCTCAGAAGCTCTCGAATGTCAGTTCAAAGCATTAAAAATAAAAGAGCAGAACAGTAACAAGGCGATACTTGCAAACACTCTTAACAATATAAGTATGATATTCTCAAGACTTTTCAATCTTGAAAAAGCGCTGGAGTATGCCCAAAAAGCGCTGTTGCTCAGAAAAGAAATTAATGATTCAAGAGGAATATCTTCTTCATATAACGAGCTTGGAAGAATTTTTGATAAAATGAACGATTTCGAAAAAGCTATTGAGTATTTCTCAGAATCTATAAAGATGAAAAGGGAACTTAATATTCAATCAGGTCTCGGTCAGTCGCTTGAAAATCTCGGTATGATCTATCTCAAACAGAAGAAGTACGAGGAGTCCGGTAAATGTCTTATTGAAGCTAAAAGAATTTACGAGGAACTTGGCGAACAGAAAGCGGTAACCGGAATATACAGAAATATAAGCAGCCTTTTCATTCAGGTCGGTAAATATGAAGAAGCTCTTGTATATATAAAAAGATCGCATGACCTTTCAAAATCTTTAAATCTTAAAGACAAACTCAGGGATTCTTATAAACTTTTATCAGAGATATACGGTAAGCGAAACAACTTTAGAAAAGCTCTGGCTTATTATGTCATGTATTCGAAAACAAACGAGGAACTGCTCAATTTTCAGAAACAGCAGGAGCTGGGCAACATATCAGCCAGATACGAAAATGATAAAAAAGATAAAGAAAATGAGATATATAAACTAAAAAATATAGAACTTGTAAGAATAAATAAAGAACTGAAAAGATCAAAATCGGAACTTCAAAGATCAAATTCTGCAAAGGACAAGTTTTTCAATATTGTGGCGCACGACCTGAAGAATCCATTCTCGATCCTTTATACCACTTCCGAACTCCTTTCAACCTATTTTGATGAATTAACCGTAAAAAAACAAAGAGAATACATAAACACAATAAATCTTTCGACAAAACACCTTCTTAAATTGTTGGAAAACCTGCTTGAATGGTCAAGATCGCAAAGCGGATTAAGACAGTTCAATCCCGAAAGATTCAATTTCAACGAAATACTTGCAAGCTGCGTTGAGCTTTCCAAACCGAATGCGGATTTAAAGAACATATCATTAGAAGTATATGCGGATCCTAAAATTTTTATTTTTGCAGACAAGAATATGATAAAGACAGTAATAAGAAATTTTTTGGCAAACGCTATAAAGTTCACGAAAAACGGCGGGAAGATATCGGCGGCTGGAGAGGTTAAAGAAGGAAAATTCATTTTTAAAGTTACTGATAATGGAGTCGGGATCAGAAAAAAAGATTTACCGAAACTTTTTGTTATAGACAGGCACTTTACAACTATCGGGACCGCAAATGAAAAAGGCACCGGTATCGGGCTTTTATTGTGCAGAGAATTCATTGAAAAACATAAAGGAAAAGTCTTTGTAGAAAGCATTTACCGGAAAGGAAGCGTATTCGGTTTTGAAATACCGGTTTGATATTATTTATTTGCTTCTTCGGTTTTCTGTTCCGGTTGCTTTGGGTCTTTAGGCTGTGCTGCCGGGACTGTTTTATCTACAGTTTTTACTTCGTGAAAGCCATCAACGCTTTTTGCTGCGTCGAATGTCTTTGAAGAACCGTGAACCTGCTTAGATTTTTGCCTTGCCATAAAATCCACAGGAGCACTTACTTTTTCTGTAAGGTAAGCTGCCAGCTTGTGAAACAGTTCGCTTGTTCCTCCACCGAGGAACGATTCAGTTAAACCATAGCTTTTAGGAGTAATATATTTTTCGGGAGCCCTTTTAAGAAGAGGAAAAGTATAAATCAACCCGAAAATGATTGAGAATATCATAATCGTTCTAATAACAGCAAAAAAATAAGTTAAAAATAACCCGGTTTTTTTCGGTATCTTTTTTCCAAGCTCGATAATTCTGTTCCCGGCAGCTGCGTTAAAAATAAAAAACAGCAATATCATTAATGTGATATAAGCAGCAAATAAAGCAAGGAATTCACTGTCGGTAATTTTTAAAAATAATTTTGAGGCAGGCTTATAAAAAATCCCAGCGAACCTTACGATAACAAGAAAACCGACTGCAAAATTCAAGTCTTCCGTACAGCCTTTAGCGCTTGCTCTTGTTAAGGCTACTATAATTAAGATTATTAGAATCAGATCAAATATCATAAGTTTTATCCTTGTTTAAGTTCTTTATGGTAAAATAATTTTGTTTGGTATGTATGTCAAGTGCAGAATGATTTAATTTTAGTTTCATTTCTCAATTAAAAATGTAGCCGGACCATTGTTTATTAAGCCTATTTCCATGTGCGCGCCAAAAACACCTTCCTCTATCTTTAAGCCGGTATTTTTCAAATATTTTACGAAAGAATCATACAAAGGGACTGCAACATCCGGTGAAGCCGAATCAGAAAATCCCGGTCTTCTTCCCCTGTTCGTGTCGGCGTATAATGTGAATTGTGATACGACGGATATCTCGCCGTTAATATCTTTAACGGACATGTTCATTTTCCCTTCAGCGTCTTCAAATATTCTTAAATTAATTATTTTATCTGTAAAATACGGTATCATATCTTCCGTATCGCCATTTTTGAATCCGACAAAAAGAAGCAGCCCTTTTCCCGATGCGGCATGGATTTTCCCGTCTATTCTAATAAACGCTTCATCTACCATCTGTACCAGTACTCTCATAAATTTTTCCTTGCAAAATTCACTATATTTGGTGATTATACAATTTAAATAAATTTTAAAGGGATGTAAACATGAAAAGAACAGAAATAGAAATTTATGAATTCAATACGGAGATCTTCAACCTTTGGGGAAAGCAGTGGATGCTGCTCACATCGGGCGTGTTAGAAAACGATTCATTTAACTGCATGACGGTAGCATGGGGAAGCATTGGAGTAATGTGGAACAAACCTTTCGTTCAGGTCGTGGTAAGACCAACCCGTTATACCAATGAATTCATGGAGAAATTTGATACTTTCACGCTTTCCGCTTTCAGCGAAGAATATAGAAAAGATCTTTCCTACCTTGGAAGAGTGAGCGGCAAGCATGAAAAAAAACTTGAGAAAACGGCTCTGACCGTTATTCCTTCCATAAAAATAAAGTGTCCATCTTACGCAGAGGCCGAACTTGTTATTGAATGCAGAAAGATTTATTCCTCAGAATTTATGCCCGAAGATTTTATAGACAACACGATATTGGAGAATTATCCGAAAAAGGATTTTCATAAGATCTATTACGGGGAGATTTTATATATCGGCGGTGCGGATAATTTTAGGAAAATTAACTAAGCAAAAAAGCAGTCAATTCAGACTGCCTTTTGCTTTCGATAGGGACAAATGTCACTATTTTGTAAGTACCATTTTTTTAGTTGTAGCCATACTGTTAGTTTCAAGTGTATAATAATAGATTCCTGAATTTAATTTAGAACCGTCAAAATCAACAGCATGATGTCCTGCATTCATTGTTCCGCTTGTAAGCTCTGCTACAACCTGTCCGCTGATATTGTACACGCTTAATCTTACTTTTGCAGTCTTTGTAAGATCAAACTTAATCTGTGTTACAGGGTTGAAAGGATTCGGGTAATTTTGGTAGAGTTTGCTTTCCGAAGGGAGTAATGTTTCTGCTAAATACGAAGGTTCTGTTTTTACTTCGTTGCCTGTAAGCTTATTGATCAAATCAATAACAGACTGCGGATCAGAAGATGATTTCCCTTTACCGCTGCTCTCTGCGTCTTTCAACATATTGGCAATAGAAACATTTATTTCTGCCAGCAGAATTTCACCTTCTGTTTGAGCCTCAGATTTCATTTCTTCTGCTAACACAATCGCTTCGTCATACTTTTTGGTTTTGATTTTCGATTCAATTTTCATTTCTTTAAAATATTGTTTATTTACACTCTCATCTTCTGAAGCAATCTGAGCATCATAAATTGAGACTAAAGGATCTAAGGATATTTCTTCTTTGACATAAATATCCGTCAATCTCGATAGAGCAATGTAGTTTTCTTCGCTGGTCGGAAACTTTTCGATTATTCTTTCAAATTTCTTTATTGCAAGATCTATTTTACCGTCCAATTCCGCCTTTATAGCCTGATCTAACAGTTTAGCCTCTATGCTGAGTGAGCCATAAATTGAAGCAGTGTGTAAGAATTCCGTAAAAGGCTTTGTGGCGTAAGGTTCGTAAGACAGCCTATACCAAGTATATAAATCAAAGTAACTCGTGAAATTCACATCATTTATACTCGCCGTCCCCCAATAATTATTGGCGGCTTTTAGAAGTGTAGGAAAACGCAATATTTCGGATGATGGACTGTAACCAACTCCCCTGTAGCAGGGAACAGCTGGAAGTTCTGATGTATTTCCGGAATAAATATTATTCATCCCGTTTTCCATATATACCGCAGCAGAATATTTTGAATATATCTGAGAGCTTTCGTAATAATCAGTGCCAAGCCCGTTATCTACTATAGAATTATTTAATCCTAAGGCTGTATCTCCAGGATTAATCAATTGAGGATATGAAGAATAGCCTGTTACATATAAGCCGTAGTTTGCATTGTTACGGATAATGTTTTTTGACATTATCGGAGATGAGAAAGTAAGTAAAACACCTCTCGCAAAGTTCTCAATCGTATTATATTTGAATGTGCCCAGTGAATTAAAAGTTGTAAGGCAGACACCTATGCCTGATCCCATACCTGTGAATGTATTATTTTCAATCGTGTAATCGTTACAATACACAAAATTAACACCGTTTATACAATCGGTAAACTTACAACCGACAAGGCTGATCGAAGCCGGTGAACCGCTGATCGCGCATTCAGCTCCGGCAATTTTTACATTTGTTAAAGCTATAGTACTTTCAATACCGGCTACTATTCCGACCCACGATTCCCCTTTGGTTTCAGGATAAATTCCTAAATCGGAAGCTTCGTAATATGTCCCCGTAAAAGTTCCATTTATAGTAAATCTTGAACCGGGCGAGACAACAATAGGGGTATTGTTAAATGCTAATGTTGCTCCTGCATCAATAACGAGTTCAGATCCCTGTCCCAACCATATTTTTGAACCGGGTAGGAATTCTAAGGTAGAGCCGGATTTTACAATTAATTTTGTCCCGATTGTTACGCTCAGTTCTGAGTATTCAGGGAAAGTAATATTCCCTGTAATAGTTGTATTGTCTGCAGTGTTGAGCGTAGCTTGATTCATATTTACCGTACTGCCTGCATTAAAATTCAAATCAACTCCGGAAAATGTACATCTTCCGACAAGGTCCAACTGACTGTCTGCCAAAAAATTAAGTTTCATGTTTTCAACCCGCGTGCTTATCATTGAAATACCATAAATAATATCAATCGGTACTTCCGGAGATTCAGTTTTTACAACGCAATCATAGTCTAAATCTATACCAGACCAGAACTCCGATGAGCTTAAAGGTTTTCTTAATATCGTAACATCAGAAAAAGGTTCTACGTTAAACCATGACCAAACATCATTTAATATACCGATATTACCTTTTAATGTTGTAGGACCATAATACCATCCATCGATTTCACTGCTTGTAATAAGCGTAGGATATTTAAAGCTGATGTATCTTCCGTTTTCAGATCCTCCAGTACCTGTATCGTAATAAGCAGGTGTTTCAGGAGTCGATACTCTTGTAATATAATCATCTTCTTTCATCCATGTAAAAGCTTCTAATATACTAATATGGCCATCAGAATTAATATCAGCATCGGAAAAATAATCGTGCACAATCGGGATGCCTTCCGTATCGGTGGTATAATAATAAAAATTTTCACCATCTGGTCTTTTACCATTTATTGCACTGTACATATGGTAATTTACCTCACCATGGTAATATGTTTTGTTGCCAATATCTTCATTTTCTACTACAACATAATCACCAGGGCCTTTGCTATTCACAACTATTTTTTGATCTGCTTCGTAAGAGTAGCTAAATTGTGCATCAGCCGAGCATGAAGAAATAATTACAGCGTTTGTTTCCTGTAGTTGAATTTTTAGATTCAGTGCATAATTCATCGAAAGCTGATAAACCTTTTTTAAGGCTGTCAATCCTTTAAAGTAATTCGCAAAGGTTGAGTAAGTAACTGCTACATTACCGGTAAGTGCATCATTCATCAGATAAATTGAACCTGACGAGCTGTGGCTCATAACCCATACATATAGGAAATCGTCGCCATAGACCATTTTGCTGTAAAGATCAGCACATACAGCCTGAACATTCGCTTCCGACGCTGCGTAGTTGGTGATGTGGGTGTAACCGGTGTATTGCGTTGGGCTGTATCGAATGTCAATCTCCGGATTAGTAATACTATGATCAATCCCGTTAGCAAATAGAACTATCACATTTTCGGGTTTGTAGCCCTTTTCTTGTGTTAGCATTTCCCACTGTAAGTAAAGGTCGTTCCAGAATTCAGATCTGTCACCCACACCCTGGTTCCAAAGGTGAGTAGTGTTTGTAATTCCGGTCGCGTTATAATCGCCGGCAATTAAGACGGCGTACTTCTCTGCCGAGAAGAGAGACATTGAGGCTGCAATCACTAAGACTGCGATTAGTTTTTTCATCATGGCGTTTCTCCTTTTTGATGATTTTGTTATTTGAGTTACCGCCAACTTTCCGTATATTTACTTTAGGGAGGAGCTGACGGCACTCTGTCAGTTTATATAACCGTAATTAAAGCTTGACATGGCCTGATAATTACGGGTATTACGATGGGTTTTGTCTTTAGGCGCTTCCCGCTTTTTATTTAGTTTTTAGTATTGTCATTTCAGGAACAGCATTTTTTTAGTTTCTTTAACCACTCCGTCAACCTCAAGCTGGTAGTAGTAAATTCCACTGTTGAGATTATCTGCGTTGAATACGATTGAATGCTGTCCTTTGTTTTGCTTTTTATTAACAAGACTTTGGACGAATTCTCCTTTAGTGTTAAAGATGCTTACTTTGACTATTGAAGATTTATTTATTGAATAGGAGATTTCAGTAGAATTATTAAACGGATTTGGGTAGTTTTGATAAAGAATAGTAGATTCAGGAATGTTCTCTGAATTCTCAATTCCGGTTGAAATTCGTTTTGTTTGGAAATTTATTCGGCTATATGCTCCGCTTTTACCATACAATACATAATATTCGTCGTAATCATTGAACACCTTTCTTTTTACATCGAACCAAGGAATATAGTAATCAGGATCAGTGTGAATGGTCTCTGTTTGCCACGAAGTACCTTTTCCGTAAGTATGATTTAGGCTGTGTATATCATTCTCATCATTAACTTCAAAGATATGAATGATATTCTTCGAGTCAACAAACATTTTTCTATTCCACCAATTGTTTTTACTATTTATATTAACTGGAATTGACCATGTTGAATCCTGAATGTATTTATTATTCTGAAAATCATTATTTTCAATCATAGAGTATCCAACAGCAGTATTTGTGTATAGTGAATCAAATTGAGATAAAGCAATAGCACAACCCAAAGTTTTTTCTTGGTAATCTGCAATTTCCTCAAAAATAGTCCATTGTTCANNAATTATCTTATTATAGAAATAGTAATAAGGTCTATAGCTATCGACTTCTCCATAAGCTCCTACCGCATGTAAATTACTTTCTTTATCTAAAGCAAAACCTTCTAAAATATAGTCTTCAGAAGGATGTATTTTTTTAGGATCTGACCAAAAAAGGGAGTCATTATTCAAATCGTAATAGGTATAATATGTAGTACTGCTCAAAGTCCATGCCGCAAAAAGTCGGTCTGAATTATCAATTCCAAAGCGCATATTATTAGCTAAACTAATATTAATCACATTGTCATCAGTCCAGCTTATACCATCGTATTTCTTGTAAATCAAAACTTTATTTTCTAATCCTTTTGCATAAATAATATGGATATTATTATTTGAGTCAGTTACGGCGCGGATTTCCCAAACAGGAACTTCGTTGTAATCAGGTGTTATATTTACCGGAGAAGACCAATTCAAACCGCCATTAAATGATTTCGAAAAATAAACTGTTCCGTAGTAACCGATCTCAAGATCAATACTTTTTTTCCAGAAAGCATATAATACACCGTTGCTGTCATAGGTTATTGCCGATTCGCCGCACCAATACAGTCCTGAAACTGTAACAGGATCACTCCAACCGGTTTGGGCATGGGCTGAAAATAGAAGTGAGAAAATTAGAAAAGCTAGAGTAAGAATTTTATTTTTCATTTCAGGTTCCTTGTTGTAAGTAAGATTTATATTTAAAATCGTTGAATTCATAGTTGTGGGTTGCTGTTTGTAGTTTCATTTTTCTGTTTTCAGTTATTTATTAGTAATTTACTTGTTTTTAGTTACGGTGCCAAGAGATTCTTTTGAATTTATGATTGTCGCATTCGGTGCTTGCAACTCAGCAGAGAGTTTAGCCGCATAATTCATAGAAAGCTGATAAACCTTATTCAAAGCTGTCAAACCTTTGAAATAATCATCGAACCTTGTGAAAGGAACGGCGACATTTCCCGTGTGCGCATCATTCATCAAATATATGCTTGAGGNNTGAGGATGAACTATGGCTCATTACAAAAACATACAGGAAATCGTCACCGTAAACCATTTTACTACTCAGGTCAGCGCATACAGCCGCTACATTCGCTTCTGTTGCCGCGTAGTTGGTGATGTATGTAAAGCCGGGATAGCGACTTGCTCTGTATCTTATGTCGATTTCAGAATATTCTTGATCTAAGCACAAATCCTGTCCTTTTGCAAACAAAACTATAACATTTTCGGGCTTGAAGCCCTTTTTCTGAGTCAGCATTTCNNTGGGAGAATAAGGTTCGGTATTCCACATGGCTGATGACGGCACTCCGGTCGCTTCGTAATCACCGGCAATTAAAACAGCGTATTTCTCCGCAGAGAAGAGAGAAATTGAGACTGCAATCAATAAGATTGCGATTAGTTTTTTCATCATGGCGTTTCTCCTTTTTTGATGATTTTTCACATTTGAGTATTCGCCCGTTTATCCGTATATTGTCAGACGGAGGCGCAGGCGGAACCCTCTTTCATTGATTGACCGTAATTACAGCCGTAGTGGGCTAAATAATTACGGGTGATGCGATGGTTCAGTTCATAGTCGCCTCCATTATTAATTAGGTCGTGATTTATCATTTCAGGTACAACATTTTTCTAGTATCTTTTACATGTCCGCCAATCTCAAGCTGGTAGTAATAAATTCCGCTATTGAGATTAACAGCATTGAAGATAGCTGATTGCTGTCCTTTGGTTTGTTTCTTGTTTATTAAGTTTTGAATGAACTCTCCCTTTGTGTTGAAAATGCTAATTTTTACATTCGCAGGATTATTGATTGAGTAAGATATTTCGGTTGAGTTGTTAAATGGATTTGGATAATTTTGATAAAGAACAGTAGATTCAGGAATGTTCTCTGAATTCTCAATTCCGGTTGAAATTCGCTTGGTTTGGAAATTTATTCGACTTGTTGGAGTACCATTTATGTTACCGCTCTTACCATATAATACATAATACTCATCATATTCTTCAAAGACCTTTCTTTTTACATCAAACCAAGGTATATAATAATCAGGATCAGTGTGAATGGTCTCTGTTTGCCACGAAGCACCTTTACCATAAGTGTGATTTAGGCTATGAATGTCATTCTCAATATTAACTTCAAATACATGGATGATATTCTTCGCGTCAACGAACATCTTCTTATTCCAGTCATTGTTTTTACTATTTATATTCACTGGAATTGCCCATGTAGAATCCTGGATATACTTTTGATTCAGAAAGTCATTATTAAAAAGCATGGAGCTACCAACAGCAGTATTTGTGTATAAAGAATCGTTTTGTGATAGAGTTATAGCACAACCTAAATTCATTTCTCCAAAATCATAAACTTGTTCAAAATTGTACCATTTATCCTCAATTTTATTATATTCATAAACACACGAGCCTATTGATGTGTCAGTATCATTTTTTCCAATTGCGTATATGTCATTGTTTTTATCAAATATAAATCCGAAGGTTTGGTAGTTTATATCAGGATGAATTTTTTTTGGAACAGACCAAGCTAAAGGATAAATATTAGAGTCACAGTACATATAGTATGTTGTACTGCCTAAAGTCCATGTGGCAAAAAGCATGTCTGTATTGTCAATATCAAATCGCATATTAACATTTAAGCTTATGTCTATAACATAGTCGACTGTCCAGCTTACACCGTCGTATTTTTTGTAAACTAATACTTTACTTTCCAACCCTTTCGCATATATAATATGAATATTATTTTTTAAGTCTGTGACGGCTCGGGTTTCCCATAAAACACTGGTACTTTCGGGCGTGATATTTACAGGAGCTGTCCAATTCAATCCGCCATTGAATGATTGTGAAAAGTAAACGGTGCTATAATACCCAACATCAAGTTTAATATGTTTGAGCCAAAATGCGGATAAAACACCGTTGTTGTCAACGCTGATCGCAGGGTCAGTGCACCAGTAAATTCCAGATACACTGACCGGATCGCTCCAGCCGGTTTGAGCATGGGTAGGGAGTAAAAGAGAGAAAATAAGAAAAGCTAAGTTCAGAATTTTATTTTTCATTTGTAATTCCTAAAGTTGTTTTATTGTCGGATTCATTTTTGTTAGAGTAGAGTAGAGTAGAGGTATCTCTATCTTAGTTATAAAAAAAATATTTTTTAAAAATAACATTAGCATGGATCTTACCACATTTAGCGGAACAGTATTTTACTAATTATCAATATACCTAAATTTTAAGAGCGATGTCAATAGAAATAAATTGTTAATAAAACAAAATATATTTGACCTTGACTATATACACATTTTTATTTATTTTTGCTATTTCATAAAAGAACAAGCAGCAAACAGTTTATGTGCGGTTTTTCGCTAAAAAGTGAGGTAAAAATGAAAGAAAAAATATTAGGGTTGGGATTAACATTCGATGATGTTCTTTTGCTCCCTCAAAAAAGTTCGGTGCGTCCAAGCGAAGCTGACACAGTCACTTATCTGACGAAGAATATCAGGCTGAACATTCCGATCATCTCTGCTGCGATGGATACGGTTTCAGAATTTCAGATGGGGATAGCTATGGCCAGAGAAGGCGGAATAGCCGTTATCCATAAAAATATGACCGCCGAAGAACAGGCTATAGAAGTTGACAAGGTTAAAAGATCCGAGAGCGGTATGATAACCGATCCGGTAACCATAGGTCCCGAGGCTCATTTAAAAGATGTATTTAAACTTATGCATAAATTCTCGATATCCGGAGTACCTGTCGTAGAAGGTACTAAGCTTGTCGGAATTATTACTAACAGAGATATCAGATTTGAATATAACGATGATATCAGAGTGAAAGACATTATGACTAAATGTCCTCTGGTCACAGCTAAAGAGGGTACTTCGCTTGAAGAAGCGAAATATATTCTTCAGAAAAATAAGATCGAAAAACTTCCCATCGTTGACAACGATTATAACCTGAAAGGAATGATCACTTTCAAGGATATCAAGAAAAAGGAAAGTTTTCCGAACGCCTGCAAGGACGAAGGCGGAAGATTGAGGGTCGCAGCGGCCATATCCGCTAACGGTGACGATAAAAGAATTAAGCTTCTTATGAATGCCAAAGTCGATATCATAGTAATTGACAGTGCACACGGTCATCACGAGGATATTGCAAAAGAGATAAAAAGGATAAAAAGGAAATACAAAGGTATTGAGATAATAGCCGGAAATGTAGCGACTACCGACGGAGCTGAAGCGCTGATAAAAGCCGGAGCGGATGCTATAAAAGTCGGAATCGGACCCGGGTCAATCTGTACAACAAGAGTAGTTGCCGGAGTAGGAGTGCCTCAGATCACTGCAATTGAGAATGTTTCAATCGCCTGTAAAAAATATAAGATCCCTCTAATCGCCGACGGAGGAATAAAATATTCCGGAGACATAGCTAAAGCTATCGGAATGGGAGCTGACTGCGTAATGTTAGGTTCAATTCTGGCAGGAACGGATGAAGCTCCGGGCGAAATGATACTGTTCGAAGGCCGTCAGTTCAAAACGTATAGAGGAATGGGTTCATTAGGCGCGATGAAAAAAGGATCTGCCGACAGATATTTCCAGCTGGGTGCAGACAAATTCGTTCCTGAAGGCATCGAGGGAAGGATCCCGTACAAAGGAAAGGTCGGCAACACAATATATCAAATGGTCGGCGGATTGAGGCAGGCTATGGGTTACTGCGGAGTTAAAAATATAGCAGAAATGAAAGAAAAGACACAATTCATTCAGATGACGCATGCCGGACTGATCGAAAGTCATCCGCACGATGTGCAGATAACAAGGGAAGCACCGAATTACGAGATTAGGCATTAATTTATAAGAGCAGGATTTAAAAGATGGCGGAATTTAAGAAAACAGCGATACCGGTTACCAGAGAGGAAGATTACCCCCAATGGTATCTTGAAGTTATAAAAGCAGCTGAACTGGCGGAGAACAGCGATGTCAGAGGCTGTATGGTCATCAAGCCCTGGGGTTATACAATATGGGAAAATATACAGAGAGAACTT
>DMTS01000232.1 GCA_003477045.1 Candidatus Delongbacteria bacterium
TCCTACTCTTGTAATTTTTATAAATGGCGAAGCTGTCGAAAGGTTCGAGGAAGTTGACCCTGAAGAGGATTTTAACGCTATGCTTGATAAATATCTTAAGAAAAAAGCTAAAAAAGCTAAAAAATAAATAAAGCCTCCCTGAAATTTTTAAAATATCTCTTGACAAACGCTTTTCTATTTAGTAACTTTGCTATGTAGTAAAAATGCTAAATTGAAATAATGAACTAAAAAATAAAAAGGGAGATACAAAATGGGAGCTTTACATGTAAGCGATAAAGACTTCAACAAAGAAGTCATAAAATCAGATATACCCGTACTTGTTGACTGCTGGGCGGAATGGTGCGGCCCCTGCAGGATGGTCGGTCCGGTGATAGATAAACTTGCAGATGAGTATAAAGGAAAATTCAAGATCACAAAACTCGATGTAGATCACAACAGAGAAACGGCTACGAAATATCAGATACAGTCAATACCGACAATGATGATATTCGTTAAAGGCGAAGTTGTTGACGGTTTCATCGGTGCGCATCCCGAAGCGAGCATCAGGGCTAAACTTGACAAATACATAAAATAGGAAGGCTGAAAAATGAAAAAAATAATAATGATACTTTTATCGGTGACGCTTATGGTGTTCGCTGCCGAGACTAAGAATATAACGAATGTTACAGACGCTGATTTTCAGAAAGAAGTTTTAGATTCAAAAGTACCTGTTCTTGTTGATTTCTGGGCTCCGTGGTGCGGACCGTGTAGAACTCTCGGCCCGATCATAGAGCAGATCGCTAATGAAAATTCAACTAAAATGAAGTTCGTAAAGCTGAATGTTGACGACAATCAGAAGATGGCCGCAAGATACGGTATCCGTTCAATTCCGACCGTGTCAGTTTTCAAAGACGGTAAAGTGGTTGACGGGTTTATTGGGCTCAGGTCTAAGTCAGAGATCGAAACTATCCTTAAGAAACATTATGTTACGGTTAAAAAGGAAGAACCGAAAAAAATCGAGCAGAAAAAAGAGGAACCAAAAAAGGCTGTAAAAACTGATGGAAAAATATAGAACTTTAATTTTCACAGGACTTGGCGCTCTCGCCGGTTATGCCTATTACTATTTTATAGGGTGCGCGGGAGGCGGCTGAGCCATCACATCGAATCCGTGGGGTTCGGTATTTTACGGCGCGTTCTTCGGCTATATGATTTCGGGATTATTCTGCAAAACTAAAAAAGGAGATGACGGTGAAGGTAAAAGCGATTCAAACGGGTGACCTTTCATTTGAGATTGACCAGTTCGGTCATAAATATACACTTGACACAAAAAAAGAATTCGGCGGTAATGACAGCGGTCCGTCCCCGAAAGCTCTTCTGCTTGGCGGACTATTGGGATGCAGCGGGATGGATGTTGCTTCAATTCTAAAAAAAATGCATGTAGAATACGATGAACTTACTATGACGGCAGAATCTGAACAGACGAAAGACCATCCGATGGTTTACAAAGATATTTTCGTAGAGTATCATTTAAAAGGTAAAGACGATCTTGATATTGAAAAAATTAAAAGGTCTGTTGAATTATCCATGACTAAATACTGCGGCGTTTCCGCCATGCTTTCAAAGAACAGTCCTATTCACTATAAAATTTTCCTCAACGAAAGGCTGATCCATGAAGAACGAGCAAAATAAAAAAACATATATGCAGAATCATGAAAAACTTGCCGAAGTTTTTAAGGCTCTGAGCAATTCAAAAAGGATCAATCTTCTGCTTGCGTTACGGGCGGAAGGGTGCAGGGTCGGCAATATGGCTGAATGTATCAATGAGTCATTTCCGATCGTTTCTCAGCAGCTTGCGATCCTAAAAAGGCACGGCGTCGTATCCAAGACCAAGAATAAGAAGAATGAAGCTTTTTACACGATAGTTGACGAGTTCGCGGCGAAAGTGCTGGATATTATTGAGGAATATGATCTTAAAAGCGTGAACGGTTAGGGCAGGCAGTTTATTTAGTTCTGCCATACGATTCTGTTGAAGCAATTTTATAGGGTAAATACTTCAGGGATTTATTTTTCCCATTTTCCGCAATGAGAAATCAGGCTGTGATCTAAAGAAAATGAGTAAACGTTTTAGGGATGAAAATGTTAACAAATGAGCTTAAGCATACATTTAAAAAAGTGTTTCAGTCAATTAAATAAAGAGATTATTGTTTTAATAGTTTTCATTGTTATTTTCCATAATATACAAATGGTGCCCAATAGAATGGATTCTTGTATTTATCGTTTAAAAAACTCCTTTTCATTTCAGTCAAAGCCATATCATAACTTAAGCCTTTATTGTTCACCAGATCATAAACACCTATCATGAATTTCATTGTAGATTCATCAGCTACCTGCCAAAGTGACACTGATAGACTATTAGCTCCCGCGATAAGAAAACTNNCCCTCCATATATTTTGCCGAGTCCCGTTTCGCAGGCAGACAGATTTACAAAATCTGCATTAAGATTGAGCATCGCTATTTCATTCATTGTCAAAAAACCGTCTTCGCCGCTTGCATCAACATCTGATAATGAAAGAATGATAGCTGAGAGCTCCGGAATTTCCGGAACAACAAGACCATGTGTGGCAAAATGAAGTATTTTGTAGTTCTTTAGGCTGCTGTCTTTGGATAATTTTTTTAATTCAAATTCCGACACCGATTTACCGGTATAGATGTCAGAATCTTTTATTATTCCTTTAATTGCTTTTACTTCAGTTAAAGTGCCGGGAAGATTTTCCCACGATGCAAATCCCAGCCGTTTATACTCGTTTCTTGTGCTCTGACCTTCGTTTAACGCCCTTAGTGTTTCATTTTTTAGATTTTCCAGTTGTTTTTCTGATTTGATAATATCAGATTCATATGATATCCTGTCATATACAGCACCGCCGAATGCAAGAAGCTGCTTTCTGTTCTTACTGTAATTTCTCCCTGCAATGATTTCAGATACCGTCAATGATTGAGTATATCTGATGTTGTATTTTTCAACGAGATATCTTCCGTCAGGCATGATCAGAGTTTCAAACGGGAGGAAAGATAATACTCCGTCTGGGATAATAGTAAGATCATTTTTCCCTTCAAGTCTGTCTTCAAGATTGCTAAAAAGATATATATATA
>DMTS01000167.1 GCA_003477045.1 Candidatus Delongbacteria bacterium
TCCGCCGCCCAGGACTTTTCTCCATCTGCGGGCTTTTGTAACTACATCTTTCGAAGAGCACAAAAGCGAGCCTACAGGAGCACCAAGTCCTTTTGAAAGACAGACCTGAACCGAATCGAAATGTTTTGTAATCTCTTTTACATCAATATTCAGCTTTACTGCCGCGTTGAATACTCTTGCGCCGTCCAAGTGAAGCTTAAGTTTATGCCTATCTGCGAAAGCTTTCGCTTCTTTTATGTAATCTTGCGGAACGACCCTTCCGCCATAAGTATTCTCGAGGCAGAGCAGTCGTGTTTTGGCATAGTGAAAATCATCATCGTCTTTGATAAAAGTTTTTGCGGCTTTTAGGTCGATCATCCCCTTCTCGTTCATCTCTAAAGGCTGCGGCTGAATAGAGCCCAGGACTGCAGCTCCCCCGCCCTCATACTTATATGTGTGAGCGTGCTGACCGACTATATACTCATCTCCCCTCTCGCAGTGTGCCAGAAGCGTTAGTAGATTTGCCTGAGTCCCGCTTGTTGCAAATATAGCCGCTTCCGTTCCGAGCATTTCAGCGCCGAGCGCTTCAAGCCTGTTAACTGTAGGGTCATCGCCGTAAACATCGTCACCCACTTCAGCTTTGTACATCGCTTTGCGCATCGCTTCGGACGGCCTTGTAACCGTGTCGCTTCTAAGATCGATCACTTTCATTTAATTTCCCCGTACTTAGTGCATATTACATCAATAATTATACCGTAAAATATTCCTGCTATAAATCCCGGAGTGTCCAGAAAATACATAGCTGAATAAAGCGAGAAACTCACTATTAGTCCGAGCAGTCCTCCCCTAAGAGCTGAATGCAGAAGTTTTCTTGATACAGGAGTATAGAATCCTATCATTAAGCCCATAACCACTCTGTTGAACCAGGTTGCGAACAAAAATAGCCCTGTTACCTGATCACCCATTCTGATATTTATGCCGAATATGCAGAATACT
This sequence comes from Candidatus Delongbacteria bacterium, assembly GCA_003477045.1. Taxonomy (GTDB): domain Bacteria; phylum UBA4055; class UBA4055; order UBA4055; family UBA4055; genus UBA12480. The sequence goes on from DMTS01000167.1 coordinate 976, forward strand.
CCAAGCACGGCACCGAGAATAAGTCCCATCATTGCTCTTTTGCTCATTTTACCTCCGCTTTTTTGAACTCTGAAACGAACTGCCTCATATCTTCCAATAGAACCGCGTCAGGCCTGCATCTTAATACCATTCCGTCAAGGAACATAAGACTTTTTATTATCGAGAACATGCCTTTTTCAAAGCCCATTCCGCAGTTAACTCCGAGCTTGATCGTCTCCATCATTTTCTTCGTCAGCGACACTTCCTTCACGCTCTTTCCCTTAAAGTCGGCATAAAGGACATTGAATTTCTTTCTGAATTTCTCAAACTTTTCCCCGGATATCGAAGTTTCCGCCATTTCATTCAGCCTTTGGGCGCACTTATCGTAATCATACTGCGATAGTGCGTCGAAAAAATTTAAAAGCCCTTGGCTGAGTCTTTTGCTTACATAGCCGATAGCGCCTGTATCTATAAAATATATTTTTCCGCAGCAGATCATAAGATTGCCGGGATGAATATCCCCGTGAAATGTGCCTATATTGAACATGAAGAACCCGTGAAGTTTGAAGAGCAGCAGAAGGTCTTCATATTTCATTTCTGTATCAAGTATTTCGTCGAAAGTCTTTCCCTTGATCAGCTCGGAGACCATTACATTCTCTGAAGAAAGTTCTTTGTAGATTATCGGAAATTTCAATGAAGACAGATCATAAATACCTTTATTTTCATCGTAAATCCTGCGCAGTATTTCATGCCCTTCGATCTCGTTTAAAAGATTTAATTCCCTAATCGTATAATCTTCTATATGTTCCAGAATTCCTATCGGATCAAAAACCCGGGCAAGCTTGGGATAAAAAAATATCGCGAACCTGAACAGCCTTTTTACAGACTTTACATCATTTTCAAATTTTTTCTTAAAATCGGCTTTTATGATCTTGATAACTACATCTTCGCCTGAAAAGAGCCTGGCTTTGTAAACCTGTCCTACTGAAGCCGTTGCGAGCGGGATTTCGTCAATATACGAAAATTTAGATCTGTCAATATTTTTGAGAGCTTCTTCAGATTTGATCGGAATATTGGCGCGATAAAGCTTTGAAAGTTCAATGCAGGTATTCTCGTCCAAAAAATCTATCCTTAGCGCATGAACCTGACCGATCTTGACGGCTAAAAGTCCCATTTTCTGGATCTTTATTATATCGGGTTTATTCCCGTATATCATGCGGATAAGTTTTATAAAGCTGAATACATTCATTTCTGAAGATATATCATTTTAATTTCAAGTGAGGTATTTTCTTCTGCATTGAAAGCAGCTTCCTTGAATTCAGGTGGACCCATGAAAACCTTTACATTTCTGGAAAAACCGAATCCCTCCTTCGGAGCTTTGATCCAGTTCTTGTCCAGCTTTCTGTTCTCATTCTGATCATGTAAAAGTGCTATTGCATAAATTCCAGGCAGAGTCTTAAACTCGAAGATAGTTTCTTTATCGATTATTATTCCGCTAAATGCCAAAACTGCGTCTTCGGAATTCTCAGGGAAACCTTTTTCAGACGCGTATAGAAGAAGTCTGCACCTCCCTAAGTCATTTTTAAATCCCTTTCCAGTAACTTTAATAAATATGCTGTCAGGCTCATACGCAAATGTCAAGCCTAAAATAGTAAGGATCCCGAGAAGGCATGATTTTCTCATAATTTTATTCCGTCTTTTTTCATGATTATCTCAGCCGAGATCCTGCCAGATTCATAGATCGTAGGCAGACCGCTACCCGGATGCGTTCCCCCGCCTACAAGGAAACAGTTCTTGAACTCTTCGAACTCGTTATGCGGTCTGAAATAAAGCATCTGGCCGACATTGTGAGCCAGATTGAAGGTAGCGCCGAGATATACCGAGTGCTCATTTTCCCAATCTGCAGGCGTAACGATCTTCTCTTCTTCAATGTTCTCTCTGATCCCTTCGTATCCGCCTCTTGTTTCAAGCGCTTCAAGGATCCTGTCCCTGAAAGCTGATCTTTCTTTTTCCCAGTTTATTTTGCTTTTATTGTTTGGCACTGGAACCAGAACATAGATCGCGCTTTTACCGTCAGGCGCAAGTGTCTTATCTGTAACTGAAGCATTCTGAACATAGAAAGAAAAGTCTTCTGACAATTTCATTTCTTCCGTGATCTCATCCACATTCTTTTTATAGTCTTTTGCAAATACTATGCTGTGATGAGCAATATTTTTAAATTCTTTTTTCACTCCGAGGTAGAGCATGAAAGTCGAGCAGGAATATCCCTTTGAGGCCAGATTTTCGTTTGTCCATTTTTTTCTGTTCGCTTTTGGAACTATCTCGGTCATGGCATAAGCGAAATCTTCGTTTATTACTATATAATCAGCACTCTCGATTTTTCCCTCATTAAGCTCAACTCCCGTTGCCTTTCCGTTCTCGACGATCAGCTTTTTTACCGGTGAAGACAGATGAATGCTTCCGCCAAGCTGCTTAAAAGCATCAGTCATTCCGTACGAAAGCTTGTTGAGCCCTCCTGTAACGTGATAGATGCCGCCGCCGTGCTCAATAAAAGATATTATACTGAATGTCCCCGGAGCCGTCCATGGCGACATGCCGATGTATTTTGCCTGAAAAGTGAAAGCTATCCGTGTGTCGGGATCTTCAAAATACCTCGAAAGGACTCCGTACAGGCTTGTATGGGCGTCCAGATACGGCACTGCTTTAATAAGATGCATCGAAAAGAAATCGCTAAGTTTTCCGTACGGAATAGATAAGCACGGTATCAGCTTGTCGTACTTTACTTTTTCTTTTTCGAGATATTTTAAATATCCGTCATAGCTGCCCTGAGAGAATTTCTCCATTGTATCTTTCATTTTAGCCTTATCCGGAGAAGGATACAGCTCTCTGTCGTCTGCAAATTTTAAACGGTACATAGGGTCGAGTTTTTTTACTTCTACAAAATCTTCAAGCTTTTTTCCGGATTTAACGAAAACATTCTCGAGCACATCCTTCATCATGAAAAATGTCGGACCGATATCGAAAATATAATTTCCGAGCCTGATAAAAGAGTTCCTCCCGCCGACTTTGTTCTGCTTTTCATAGATATCGACTTTGTAGCCTTTAGATGCAAGAAGCATTCCTGCAGCCAGTCCACCGGGTCCCGCGCCGACAATTATGACTTTTTTATTC
>DMTS01000229.1 GCA_003477045.1 Candidatus Delongbacteria bacterium
GGGCAGTTCATAGGTTTTAGCGCATTCTCCATATCTTCCATCTCAGTCACGAACATATTGTCTTTGTAATTCATCCAGTGTCCTGACGTTTCCCACAGTGATTTTGTCATAAGCTGCGGTGTCTGTATCTCTTTATAATTATCTATGTTGTGTTCGTATCTCCAATAGTCGATCAGCATCTGTTTTACTATCACACCGTTGTGGTGATAGAAAGGTATTCCGGGTGCTTCCTGATGAAAGCTGAACAGATCAAGTTCGCGGCCGAGTTTTCTGTGGTCCCTTTTTTCCGCTTCTTCTCTGACCTTTAGGAAAAATTCAAGTTCTTCCGAGGTCGGGAAACTTATTGCGTATATTCTCTGAAGCATCGCATTCTTGGAATCGCCTCTCCAGTATGCTCCTGAGCTTGATAATATTTTAAATTTTTTAATAGTGCCTGTGCTTAATATATGAGGTCCTCTGCAAAGGTCGGTGAATTCGCCGTTGGTGTACGTAGAAATAGTCTCGCCTTCAGGTAAAGTTTCAATAAGCTCAACTTTATAAATTTCGTTTTTACTTCTGAAAAACTGTAAAGCGTCCTCTCTGGAAACCTCTTTTCTTTCGAATTTCTGATTTTCTTTTATTATCTTCTGAACTTCAGATTCGATCTTTGCGAGTTCTTCATCAGTGAAAGGAATATGGTCGAAATCATAATAAAATCCCTGTTCTATGGCCGGCCCTATCGCTACTTTTGTTCCTGGAAAAAGTCTGACTACGGCCTGCGCCATAATATGCGAGGTAGAGTGCCAGTATATCTCCTGCCCATTAGGGTCTGAGAATTTTACAAATTTTACTTTAGCATCTTTATCAAATTTATAGCTGAGATCGTATAATTTGCCGTCGATCTCCGCTCCGAGTACCTCTTTGGCAAGTCCGGGACTGATGCCTTTTGCGATCTCTATCGCTGAGACATTTTCCGGGTACTCTTTTATGTTTCCGTCAGGAAATGTAATTTTTATCATAGCCTTACTTCTTCTTTTAGCTTACCTGTTTTTACACAAGCCCGTTAATATATAATTATTTACCTTACAAGTCAAGAAAAAACATCTATTGAATATCAGACTTTTTTTGTTCAAAAAACAGATATTGCACGGCAAGAAAAACCATTCCGATGGTCACGAACGAATCTGCTATGTTGAAAACAGGCCATCTTTCCATTATAAAATCGGGAAAATCGCAGTCAATAAAGTCAACTACTTTTCCATAAAAAGCTCTGTCGATCATGTTCCCGACCGCTCCTCCAAGAATGAAGCTGAATGCCCACAATTCAAGTTTCTTTTTGATTTCTGTCTTTAATATCAGATAGATTATTACTAGCGATGCGAAAAAAGAAACAGTAGCGAGAAAATATCTGCCGCCGAGATCGATACTGAAAGCTATTCCCGTATTGTAAGCCAGAGTAAACCTGGCAAACTCATCCCCGACAGCTTTGACGGAATGATCTTCGACTGAAAGAAGAAAATCTTCAAAATATTTTTTTGAGATCTGATCGCAAAATATTATTAGAGCGGAAATCGCAAAGAACGGATATTTGTTCTTCATCATATCTTTTGAAAGAAGAAAACCCAATTAATCCTTTCTCTCTTTATTAGCTTTACAATCAAAACACAATGTGGCGTGCGGAACTATTTTAAGTCGTTTTTTGTCTATCAGTGCGCCGCATGTTCTGCATATTCCGTAGCTGCCGTTCTCTATTCTTTTCAGAGCGCCTTCCAGGTTTGCAATATATTTCCCTTCTCTCTGCGCCATATAGAAATCCATCTCTCTCGCCTGATGTTCTGTTCCGAGTTCTTCGGTATGCGTTTCACCTGTCTGCTCAGTAATAGATTCAGAGTTTGTCTCGATGCTGTGATCGATTATTTCTTTAGTTTCTTCGATCTGCTCGATTATGATCTTTCTGAAGGCTTCCAGCTCGGTTTTGCTGTATTTCTTCTTGTCGGTCATTTTGCGCTCCTTTGTGTTTTATATCAATTTATTTTTTCTGCTGTTATATGACAGTCAAGCCCGTTGATCTCTACTTCGAGACCTGAAACTTTTACCTTCTCGTCCCTTACTATTTCGACTGCAAGCGTTTCTGATGAAATATAATCATTTTGAGAACTTATAGCATTTGAAAGTTCATCACCTGCGTAGTAAGTCACTCTTATCCTGTCTGAAATATCAAACCCGCTGTCCTTTCTTAAGTTCTGGATGCGGTTTATAAGCTCTCTTGCGTGGCATTCCATTAGCAGTTCGGGCGTTACTGTCGTGTCAAGCGATACTGTTATGTCTCTTTCTGAAGCGGAGAATATTCCCTCTTTGGACTCATGATGAACTGATATGTCTTCGAGAGTTATCTGTTCTCCTTCGATCATTATACTTTCACCGGCTTCTATTTTTCTTATATCCTTTAAAAGAAGCACTGAAATAGCCGCAGTGATGGCTTTTACTTTCTGCCCGTATTTTTTACCGAGCACTCTAAAATTCGGCTTTGCCGTTATTCTTGCCAGCTCTTCCTCGTCAGCTATAACCACAACATTTTTTACATTCAGCTCTTCTTTTATAAGTTCGCTGTATTCGGTTACCGCTTTTTGAGTGATCTCTTTATTTGCTACGACTGTGAAAGTTGATAGCGGTTGTCTTATCTTTATATTTTTCTCGTTCCTGAGTATTCTTCCGAGCTTAACTGCGGTCTCCACGAACGACATTTTTTCTTCAAGTTCGACATCTATGAATCTTTCGTCAACTTCCGGATAATCCCTGAGATGAACTGATGAAGCTGCTTTAGGGTATGCCATCAGCTCCAGGTTCTGGTATATTTCTTCCGCTATGAAAGGCATTACCGGAGCTATGAGCCTGGTGAGTATTGAAAGAACTTCATAAAGTGTTTCGTAAGCATGTTTTTTGTCCTGATCGTTCTCGCTTTTCCAGAACCTTCTTCTTGATCTTCTTATGTACCAGTTCGTAAGATTATCTATGAAATCAACCATCGCCGGCAGCACATTATAAAGCTTATAGGCCGACATCTGCTCGTTGACTTCTTTTGTCAGACTCTGTAAGTAAGACATTATCCATTTATCAAGATCATTGGTAAGATCTTCCGGCTTGAAATATTCCGGCTGCGGATGCCAGTTGTCTATATTGGCGTAAGTGACAAGGAAACTGTAGCTGTTCCACAAAGGCAGCATTACTTTCTTTATGACTTCCATTATGCCCGCTTCGGAAAATCTGAGATTTTCAGCTCTGACGGCGGGAGAATTTATCAGATACATCCTCATCGCGTCTGCGCCGTATTTGTCCAGAATATCCGTCACCGGAGGATAATTTCTCTTTGATTTGCTCATCTTGCTGCCGTCCTCGGCCAGGACCGTGCCGTTGACGATCACATTCTTGAATGCCGGTCTGTTAAAAAGAGTAGTTGACAGAACATGAAGTTTATTGAACCACCCTCTTGTCTGATCTATTCCTTCCGCTATAAAATCGCACGGAAAATTTTCTTCGAACCTTTCCTTGTTCCGGAAAGGATAATGGTTCTGTGCATAAGGCATTGATCCGGATTCAAACCAGCAGTCCAAGACTTCGGAAGTTCTTTTCATCTCGCCGCCGCATGAACATTTCATTGTCATTTTATCAACGAAATGCTTATGTATGTCTAATATATCTTTTATTCCGGTTCTGTCCTTAAGTTCCTGAACTGATCCTACGCACTCGGTGTTGCCGCATTTTTCGCATACCCATATAGGCAGCGGCGTTCCCCAGTATCTGTTCCTTGACAGGTGCCATTCGGGCATCTGTTCAAGAAGATTTCCGAACCTTCCGTATTTGATATTTTCCGGTATCCAGTTTATCTGTTCATTATTTTTGATCATGTCCTTTTTTACAGGCTCTATTTCCATCACCCAGCTGTCGGTCGCTTTCTGTATAAGCGGAGTATCGCATCTCCAACAGTGCGGATAACTGTGCTGAACTGTATCGTGTTTTATAAGCTTGCCTGCCGCTTTAAGGTCTTTTATTATGTGCTTATCGGCTGCTTTTATGTTCTGACCCTGGTAATCAGGAACTTCCGAATTGAACAAACCCATATCGTCAACCGGATTTAATACAGGCACATTATACTTCTTTCCGGCTTCAAAATCTTCCTGACCGAAAGCGGGAGCCTGATGAACTATTCCGGTTCCATCCTCAGTTGATACATAATCAGCTTCTATCACAGTGTGTATAAATTCATTCATGTCTTTGTAATAGTCAAAAAGCGGCTCGTATTTTAGCCCTACGAGATCAGAACCTTTTACTGTTTTTAGTATCTCGAATTCGCCTTCCTTGAAGATATGATGTATCCTGTCAACAGCAAGTATAAGTGTCCTATTGTTCGCAATATCTTTTACATAAGCGTACTCTATGCTGTTCTTTACAGCCAGAGCTGCGTTTGACGGGAGCGTCCACGGAGTTGTCGTCCAGGCTGTCAGATATAAATTCTCTTCGCCTTTTACTTTGAATATGACGGTTACTGACGGATCCTGAACATCTTTGTAGCAGTCCGTCCCGGCTTCGTGCTTGGAAAGAGGTGTGGAACATCTTGTACAGAAAGGATTTACCCTGTAACCCCTTTTTATAAGCCCTTTGTCCCAGATGGATTTAAAGACCCACCACACGGTCTCCATATAATCAATATCCATTGTCTTGTAATCGTTTTCAAAGTCAACCCATCTGCCTGATCTGTCAACGATCTTTTCCCATTCGTCAACATATTTCAGTACTATGCTTCTGCACGATTCGTTGAACTTGTCTATTCCGAAAGCTTCTATATCCTTTTTTGATTCAAATTTTAGTTCTTTCTCCACTTCGTATTCGACGGGAAGTCCGTGGCAGTCCCAGCCGAATCTTCGTGAAACATAATTCCCCTTCATAGTCCAATATCTTGGTATGACATCCTTTAGTGTTCCGCCCACGAGATGGCCGTAGTGAGGCACACCTGTCGCGAACGGCGGTCCGTCATAAAATACATACTCTTTTTTCCCTTTACGCTGATCGAGGGATTTTTTAAATATATCGTTCTCCTTCCAGAATCTGAGGACTCCTTCCTCAAGCTTCGGAAAATTCACTTTTGCGTCAACTTCTTTAAACATCTTCTTCTTCCTCTACTTCTTCATTTCTTTAAAACCTTTCGGTCTCTGAGCCATTTTGCTTTCGATTTTATCTATTACTTTCATCGTTTTGATCTCTTTTTCAGAAACAACTTCACCGCCGATCCGAGCAACTTCTTTAACAACGATCCCGCCCGTAGCTTTGATCTTATCGGTCATGATCTTAATATTTTTTGATTTCTTCTGCATTTTATCCTGCTGCCTTATCATGAGATCGACCGGGAATCCGGTATCTTTGGCAATGTACATATCAAGGCTCATCTCCATATCCATAACTTTAGCTTTACCAAGATATTTGGCTGCCTGCCACGGTCCTATCTTTTTTGTTTCTGCAGTTTTTGTAAGTTCAAAATTACTTAACTGCGAGTCCGTTGAATTCATCACTTCTTCAAGCTCTTTATAGGTTTTTTTGAAGTACGAGCTGTCCGATGTGTTATAGAATGTAAACGATTCATTGTCTATATAGGATCTGCTGAATTCGTCCGATATTATGATAAGCTCGTCAGAAATGTATGTTTCCTGATAAGTCGTATCCATTTTTCCATCACCGTTAGCATCTGCTATAAGTATCTGCTTAACATAGTAATTTTTAGAAAAAACAAAAGCTGTCATTACCAGAACGGCTATCATCAATGCAGATTTTTTCAGGTTTCCCATTAAACCCTCCCTTTATAATTTAATTAACAGCTCTGCTGTAAAATAAAGTGACTGAATATATAAAAACAGAAAGATAATATCAAGCGGAAAAAAATATTTAATTTGAAGAGTATAGTGTTTTTAGTTTGAGTGCGTTTTTTATAGAGCATCTGTTTATACTTTCCAAAGTCGAGAAGGGATGTAATGAAGTCGACTCCGGCAAAACCTTGTCTCATTCAGAAGCTGAGAAACGGTTAAAGAAATGGTTGAAATAAAATGGATTCTTCAGTCACTTGACGACAATGAAACAATCGCTGATTTAATTTTGCTGAAATAAGTCGGCTCCGAGACAATTCTTTATGAACTAACTTTAATTAGTGAAGAGACTTATCCAACATTAATAACCTTTTAGCTTTGCTAATATTCATTTCTGTTATTGTTAATCAGAATATAGTCCATGCGTGTTGTAGCATACATACCTCATACTTGAATATACTTGTCAGACATTTGCTTTATTTTTTCTTAGAACCGCTGTTAATACAAATTATGAATATTTCTTCTTTTCTTAGAGTAAACCTTGAATATGGGGTCGGCAAATCGAACATTCCTATCATCACGAGATTTAATTAAAACAGGAGCTATATTTTTTGTATCGATTAATACCCCTAAGAATTTGGAGGGTTTGTCAATTCCATAATCTTTTGCTTGTTTATAAACATCTTCTATTAAAATATAATTACTATCAACATTTGCAAATAACTTTAATAACAATTCTCTTTCTGGGGATGTCCGACAAGTTTCTACATATCTAAATTCCTGTGTAAGTGATATCTTCCCATTTATCAGATTGCCTTTAATTTCATCATATATGTTTTTATTTACGATTCTCTCATTGCGTTTAAATGCGGTTAACAAACATTCTTTGCCTAACAAATGTACAAAATAAGGAAATCCTTCAGCTTCCTTTACAACTTCTTGTATAACTTCATCAGTAAAACAAATTTCACCTTTTAATGTTGTTTCTGCTGATTTTATTATTTGAATAAGCTCTTTCTCTTGCATCGGACTAACTATGACACTTGTTATCTGGCGTCCAATTGAAGTGTGCCCTTCAATCAAGTCTTCGATACTTTCACCAATCCCTACTACTCCAAATTTCACAAAATTTGAAGTACAAGATTTAATCAAAGAAGCAAATCCGCTTTTGTTTTTTATTATGTCAAATTCATCAATCAATATTATAAGGCCAGTTTTATCTTGATTATCTTTCTTTGTCACTAATAGAGCTTGTCGGAATTCTTGAATTAAATCATCAGTTCTTACTGTTTCATAATAAATCTCACCTTCACTCTCTACTCCCGCTTTTAAAATAGATACATTTACTCCTGCATTTGCTTTAGATTTCTCTTTATAATTTGTAATTCTTTTATCGCCATTCTTGTTATGTGAAAAAATTGATTCATTTTGATCATCACCTAACAATATTCGTTTAACCAAACATCTTATATCGACGATAAATTCGTCGCACCTTATGAGATGTACCATATAGTTGAATCCTTTTTTTGGAATAAGATGATCTAAATGAAGCATCTTTGGCAGAGTCTTATTTCCTTCAGCAATTAGCTTTATTTGATTTGCAATAGACGATTTTCCAATTCCTCTTAGACCAAAAATTGTTATAAATGATCCTTCTGTTGAAAGTCCAACTATACAATTTTCAATTTCACTGTATCTGCCAATAAATTTTTTTGGTTCATGGATCTCATGTGTTGGTGAAAATGCTTTATCAATACTGTCAATGTCAATTGTCATGGTTAGGATTCCTTTATTTTTTTAGTTGTTATGGGTGCTTAAAACCCACCCATTTTTCTTTACATATTCCTCTAAATTCTCCGGTATGTATTCTTTACCCTGTTTCCAGCGCGTTTTAACAGACTCGTGAATGTACACTGTTGATATCGGATTTATCTTTATCCCGTTTTCAAAATGTCCTTCCATTTTGCAGGCTAATTACTATTTCTTAAGATATTCACACTACGCATACTCCCCGCCGGATGAAACCTTTGTATCCCCACTTAAAGTCAGTATTGGATTCGTTTTATACAGTTTGCTTTCTATAACACTTTTGACACATTCCCTGCACTGTTCGAACAAGAACTCTTTCTGACTGTCCAGTACATTATCCGTTTTGCTGTGCTTTGCACTGTCCTGAGCTCCGTAATAATAGAACTGCACTATCTCATTATTTCCATTACGCTCGCAATGGGTCGGTGTCATTGAATCCTGGATCAGATGGAGCATCATACCGAGTGCCCTGTACCGGATCTCTTCACTTCTGTCCGAATCGAAGATCATATTATATTTGATCTTATCTTTTCTGAACATGTCACTGATAATTCCCTCGTCGTCTGCAATAACTGCATTAGCAGGAATAGTAAGCCTGCCCGCAGCAACATTATTCAGAAACTTAAACCACATTTTCAATTCGTCCCTTGTGATCTCTGCAGACTCACCTGCTTTCTTGGACATAAAATGAAGTGATGTCAAATAACCGAAATGTGACTGGTAGAATGCATTATCCCCCTTCAACATATCCTTGTTAAAGAAAAGTGTTGAAGTATCTTTGATGTTGAAAATATTCCCGTCGTTCGTCAACTCGCAGTAATCGTTAACAATTGAACCAATAATGATCTGCTTTTTCTTCTCCATTGAAAGTTTAAAATCTTTTAAGATCTCTTTTGTGTACTGTTGATGGTATTTGGGTAACATTTTTGTCTCCTTCTAAATTTTCAATAAAAACTGCCATACATTGTATGCAGATGTGCCGACTTCACTTACAGCCTGTCTTAGCTTTGTTTCCGTTACATGGAACTCTTCGCACCAAAATTTTACTTCATAAGGCTGGTTCAAATCTATTCTCTTTCCGTCGAGCGGATGTCTTTTTGTTTTATCGTCATTCATCTAATCCTCTTGAGTCGTATTAATGAAAAGCTCGGCAGTTTGTTACTGCCGAGCCCGACTTAATAATTACTTCGTGAGTACCATTTTTTTCGTTAAGGCTATTCCGTCCGCTTCCAGTGTGTAGTAATAAACACCTGAATTCAGCTTGCTTCCGTCAAAATCTACAGCGTGGTTACCGGCATTCATAACTCCGCTTGCGAGCTCTGCAACAACCTGACCGTTCACATTGTAAACACTCAGTCTTACTTTTGCAGACTTTGCAAGATCAAACTTAATCTGAGTAACAGGATTGAACGGGTTCGGATAGTTTTGATAAAGTGTGCTGACTGTCGGTAGAACAGATTCAGTTATTCCTGATGGTTCAGCTTTACTTTCGTTATCTGTGAGCTTAGATTGAAGATCGCGCAAGTTTTGAGCATAATCGACGCCACTTCTACTTTTACCTTCCATATCTTTTAAAAGATTTGCGATTGCGATATTGATATCCGCAAGTAAAACTTCTTCTTCAAAAGCAGCTTCAGCTTTCATTTCTTCTGCTAAAGAGATAGCTTCATCATATCTTTTGCCTTTTATATGCGTAGCTACTTTCTTTCCTTTAAAAAACTTTTTATGTGATGTAGCATCAGAATTCAAAGCTTCGTCGTATAATGCAATAAGAACATTATTGTCTAGCTCTGCCTGTTCGTACAGATAAGGCAGTCTTGCCATTGCCACATAATACTCAGGCGTATCAACATATTTTTTTATAATATGTTCATACAGCTTTATTGCAGGTGTAAGTTTGTCTTTTGCTTCAAGTTCGATTGCATTAATCAGGATCCTGCTTTCTTCAGAGATGTCACTGTTGTACGAGTTGCTTTCCTCTTCATCAGCCAATGTCCATATAGGAGTGTAGTCAATTATATATTGCGGATGCTCAAAGAAATAGTCATCAGTAACTATATTTGATCCCCAGTTATTTAATTGTGCGTCAATTGTTATAAGCTGATCCGGATCTCTAAGGTCTTCCTGCGCAATAGATATCCCATAAAAATTCGGGCTTGATATAATATCATTATACCGCATATAAATACTTCCGGTAGGGTTAATACCAATCTGTGCACTCGGGAATAAAGAACTGTTACCCAAATATGCATTTTTCTGAATTGTGCAGTTCACTGCTCCGAAAGGCTGATTATCTTCTGTGTTCAAGAGTTGAGGTAAAGCATCATGGCCTGATACGACGATTCCGAAGTATTTGTTATATGTAATGTCGCATTTAGAAACAACAGGAGAGCTCATCACAAAATAAGTACCTATATTGAAGTGATTTACAATATTTCTGCTGAACAAACCATCAGAACCGGTTATAAATATACCCCACCCGTTATCAGTACCGGTTAAGGTGTTATCAGTAATAGTATAGCCAAAGCCTGGTTGCATTCCAAGAAGGTTTATTCCGTTTGTACAGCCTTCAAAGACAGTGTTGGTAATATTGAACTTGTAAGTACCAGTACCATAAACACCAGTTGAGGCATTTCTGATAATAGAATTATTTATATCTACCGAACTGCCGCCTTCGCAATTTATTCCGAGCCAATTGCCTGTAGTGCCGACATAATTAAAAGTAGCTCCATTCACTGACAGATTACCTTTATTCATTACTACGATTTCAGCACCTTCGGCAAGCTCGATCACGGCTCCTTCTTCAATTGTTAAGTTTGAGCCGTTTTCGATGATAAGCTTTGCGTTTTTTCCTAATTTTAGAGTTGTGCTCTGATGTATTACCAGATCAGTTAATTGGAGAGTCAAAGTAGATTTGTCTTCAAGAATTAAATTTGAGTTTTCAGAAAGTTCAAATGCTGATCCTACTAAAAAGCTTAGTTTAGAACCTAATAATAATCGCATTTCTGCGTTTTCAGATAAGCTAATACTGTATAATTCAGGTAGGGTATGTTCTCCCTTTACAAAAATACATTCAGGTGAGAACTCAGAGCCTGCAAATCCGTGATCAACCGCCTGTGCCCCGTAGTAATAAATACCATCCGACAAATCTTTGATCGCCCATGCGGTATTATGGTCAACATTACCTTTACGGGCAATTTTTCTGAAACCGTCAGAAATATTACTCATTGGATTTAGTACATCACCATTTTTACTTTCTGTTCCGACATAAATATTATAGGATAATCCGTTCTGAGGAGTCTCAGCATCAGTACTCTTATTCCAAAATATTCTGACATTATTATCAATCAAAGATGAATAAAGTCCCAAAGGTTTAACAGGCGAGTTGTTGACAATTCCGGTAGTTTCAGCTTTGTTGTTTCTGTTGATTTCCGAGAAATTTTCTCCTGCGTATGGTGCCGTTCCGTCATAACCGTTTAGCCAAAAATCCAAATCGCCGTCATTATCATAATCTGACCATGCAACTGACCCCATCCTCATACTGCGGAAGTTTTGTGAGAATTCGAAACCGTTGTTATTAAGATATAGGGATGTGAAATCAATCCAAGACGGATCTACAGGGCCTGTCAATATAAAATCAGAGTAACCGTTTCCATCACAATCACCGAGTGAGATTGAACCACCAGAAAGATAATTAGATCCTGTAAAAGTTGCCGTATGAACAAAATTGTCATTAGTATCATTGCGATATAGAACAGCTATACCCCATCCAATTATATCCTTACGCCCTGCAAGGAAGACATCAAGGTCGCCATCGTTATCATAATCTTCCCAAGCAGCACTTTGTGTTAAACCGGATACACCGATCAATCCGGCTTCTATGTCATTAAAATATGCACCTGCCTCATTTTTTAAAATTTTTGTAACCGGAACTGAATTAACCTCACCCGTGATGAGTAAATCAAGGCATTCGTCATTATTGTAATCTCCCCACACGACAGTGGAGTTTGAAATGGCAGGTAATTCTATACCGGTATCAGCAAAAATTCCAGAATCATTCCGAAACAATTTTGTTATCGGATCATATTTTGTGCCAGCTATTCTGTCACCCGTGACGAGAAGGTCGAGATCACCGTCGTTATCATAATCACCCCAAGCTAATGTGGAAGGTGGAGTTTGAGATCCGTCATTAAAATCACCCAAATCAGCTGTTAAAATAAAATTACCATCACCGTTGTTTCTGTAGATTCGAGTCAAACTGCCATCGTCAGGAGTCAATCCAGTAATAGCGATGTCTATGAATCCGTCGTTGTCGTAATCTCCCCAGTCGAATCTGCCATAGGTTTGAGGTAGCCCATGCGCTACATCGGTAAAATTGTCACCGCCGTCGTTTCTGTAGAGCTTCGTGATTGCTTGGTCAGCGTAGGCACCATTTTTCGATCCAGTTATTAATATATCTTGGTCTCCGTCATTGTCGTAATCGGCCCAAGCTGCACAACTTCTTTCAATAGCCGTCAATCCTGCAACTACATTTTCCGTAATGTTTTCTTGGCAAAAAATTAAACCGGTTAATAATAGAACTGTTGTTATTAAAATTTGTTTTGTCATTTCAACATCCTGATTTTATATTTTTATTTTGGTTTTGTACTTTTTTTTCATTCAAATAAATTGAAGTTATCACGAAAATCCAGAAAGATAAATATTACGGCGGTGATTTATTCCGGTAGAGTAGAGTAGAGTAGAGTAGNNGTAGAGTAGAGTAGAGGTATATCTCTCTTAGGTACAAAAAAATTATTGTTTGTTAATAACTCAGCCATTAATATCCCGACTTTTTGCGATACAGTATTTTACATGATTACAATATACCAAGACATTAAGAGGGATGTCAACAGAAATAAATTGTTGATAAAACAAAATATATTTGACCTTGACTATATAGAGAATTTTAATTATTTTTGCTACTTCATAAAAGAACGGGCAGCGGCCTGATAACTGGCGGTTTTTTGCTTAAAAAGTGAGGGAAAAATGAAGGAAAAAATATTAGGGATGGGATTGACATTTGATGATGTGCTTTTGCTCCCTCAAAAAAGTTCGGTACGTCCAAGCGAAGCGGACACCGTCACTTGTCTGACGAAGAATATCAAACTTAACATTCCGATCATCTCTGCAGCTATGGATACAGTGTCAGAATACCAGATGGGTATTGCAATGGCCAGAGAAGGCGGAATAGCCGTGATCCATAAGAATATGACGGCTGAAGAGCAGGCCGGCGAAGTTGACAAGGTTAAAAGGTCAGAAAGCGGAATGATAACCGATCCTGTTACGATAGGACCTGAAGCTCATCTCAAAGAGGTTTTTAAGCTTATGCAGAAGTTTTCTATCTCTGGAGTACCTGTTGTAGAAGGCACTAAACTCGTCGGAATTATTACGAACAGAGATATCAGATTTGAATATAACGATGATATAAGAGTGAAAGATATTATGACAAAATGCCCTCTTGTAACGGCTAAAGAAGGCACATCTCTCGATGAAGCAAAATATATTCTTCAGAAGAACAAGATCGAAAAACTTCCCATAGTTGACAA
The DNA here is from genome assembly GCA_003477045.1 of Candidatus Delongbacteria bacterium. Lineage (GTDB taxonomy): Bacteria > UBA4055 > UBA4055 > UBA4055 > UBA4055 > UBA12480. The sequence goes on from DMTS01000229.1 coordinate 13,226, forward strand.
CGATTACAACCTGAAAGGAATGATAACTTTCAAAGATATCAAGAAAAAGGAAAGTTTTCCTAATGCCTGCAAAGATTCCGGAGGAAGACTGAGAGTGGCAGCAGCTATTTCCGCGAACGGAGACGACAAAAGAATAAAACTTCTCATGCAGGCGAAAGTTGATATAATCGTAATAGACAGCGCTCACGGTCATCATAAAGACATAGCTAAAGAGATTACAAGGATAAAAAATAAATATAACAGAATTGAGATCATAGCCGGCAATGTTGCTACAACAGCCGGTGCCGAAGCTCTGATCAAAGCCGGGGCGGATGCCATCAAAGTAGGTATAGGGCCGGGTTCAATATGTACAACAAGAGTAGTTGCCGGAGTCGGAGTTCCTCAGGTAACCGCGATCCAGAACGCAGCTATAGCCTGTAAAAAACACAATATTCCATTGATAGCTGACGGTGGGATAAAATATTCCGGTGATATAGCTAAAGCGATCGGAATGGGAGCAGACTGCGTAATGCTCGGTTCAATACTTGCCGGAACCGATGAAGCTCCGGGCGAAATGATCCTTTTTGAAGGCAGACAGTTCAAAACTTACAGGGGAATGGGATCTTTGGGAGCTATGAGAAAAGGCTCCGCAGACCGTTATTTTCAGGTCGGGGCAGACAAGTTCGTTCCTGAGGGGATCGAAGGTAGGATACCATACAAAGGAAGAGTCGGCAATACTATCTATCAGATGGTGGGCGGCTTAAGGCAGGCGATGGGTTACTGCGGTGTTAAGAATATTGCTGAAATGAAGGAAAAGACGCAATTTATCCAGATGACGCATGCCGGGCTGATCGAAAGCCATCCGCATGATGTGCAGATAACACGAGAAGCACCGAATTACGAGATCAGACATTAATTTATAAGAGCAGGATTAAATAAATGGCGGAATTTAAGAAAACAGCAATACCGGTTACCAGAGAGGAAGATTATCCCCAATGGTACCTTGAAGTTATAAAAGCGGCTGAACTGGCGGAGAACAGCGATGTAAGAGGCTGCATGGTTATAAAGCCGTGGGGCTATACAATTTGGGAAAATATACAGAGAGAACTT
>DMTS01000034.1 GCA_003477045.1 Candidatus Delongbacteria bacterium
TGTTGACAATATCGATCCCCATATAACCTATTACGAGCTGCTGGAAGTACTGTATCGCTCCGAGAAGTATTAATATGGACAGGTAGGCAAGCGCAAAGACAAGCACTTTATCAAGTATTCCGGACTTAGTTGCTTCAGGAATAGCTTTGTCGATCATTTCTCTGAAAACCAGCGGAAGAGCAGCGTTTAAAGATACACCGAGAACAACGGTCAGCGTAGCGAAAATAAGCGCTTTCGTGTGCCCTTTAAAGAACACAAGTATCCTTTTAAAGGTAGCTCCGGTTATTTTTGCTTTTGATTCTTCGCCGTCTCTTTTCATAATCTTTTTCTTAAAAAAGGGCGGAAACCCGCCCTTTTATCTTAAGCTCTGTCCTGTTTGATCTTTTTAATCAGCATTTCAAGTATCTTTATTGCAGAATCCGCTATCACTGTTCCCGGTCCAAAAATGGCCGCGGCACCTGCTTTATATAAGAAGTCGTAATCCTGTACCGGTATGACTCCACCGACGATTATCATGATGTCTTCTCTACCGAGTTTTTTGAGTTCCGCAATAACATCCGGAACAAGCGTTTTGTGTCCGGCGGCGAGAGACGATACGCCGAGTATATGAACATCGTTCTCGACAGCTTCTTTTGCCGATTCTTCAGGGGTTTGGAATAATGGCCCCATATCAACATCAAAACCGAGATCGGCGAAACTTGTCGCGATCACTTTGGCTCCTCTGTCGTGACCGTCCTGACCCATTTTAGAGACCATGATCCTCGGCCTTCTTCCTTCAAGTTTTTCAAATTCAGCAACAAGTTTTTGAGCTTTATCGAATGTAGAATTATTCTTTGCTACACCGGAATATATGCCAGAGATCATTTTTACTACCGCCTTATGTCTTCCGAAATATTTTTCGCAGGCATCGGATATCTCACCCAGGGTGGCTCTAACTTTTGCAGCTTCAACGCTGAGCTCGAGAAGATTTCCTTTTCCTGTTTTTGCGCACTCAGAAACGGCTTCAAGTGCCTTTTTAACAGCCTGTGGATCTCTTTCAGCTTTTAATTTTTCAAGTCTTTTGATCTGTGAAATTCTAACAGCGGTATTGTCAACTTCGAGCACATCGATAGGATCCTGTTTTGAGAGCCTGTACTTATTTACTCCGACGATCACATCTTCTTTAGTGTCAATTTTTGCCTGTTTACGCGCCGCCGCTTCCTCGATCCTCATTTTCGGCAACCCGCTTTCTATAGCTTTTGCCATTCCGCCGAGTTTTTCTACTTCCTGTATGTGCGACCAGGCTTTTTCGACCAGTTCCTGCGTTAGTTTTTCAATAAAATACGATCCGCCCCAGGGGTCAACCGCTTTTGTAATTCCCGTCTCTTCCTGAAGGTATATTTGGGTATTTCTTGCTATTCTCGCAGAGAAATCTGTAGGAAGAGCTATAGCTTCATCAAGCGCGTTCGTATGCAGAGAAGATGTATGTCCGAAAGCGGCTGCAAGCGCTTCGGAGCATGTTCTTGCCACATTATTAAAAGGATCCTGTTCGGTAAGGCTCCATCCCGAAGTCTGAGAATGTGTTTTTAGTTTCAATGATTTTTGATTTTTAGGGTTGAACTGATCGACTATTTTTGCCCACAGCAGCCTGCCGGCTCTCATTTTGGCGATCTCTATATAATGATTCATTCCGACACCCCAGAAAAATGAAAGTCTGGGTGCGAATGCGTCAATATCAAGACCCGCTTCAACTCCGGCTCTCAGATATTCAAGCCCGTCAGCAAGGGTGTATGCAAGCTCTATATCCGCAGTTGCTCCGGCTTCCTGAATGTGATAACCAGAGATGGATATAGAGTTGAATTTAGGCATTTTCTGCGAAGTATATTCGAAAATGTCCGAAATTATTTTCATAGAAGGTTTAGGAGGGTAAATGTAAGTGTTCCTGACCATGAACTCTTTAAGAATGTCATTCTGGATCGTTCCCGACAGGTCTTCAAGCTTAGCGCCCTGCTCAATTGCAGTCACAATATAAAATGCCATGACGGGAAGAACCGCTCCGTTCATTGTCATAGAAACAGACATTTTGTTTAAAGGGATCTGGTCAAAAAGAATTTTCATATCGAGCACGGAATCAATGGCTACTCCCGCTTTTCCGACATCTCCTTTTACCCTGGGGTGGTCAGAGTCATAGCCTCTGTGTGTTGCGAGGTCGAACGCTACTGACAAGCCTTTTTGCCCCGCAGCCAGATTTCTTCTGTAGAACGCATTCGATTCCTCAGCGGTCGAAAAGCCTGCATACTGCCTGACCGTCCACGGAGCTGTTGCGCCCATAGTCGAAAAAGGGCCTCTCAGATACGGCGTAACGCCGGCGTCGTAATCGGTAAATTCAATTTTATCGATCTCGTTTTTAGTATAGAACGGGTCTATCAGTATCTGTTCAGGAGATTCATAAGTTTTTTTTGCTGAACTTTTTTTGCCTTTCACAGCTTTTTTAATTGCCTGATCATATTCTATTTTTGAAAAATCGGGTTTCATTTTATCACCTGTTATTTGATTTTACTTTAGGATTCCGAGCCTTGTCTGAATTTTCTTTATCGTCGCGATCGAATCGGATTTCATATGAATGAATTCATCCACTCCTGATTTTTTCAGACTTTCGATGATATCTACCGGGTAGCCTGCAAGTATTACGAATACTCCGGGATTGACGGTTTTGATCTTTGCTGCGATCTCGGGCGCGACAGAGGGATATTCCTCGTCGCTTGAACAGATCACAACTATCTCGGCTTTAGATATAAAAGCTTCTTTTACAGCTTCGTCAGCATCTTTGAATCCGTTGTTATCGATAATATTGAACCCTCCGGCTGCAAGATAAGCCGATGAGAAAGAAGCTCTTGCTTTTCTCATAGTCAGATTGCCTATAGTTGCCATGAAAGCGGTGACTTTCTTATTGTTTTCCCTGTTGTATTTTTCAGTCAGTTTTCTGTGTTTTTCGAATTCTTCTGACAGCCTGTAAGGCTTTATTTTCGCTATTTTCACATCTGAGTTTTTGCACATTTCGCCTGAAAAAACACCGGCTTTCTGCTCAAGTACAGTTTCTTCTTTGCAACGGCAGACAGACACTTCAGAAGGATTAGGAACATGGTTCGTTCCGACAAGATTGTCTTTTCTCATAGAAAAATTTGATAATCTTTTTGCTTTCAGTTCCTCAAGGTCTTTCTGGATATCTCCTCTCTTCAATGCTTCAAATATCCCGCCTTCAGCCTCTATCTTCTGGAACAGCTTCCAGGCCTCTTTAGCTATAAGGTCAGTGGCTTTTACTATGTAATATGATCCCTCAGAAGGGTCAACGAATTTATCAAGATGGGCTTCTTCTTTTAATATAAGCTGGGTATTGCGCGCAATTCTGGCGGAAAACAGATCAGGTTCGCCGATGCATACGTCATAAGGCAGTACAGTCAGCGAATTGCAGCCTCCGATTATCGCCGACATGGCTTCGGTCGTAGTTCTCAGCATATTTACATGCGGATCAAAAACGGTCTTATTGAAAAGTCCGGTTTTTGCGTGTATGTCAACCGGGGGATTTGTACCTTTTTTATCATAAGCAATAGTCAGATTTGACCATAACATTCTTAGCGCCCTCAGCCCGGCGATTTCAAGAAGGTAATACTGACCCACAGAGTAGGAAATGCCGATATTTTTCGTAAATTCACTGAAAGTCATATTCTTTGCGATCTTTTCCTTGTAAAAAACAGCCGTTGACAGCAGGTAAGCTATTTTTTGTACAATGGTCGCTCCGGAATCATGAAAATGACCGTTAGAAATAATAAGCCCCTTAAAATCAGGCAAATCTTTGCATGCTTCAAAAACATGTTTCATTTCGTCAAATCTTTTTTTCTCTCCTTTAGCGAATTCTCCGTTAAGTGCAAGTTCTTTTAACGGATCGTTGTCGATTGAACCCTTTGATTTAACATTCAGCAGGTCTTTTACGGTATCGAATACTTCCGCAGACCCACCACCAGCTTCAATATTTACAGCTGTCTTTGAATTGTTTACGGATTTTAAAATTTTTGTCAGCTCGCGGTTCAGTTTAAGATCGATCCCTTCAGCTCCGCCTTTAATGGCTTCAGCTATCATCTCAGCGGCTTTCTTCGGATCGGGGCAAGATATTTCCTGTCTGATCGTCCATGAATTTTCTTTTTTTGAAGGTTTATTGCTTCTCAGATAAGGAAATTTACCAGGGAAATCATCCTTTACTTCTATATTTTCGATCTCAAAACCTTTATAATAGGGTTCAAGTTCGAAACCTTCGTAGGTTTTCCAACATATCCTGTCATACGGTTTTCCCTTAAGATCCTTTAAAACTTCCTCCATCCAGGCTTCTTTAGACGCACAGGCCTTAAAGTCTTTAAAAAGTTTCTCCAATTTAAGCTCCCTTTTTTATTGAACTTTCCGGTTATTTTTTAATTTTTTAAAACCGGACTACAATATAAGGAACCTTATATAAAAAATAAATAGTTAAAGTAACTTTAATTCACTTGAAGTATATTTGCTAAAGAGAGGTCAGGTAATCGTCGTAAGATTCGATCTCTTCAAGAGTTATCAGATCATTGAAAAGTTGGTCATCAGAAGAGAATACTTCAGAATTGTCTGAAGACCATTTGTCATTTTCATATAAAGCGGCATCATAAGCTACCATATTCTCAAAATCCTCGTCGATATAAGCGTATGTAGTATAATCGGCAGTTACCGACTGAGAGCTCAACGAGTCAATTTTTAGATCAGAAACAAGACCGGATACCTTAGGATTGTTAAAGTTCAAAGCAACACTTACAATTATCATGAGTATGACCGATGCGGCTGCAGAATATGCAAAATAAGGCTTCTTAAATATAAATTGGTTATGCGGAAGTTTTTCAATCAAAGATGTATTCAGATCTGAAGGCAGGTCGAATTCTTCAGCCGAAATGTTTTTTATTATATTTTTTTCTGAGGCCAATTCATTCCTGCAATTTTCACAAGCCGAAATGTGCTTATCAAAACTGTCAATCAGACTTATATCAAGTTCCCCCGAAACATATTCGGGTATCATCTTTTTATAATTTTCACAGTCCATTTTATTTACCTCCGGCGATACTGTATTTTATTTTATCAACTCCGTATCTGTATCTGCTCAGTACGCTGTTGATAGAGATCTGCTTCATTTCGGCGATCTCTCTGAATGTGAGCCCGTTCGATCTTAAAAGGATCACATCTTTCTGTTCATCGGGTAATCCGTTCAAAGCGCTTGTGATCATCTCCCTCTCCTCTCTGGATTCATTTTCTCTTTCGGGATCATGGGTGTCAGAAGGCAGGCTCTCAATAAAATCCCTCTCTTCACCTTCTTCTCCATTTCGCACGACCGGCCTGTAGATGTTTTCATTGCTCTTCTTCAGTTCGCGCAGATAATCGAAACAGGCATTGGTTGCGATAAAAAAGAGGTAGTTCGAAAATTTGTTCTCCTCTTTGTAACCGTTCAGGTTTGACGCAACTTTCAGCCAGACCGTCTGATAAACATCTTTCGCTTTTTCAGGATCTCCGATCCTTTTAACTATGTAATTGAACAGTTTTTTATCGTATTTTTCAACGAGTCCGGAAAAATATTTTGAGTTCCCTGTGGAAACATATTTTTTAACAAGCTCGCTATCTTTTAATTCAGTCCCGTCTTCCACAGATGCTCTCAATTAGTTTCCTGTTTAGTAAACGCATCAAACATTAATTTATTCTAATCTATTTAAAAAAATCATAAAAAACAAAATAAATTAATTATAAATATTTTTTTGAAACAGGTGTTTAAATTGTTATATTGAGAGTTCAGGATTTGAAAAAATTGAAATAACGGAGAATAAAATGAACACTCTGACCATCGATTCACTCGAACTGAAAGGGAAAAAAGTTCTCGTAAGATGCGATTTTAATGTGCCGCAGGATAAAGAACTTAAAATCAGGGACGATAAAAGGATAGTTGATGCGCTTCCTACTATTAAAAAGATAATAAAGGAAGGCGGAAAACTGATACTCATGTCTCATTTGGGGAGACCTGACGGCAAAGTGGTTCCTGAAATGAGCCTGAAGCCCATAGCGGAAAGGCTCAGTGAGCTGATAAAAAAGCATGTAACTCTCGCTCCGGACTGTATAGGCGATGAAGTAAAAACCATCGTGGACAATATGAAAGACGGTGAAGTTGTGCTTCTTGAAAATTTAAGATTTCATCCTGAAGAAGAAGCCGGTGACGAGGAGTTTGCCGCAAAACTGGCTGAACTTGGAGAGGTTTATATATCTGATGCTTTCGGAGTATGCCACAGAGCGCATGCTTCAGTTGCCATCATAGCTAAATATTTTGATAAAGTCGCATCGGGATATCTGCTCAAAAATGAGATAGAGTTTATCGGCGGCGCGATGAAAGAGCCTAAAAAACCTCTTGCGACGATCCTGGCAGGAAATAAGATATCAAGCAAAATAGATGTGATAATGAAGCTCATTGATATTTCGGACAAGATATTTATCGGCGGCGGAATAGCCAATACTATGCTGTTGGCAAAAGGCGTGGAAGTCGGAAAATCATTAGTAGAGGCTGATAAAGTTGATGTCGCAAAAGAAATACTTAAAAAGGCAGAGAAAAAAGGAACAAAGATACTGTTGCCTTTAGATATGCTGTGCGGAAAAGAATTCAAGAATGAAACTGAATTAAAATATTGCGATACCGACAAACAGGAAAAAGACTGGATCGCGATGGGAATAGGCCCGAAAACCGTGCAGAATTATAAGGATGAGCTTTCAGATTGTAAAACTGTGATCTGGAACGGTCCGATGTCGGTTTTTGAATTCGAGAATTTTGCGAAAGAAACTTTCCAGATAGCGCAGATAATAGCAGATTATACACAGAAGAACGGTCTGATCTCGATAATCGGAGGTGGCGACACAGCCGCAGCCGTAAAGATCGCCGGGCTTGACGATAAATATTCACATGTATCGACCGGAGGCGGAGCAGCTATGGAGTATATGGAAGGGAAAAAACTCCCGGGAATTTCCTGCCTGACTCAAAAAGGTTTTAATCCGAAAAGAAATTTTCTGATCGCCGGAAACTGGAAACTGAATAAATCTCCGAGGGAATCGGTGAAATTCGCTAAAGAGCTGAAAAAATCATTATTTAACGACGACGATGTTGAAATAATGGTAGCTCCGGTCTTCAACTCGATAATCCCCGTTTACAACGAACTGAAGAAAACTCATATTGATATCGGGTCTCAGGATGTCTTCTGGGAATCTTCCGGTGCTTTTACAGGTGAAGTTTCAGCTAAGATGCAAAAGCTTTCAGGTGTCAAATACTGCATTATCGGTCACAGCGAAAGAAGACAGCACTTTGGAGAGACCGATGAGACGGTAAATAAAAAGATCAAAGCGGTGATGAAGGAAGGACTGATACCTGTGATCTGCGTTGGTGAAAAACTCGAGCAGAGGGAAGCCGGGATCGAGAACGATGTTGTTAAAGCTCAAATAGAAAAAGCTTTAAAGAATATTGAGATGAATGAATATTTCAATATAGTTATCGCTTATGAGCCTGTCTGGGCTATCGGCACAGGAAAAAACGCTACTCCGGCTCAGGCAGAAGAAATGCATTGTTTTATAAGAAGCATTCTAGGAAAACTTTACGGCGATAAGTGTGCGGCATCAACCAGGATCCTTTACGGCGGATCTTTGAATGTTCAGAACGCAAAAGAGCTTCTTTCCCAAAAAAGTATTGACGGCGGTCTGATAGGCGGTGCGTCATTAAAAAAAGAGGATTTTGTAAAGATAGCTGAAACAGCCCGCGATATAAAAAAGTAACGGATTGACATTTCAATAAAAAAATAAAAAAAGGAGTTGCGAAACTCCTTTTTTGTATATATAATACTCTATGTAAAAAAAAACCTATGTATTAAAAATGAAAGGTATCAAATGAGAAATATAGCAATAATACTACTTGTCGGCATGTCAACAGCCCTGTTTTCTGTTTACAACGTTGGAGACACCGTAAGCTCTGCAGACAATATCAGCTGGACTGATAATTACGGATATTCCTCAAATATTTTCACAGAGGTAATGAAAGGTAAGCCGGTAATGATATTTTTCGGCGGCTACGGTTGATCGGGTTGTGAAGCGGCGGCGCCGGTATTACAGCAGAGATGGACAGCGATTTACGGACCTGAAGCTACGGGTGAATATGCGGGAAAATCATATTGGCTTTGTACCGAAAACTGGACGAATCAGAATTACCCGAAAGACACATCTGTTTACAATAAAATAGGCGGATTTTCCAACGGGTATGTCCCGCTTTTTGTTATAGTCGGTTTTCAAAACAAAGTTTACTGGGATAACAATAGTTCAAGCTGGGAAAGCGCGCTTCAGCTTGCCATTAATGAAATGGTTGCTGAAGGTGTTTTTATAGAGAGTCCTGTTCCGGATAAAACTTTTCTTTTCGGACAGACAACTCAGATAGATGTATCAAATGTTTTTAAAGATGTTAATGATAATCCCGTTACCGTAACGGTGGAAAGTAATTCAACCTCCTCTGTTGCTGCCGTCACGGTAGCGGAAAATATCTTGACGGTCACTGCGAGCGGTTTTGAAGACGGATCAACTGTAATTACTCTAAAAGGGACAGCAGGAGATTTTTCTGCAACTGACGAGTTCAAAATTTCAGTTTACGATCCTGCGAATTATAATATCGAGGATTTCGAAACGGGTGATTTTACAAATATGAACTGGGAGTTTTCCGGTAATGCGGGATGGTCGATAGACAATACGGTTTTCTACGAAGGAACATATAGTGCAAAATCGAACGATATTGCAGACAATCAGAAGGCTGAAATGTTAATGGAAACCGATTATCCGACGGCAGGAAAGATTTTATTTAAGGCGAAAGCATCATCAGAACTTATTTACGACAACCTGAAGTTCTATATTGATAATGTAGAGAAAAAGAAGATCAGCGGACAAACATCCTGGCAGGCGATATCATTCGATGTTGAGGCGGGATCGCATATTTTCAAATGGTCATACCAGAAAGACGCTTCAGCTACATCATACAGCGACTGCGCATGGATTGACTACATTACCCTCGAGGGTGGAAGGATGACAGGAATTGAAAATTCGATTACTCCTGAGGATGTAACGCTTTACCAGAACTATCCTAATCCTTTCAATCCAAGCACAAAAATAAGTTTCAGCCTTTCTGAGCAATCAGAAGTCAGCCTTTCTGTATTTAATCAGAAAGGAGAGCTTGTAAACCGTCTATACGAGGGCAAGCTTGAAAAAGGAGATCACAGCTATGATTTTAACGGCAGCGATCTGACAAGCGGGATTTATTTCTACGGGCTTAAAACAGAGAATAATTCATTAATAAAAAAGATGATAATGTTGAAATAACGATCGGAACTGTCTGCCAAACTCATTCCGGTTGTTCCCAGTCAATAACAAAAGGGAGGGAAAATGAAAAAAATTATGATGGCGCTCGTGCTTATGATGTCGGTAACGGCTTCATGGGCTGAGTATAATGTCGGTGATATTGCAGCAAGCAATAGCTGGCAGGATTCACCAAGCGGATCAACGCTTATTTCAAGAACAATGCAGGGTTTTGTTGACAACAAAATTGTGCTTGTTATGACATGGGGTTACCTGGGCTGACCGGGCTGCGCAGAAGAGGGTCCTCTTCTTGAAGCAATCTGGCAAGAGTATACAAGCTCCAAAGTTCATATTGTTTACGGTGACACTAACGATGGCAGCATTGTTAATTTGAACGGGGCAGGCTACAGAACAACTTTCAATCCTGATGTAACATATTACGTATCCACAAATGTTTCTCCTACAGGTTTGGGGTCTCAGTATAGTACATTCGGAGACGGATATGTTCCTTATACCGTTATTGTCGGNNGATTACAACGGTTTAGTGTATGTCGCTAATCCGATAAGCGATAAACTTTATCAGTACAGTGCTACAGAAGTTTTAGATGTTTCAAATGTGTTCGATCAGTATGAGATCGAGCCTGTGTCCGTAAGCATCGTCAGCAACTCGAATCCTGCAGTTGTTACAGCTACGATGTCAAAAGCAAATACTCTTAATCTTACCGCCAGTTCATCAAGCACCGGAACTGCTACGATAATACTTGAAGGTACAGATATTGATAACAACAAAGCTCAAACTGAATTTACTGTTACAGTGTATGACCCCGATCCGCAGTACTCTTCAATTGAAGATTTTGAGGATGGAAATTTTACCGGAAATTTTGTCTGGACACTGACAAATTCAGGTAATCCTAACCGTAACTGGACTGTAGCAACAACTTCACCTTTCGAAGGAACACGGTGTGCACAGACGGGTAGTGTTAGCGACAGCGGATGGGATGCTATTGAACTTTCAGTGACCTACGCCTATGACGGAATAATCGTATTTAACCAGAAAACATCATCTGAGCTTGACTGGGACTGGCTAATATTCACTATTGACGGCGTTGAGCAGGGAAGACTTAGCGGTCTGACCGGCTGGGAGAATGAATTCTACAGTGTTTCGGCAGGTACGCACGCTTTCAAATGGACATACATTAAAGATGATAATACAGACGGAGGAACTGATCAGGCATGGCTGGATTATGTTCAGTTCATTGAAATACCACCGCAGGCTAATCTTGCTGCACCGACAAATGTTGTTGCATCCTCTTCAGTATCTAATATCAGCTTAACATGGGACGTTGTATCCGGCGCAACTTCTTATAACATTTACTCTTCTACCGATCCGTATGGAACTTTTACTGTTGACAATTCAGGTACATTTAACGGAACAGAATGGACTTCAGCTCTGACAGAAACCAAGAAATTCTACTATGTCACAGCGGCAAATTCAAAAGGTAAATCATCACAGAGTAATATTGTTGAAACGCCGTCAGCTAAGAAAATTAAAGGTGTATTGCTGAAATAACTGATTTGAATCACTAATTTATAGAAAACCCTAAGGAAATTTATCTTAGGGTTTTTTTTTAATAAAGTTGTTGCATTTTTAGTTTTTTTTTGTAATATTAAGGAATATATGAAAAACAGTAGATAATAATTGTTCTATGTATTTAAGTGAAACGGAGGAAGGTAAAAGATGAAAAAAGTGATGGTGTATGTATTAGCAGCGGTGGCGTTTTTATACGCGCAGATGCCGTATTTACCCGGTGAAACTGTACTGCCGGAGCATAATCTTTCATGGACAGACAATTACGGATATTCATCGAATATTTTTGATGAGATCGTAAATAATGACAAGGTCGTAGTTATTTTTTGGGGCGGAGCTGGTTGAATCAGCTGTCATGAGACGGCGTCTCTATTAGAACCTTTATGGCTGGAATCATATAAACCTGGTGCGACAGGATCGGGCGGAGCATATGCGGACAGGTCTTATTGGGTAGGTACTTACGACTGGAGTTCAGATTTTATTCCTGTACCTATGACTTATCCTTATGATACAAACCTTTACAGTGTGGCTTTAACATCTGGCTTTGCTACCGGATATACTCCGACTCTTGCGATTATCGGTTTAAATAACAAAGTGTACTTTGATTCGACTCAGATACTTCCTGAAACAGTTGAAGATCTTGTAGCCCGTTTTGCATCAGCTCTTAGTCTCGCGATAGATGAATTTTACAGACCGATCTATGTTTCAAATCCGATAAGCGATAAAAATTATGTAAGTGATTTTAATGAAAACATTGATCTTAACACTGTATTTACCGAGGCAGAAGCAAATCCCATGACATTTTCGATCATCGAGAATACGAATCCGGAAGCTGTTACAGCCGGCATTGCGGGAAATATACTTACGATATCAGGAACATGCGGAGATATAGCAGAGTCGTCAATTTCAGTACAGGCTGTTTCAGGAGAAAACAGCGCAACAGATATATTCTCGGTCACCAGCTATGATCCTGCTTCATTTTCTTATCTGGAGAGCGGATTCGAAAGTACAGTATTTCCGCCGCCTTTTTGGGAAATTAAATATAATACTGCCGCTGACGGAGGGCTTAACGGAACAAATCTGATCGATCCTCCCTCAACTCCAAAATGGCAGCTCAATGACACAACTACTCCTGATTACGGTGCAGATTATATTCACTCTGGTGAAAATTCTGCTTTAATTAAATACTGGGCGCCTGATTTCAATTGGCTGATCATGCCGCCAATGCAGCTTGATTACAACGATTATACATTGAGCTTCTGGACATGGTATTCAAGCAGTTCATACGAGACTAAATTCCATGTTTTGGTTAACGACGGCACAAAAGGATGGGCGAGCATACTCGACTGGGATGCTGCTGATCCTGACAATTTGTATGACAGCGAAATAACTTTGCCTTTAACAGATTATGTAGGAAAAACAATCAGGCTCGCTTTCGTTTACGAATACAGTGACGGTTTCGAAATGGCTCTGGACGATATAAAGGTCGAATCTCCTTCCGGAATTGAAAATAATGCAGGTATGCCGCAAAATATCGCTTTGTACCAAAACTATCCGAACCCGTTTAATCCTAGCACAAAAATAAAGTTCAGTATTCCGGAAAATTCGCAGGTTAAACTTTCAGTTTATAATCAGAAAGGAGAACTTGTCGAAACTTTATACGAAGGCTTGCTGGAAAAAGGTAACCACAGTTGCGATTTTGTAGGTACGGATATAACAAGCGGTATATATTTCTACAAGCTTGAAACTGATGAAAGTTCATATATGGGGAAAATGATAATGTTAAAATGATTCAACGGAACTGTCTGCCAAACTCATTCCGCAGAATCACAAAAGTAAAAGGGAGGAGAAATGAGAAAAATGATGTTGATGCTTCTGCTTATATGCGCGATGGCTTCATTCGCGATATATACTGTGGGAGCTACAGTAAGTCCTGCCGATAATATCGACTGGACAATCCAGGGTCCGACAGGTCATCCCGATGTGGGACTGTCAGACAATATGTTCGACATGATCAGCAAAGGTAAACCGGTAATGATATTCTTCGGCGAGGACTGGTGACCGGGCTGTAATACGGCGGCGCCGTTATTACAGCAGTGGTATGATGAAGAGTTCGGACCGACAGGCACACTGAACGGTGGTATTTATGCAGGTAAATCTTACTGGATATGTACGGAAGATCAGTGGGATGTTCTCTATCAGAATCCCGATCAAAATTATCCTGTGGACGAACTGGTATATGACAAATCCGGCGGATTCGGCAACGGATATGTTCCATTATTCTGTGTAGTAGGATATCAGAATAAAGTATATTACGACGGGAACGACTGGCTTCAGGTTCAGGCAGCTCTTAGAACAGCTATAAATGAAATGCCGCAACCTCCGGTTATGACCGTTTCGGAAAGTTCATTCAGCCCGACTTGCGAACCTGAGGCTTCTGTAGCTGATCTATTCAATATTGCCAACAGCGGAGCCGGNNAGCACATGGCATATAAATGACTTTAATTCAGGACTTGTTTATACCGGTACAGGCTGGGCAACATACACCGGCGGTACATGGAATGACGGAACCCAGTGCGCTAATGCTGCAGACAGGACGACAAGCGTGATGACTTCCTCAGCATTTAATACGATTGGGGTCGGTGACAGGTTAATGTTGGAATTCAGATACGGGACATCAGCTTTGCCAGGATCTTCTCTTAAAGCTGAATATTATACTGGTTCGGCATGGGTTCAAGTATGGTACTTTACTGACAGCGGAGTCGGAACTGCAAAAGTTGAGCTTCCAGTAAAATCGGCAAACACACAATTAAGATTTACAGCTGTGAGCACAAGAGAAGGGAGTACAAATTCGATAGAAAGATTAGACAATATTAAAGTCTATTCTGATGATCAGGCTTACAGATGGGTTCAGTTCGACCAGGTTAACAGCTGGGGCGAACCTACTGCAACAGGCACGATCGCTGCAGGAACAAACCAGGATTTTAATGTTACTTTCAATGCGACGGGGCTTGCTGAAGGTACTTATAATGCGGATATTATGATACACACTAATTATCCGCCGGAGATACATAAAGCTGTTCCGGTTACTTTCGTAGTAGCTGCCGGAGGCGGACCGGTTACTCCGGCTGTTCCTGCAAATATTACAACATCTCTCGTAAGCGGAAATGTTTATGTGAACTGGGATAATTCTGCGGATGCTACCAGCTATGATGTGTATTCTTCCACAACGCCTTACGGGACATTTGCACTTCTTACAAATGTAACGACTAGCGAATATACATACACGCCTACGGCAACTAAGATGTTCTTTTACATCGTAGCGAAAAATGCTACCAAAGAATCGCCAAAATCAATAATCGTAAAATAGTTGTTTTTAGGACAGAAATGAAAAAGCCCCGAAAAATTTCGGGGCTTTTTTTTATTTTATCAGAAGCATTTTTCGTGTGAATTTATTTCCCGGAGCTTCCAGCGTGTAAAAGTATATTCCGCTGTTAAGGCTTTCGGCATTAAAGCTTACCGAATGAACACCTCTCGCAACTTTATTATTTATCAGATCTTTAACCATCTGACCGTTCGAATTGAATACTCTAAGTTTAACATCTTGAACTTTAGGTACGGAAAACTTAATGGTGGTAACAGGGTTGAAGGGGTTAGGATAATTCTGATAGAGAGCAGGTTTTCCGGGAACCGATGTCAACTCCTCTTCGATCCCTGAATATGCGTTCGTGGCAAGTATATTATCAACCCAGGCGCAGTCAAGTCCAATTCCCAAGCTTGAATCTTTTGAGTACATCCATGTAAATGTGTGAACGCCTGCGGTTACAGGATAAGAGTGATATCCCCATCCAAGTTCCCCGCTCCAGTTGCCCATTTGAACACCGTCAATATAGAAAGAGAGTTTATCATAACCTGATTCAGAGGATGTTTTTTTATAGAAACTTACCGTGCCGTCATCAACATAAACGAAATCGATCATCATCGAGGATGACTGGCTGTCAGTTATACTTCCGGATTTTGAAGAATAAAGACCGGAGTAGAATACGGTGTTGTCGATAGTCCAGTCGGCGTTGCCTTCAAAATACCATGGATTTTCGGCAAAATCGCCGGTTTCATAGTCTTCAGTCATACCTACATTAATATCAAGCAGGTATGAATCTGTAAAGCCGTTCACGGCTGAAATGTCAAGACTGAAATCTAGTCCTGTTCCGTTGGGGATTGAAGGATCGAAATTAACCGTAAAGGTAATGTCAACGGAATTTCCTGATGCGATCAGCGGAACTGACTGAGGTGCAGATATAGTTACATCACCGCCTGAAAGTTCCGATAAAGTTGCAGTTATTGATGATAAGTCCGCGCTTCCGGAGTTGTTTATGGTAAATGTAATGTCTTTTGTATCACCGGGATTTATGACATCTCCGTCATAAAAATGGGAATATTCAAGCGTAGGAGCTTCTGCAACAAAATTTATATAACTGTAATATGTTCTTTTCGAAGTGTCGTTTATGGTCAGATTTATTCTGATCTTCTCTCCATCAGGCGTGGATGGAGAAACTGTATAAGCGAAAGCATCGGCTTTTAGCAAAGAATCGCCTGCAGCGATATTTCCGTAGCTTTCATTGAAGTCGCTAAAAGTTATGAATGAATTTTCTGACGACAAGGATACAGAAATTCCCTGCGATGTCGAAATTCCGATGTTTTTCAGTTCAAGATCTATCGTTCCCGATCCGGCTGCAGTGATCGTGCTTAGATTATAATCGGTAACAAGAAGGTAAGGTCCTACCAAAGCTTCGACAGGAACTGATGCGAAATAAGGCTTTTTGAACTGACAGGTGACAGCGATGTGGGCATATCCGTCAGTAAAAGGATCGATAGTTACAACGGCATAACCGAATTCATCNNACTGTAAAAAATGTATCGCCGGGTACAAGAACAGGGTTGTGGCTTATAATGTTATCGAGAGGTATTCCCATATAGATCATAACTGACGGATCGCCGAACAGATGATAAGAAGACCAGTAGGCGCTTGTAAATGAGGTACTTTCTTCTTCGACTGCCAGAAGTCCCGCAAATCTTATTCCGCCCTGAGTAGGATAATCCATTCTCATCACGCCGTCATACATACCCTGATCGTCGGGTGTGTAAGGGGGAGTTACATCTCCGGTGACAACTTCGCCTATTCCCATTGCAAGGTCTTCGTCCCAGTATGTTGACATTGAAGCTCCGATATAACCCACTGCTCCTTTATTAGGAGCATTCAGCCATGATTCTCCAAAACACTCTGTATCCCTGAAGGAACCGGTCAGGCAGCAATTCCCGACAACCAGCGCATATTCATTTGTATTAGTGAGGTTGTCAACATTGGAAATCGTAAAACTAGGATCGGCAAAACCTCCGTTGTATCCGTGGGCGGTGTAGTTATAAAAAGCCACGCCTGTTGATACTTCTGCCACAACTGCGGCATCTACTGTTGATCCTGCCGAAGCCGGATAATAGTAAGGTATTCCGGTTATATTCACTCCTGAACCGTCAAGAGGAATTCTATAATTATCGTTAAAGTAATAACTCATTCCATAACGGATCTGCGGGTTACCATATGTGGCCGCATAGCTGGCATCAACCCCTGAAACTCCCATAACTCTGGAAAGATATGTAAAATCCTGTCCGGGGTTCAATCCGGTATCGAACTGGTATTTTTCATACCATAAAGTTTTATTTATCTGTGCGTCAAGATCGGTCAGGTTGTTGACCGAAAACCTTCCTACATATATCGAAGGGATTCTGTTCGTAGATGAAGTTGCTCCTATCACGCTGTAGAGCAGATCTGATACGCTGACAGATCCTGCAGATCCCAAAGGCGGGTTCTGTTCAGTCGGGATCACATAGGTCCCCGACTGATCTCCGATAATAAGAAGAAACGTCGGCTTGGGGCTTAAACTTGCGTACTGGTTCTCTATCCAAGTATCAATGGTTGAAGTAGTTGCAGTAGAAGGAAAGAACTGTGTTATAACATTAAAGCCTTTTTCTGTTTTCCAGTCAATAAATTCCTGAAGTTTGGCATTTCCGGTCAGGATTTCGTTTGCTACTATGAGGTATGTTACAGGATATTGGGTCAGATCGGCTTTTGAAGTTGAAGGAAGGTAATTGATGAACTTAGAGAACTGATAATCAAAAAACGGAGAATAATGCGCTGCTTTTGTCATTTCAGGATCTGATTTAACAGAAGTGAAATTAACTCTGATCTTAAGGTCTGTTATAATTTTCACAGAATTTCTTACGGGGTTATAGGACACAGGACGGATCTCAAGAACTCCCACATCCGACCCTCTCACATTACCGCTTTTAGTAATTTTCACTATATTTTCTTCGGAATAACTGTTTATTTCATAGGAACGGTCATTGATTATAAATTTAATTTCACTCGGGGGAGTTGATTTTGAATAGCTCGGCTGAGCAGGAATAATTTTATCCAAGATCCCGAAATCTCCGAGAAATAATTCTTTTTCCACAGTTGAAAGTATTTCAATTTTCGGTATTGAAGAAGCGGGAAATTCGATCAGTTCTCTTAGAACGGGTAGTTTTGGCGTACCGACCGTATTTGAAAATTTTGATCTGTCAAAGCTGATCTGAACAAATTCGCCTTTTTCTGTTGAAATATTAGAATATTCAATATCCGCCAGATTGAATTCCATATCAAAACCGTATGAACTGACAGACGAAAGTTTGTATTCCGTCAAACCTGTTTCTTTGATCTTTATGTCTGCTGAATAAAGTCCGAATAGGCATACGGTGCTCAGCAGCATTATCATTTTTCTCATTTTAAAAACACCTCCATTTACTTAAAATTGTTGTAAATATATTACCTTATTTGATTAAAAACAATGTTATTGTTCATATTTTTATCCATTTCATATATTGATTTATGTTCATTTTATCGTTAACTTATCAGCAAAAATCCGGAAAACTGATGGAAAAATCTAAAAACCTGGTATCTGTATTCATTCCCGCTTATAACGAAGCGGAGAATATACCTTCACTGTTCGAAAAGATGCAGAAAATAATAAGCAGCGATAGCGAAAACACTTACGAAGTCATTATCGTGGATGACGGCTCGACCGACGCTACAAAAGCCAAAATAAATGACGGCCTGAAAAAATTTGATTTCATCAGACCTTTCTACCACAGAAGAAATATGGGTCTGACTGAAGCTATGAGGACGGGTTTTCCCAATTGTAAGGGAGAATTTGTTTTATTTCTTCCCGGTGATCTTGAAAGCGATCCAGAAGAAGATATACCGTTACTTCTGAATAAGCTTAAAGAAGGTTACGATCTTGTTACCGGCTGGCGGCAGGGCAGAAAAGACGGAAAAATGCTCGCATCGAGAATCTACAACAAGGTATCACGCAGGCTTTTTGATGTTGATGTCCACGACATGAACTGGATAAAAGGATTCAGAAAATGCGTGATAGACGATCTTGAGCTCCGTTCGGACTGGCACAGGTTTATAGTAATGATGGCCGCAAATAAAGGGTACAGGATAACCGAGGTTCAAACAAAGTGGCATCCCAGAAAATACGGAAAATCAAAGTTCGGACTGATGAGGTTCCCGATTTCGCTGATAGATGTTCTTGTAGTCAAATTCAATATGGTCTTCGGCAAAAAACCAATGCAGTTCTTTTCACTTATAGGCGCGCTCGCCGCAAGTACAGGTATCCTCGGATTGATCTATCTTTCCTTCTATTACTTTTTTACTCAAACGCAGATCAGACCTCTTTTCACCCTATTCACAACTCTGATAATTGCCGGAGTTCAATTATTCGTTACAGGATTTATTGCAGAGCTGGTAGTAACCCTCAGAGCTGATCTTGAAAATTTAAAAAGCAGGATCGACAGACAGAAAAATGACGGGCAATAAACCCAGCATATTAATACTTACACACTGCTTTCCTTCAGACCCCGCGGATATTCCGGGTAATTTTCTTATTGATCTCTCAAAACACCTTACTTCGGCAGGGGCTGAAGTTAAAGTTATTACACAAAAAATGAACCGAAAGTATGATGAAAAGTTTTTATCGGAAAGCGGAGCAAGTATAGAATATTTTTGCTGGAGGGGCGGCAATGAAAGGTTCGCAAAGCTGAAGTTCTCATCTTTCAAGGATATTTTATCAGTTCTTTCTCTAATTCGTAACGGGAGAAAGGCATACAGAAATGCTTTAAAACAGAAAAACTACGACTTTGTCCTTTCATGCTGGGTTATTCCTGCAGGCCTTTGGTCATTATCATTTTCAAAAAAAGAGAATTCCGCCGTATGGGCATTGGGCTCAGATATAAGTGTTTACGCAAAGAAAACATTTTTCAGACAAGTATTAAAATTTATTCTTTCAAGAACAGGCAGTATTTTTTCAAACAGCATAAACCATCAAAGCGAAATAAAGAATCTTATGAATTATCAGGCGGAACTGCTATACACAGGCAGAACACTTCCTAAATCGGAAAAAATTTATGAAAGATCAGNNTAAAGAAAGAGCTTGAAGTTGAAGTTGTAAAAAACGATTTCATAAAAAAGATCAATTTTCTGGGAGAAAAGAACGCGGCTGAAATATCCGGGCACCTTTCAGCTTCAGATTACCTGGTAATAAGCTCAAGAAGCGAGAGCATGCCTGTCGTTTTTTGGGAAGCTATGCAGGCGGGAACCCCAGTTATTTCTACAAATGTCGGCGATATCGGTTTTTACTGCCAAAAGTTTAATGTTGGCAGGATCTGCGAACCCGGAGAAAAAGAGCTGGCTGATCTGCTTGTTTTCATTAATAATTTACGACCCCTAAGGGATTCATTAGCTATAAATACAAGCAAAGTGACCGAACTTGGCAGTATTGCCGGATCAGCAGAAAAGATTTACAGGCTGGCGGAAGGATTTTCAGGGCAAAAAAGCTGAAAGAAATATTGACATTCGAGACCCGAGTACATATATTGCAATAGTTAAGTGAACAATCCGTTAAGATTTGGAGAATAAACTTGGACTTAATTAAAGAGAGGCTGTATTACACAATAGGGGAAGTTTCCTCTTTGCTCAATATTAATCCTTCCACGATCAGATACTGGGAAAAGCAGTTTCAGATGCTTAAACCTTCAAAAAGGACAGGGACATCCAAGCGCAAGTTCGATATATGCGATATTCAAACTATCTTCAAAATAAAGACATTGCTCAAAGATGATAAAAGATCGATCAGAGATGCAAGAATTCAGCTACAGAACTGGAAACCTGACGAGGGTTTCGAAGTTTTTAAAAAAGCAGTCGAAGAATCGAATCGGCCTGAGGTACACATTTCTAAAGAAAGATACTCAGAGATCAAGACTAAATTTTCGGAAATAAGAAATCTGCTCCGAAAAATAAAATGATATCAGGACAGAATAAAAATAAGCTCATATCGATACTTGAACACAAAAATTACGAGGCTGTCGGCGATTCGTTCATAATTTATCCCGACGATATAAATACCCTAGGATCGATAATAAAGATTTCGNNTTCGAACAGGTTCGGTATAAAGCTGATACCGATCGGCAGCGGAACATCCTTCGGTTCGGGGTTCAGGCCGCCTGATAATACGGTCTTTCTTTCAACTCAGCGTCTAAATAAAATAATTGAAATTGACAGAAGCAATATGTTCATTGAGCTTCAGGCCGGATGCATATGGAAACAGGTGTTTACAAGCCTCGCCGGACAGGAACTTTATTTCCCGATCGCGGCTGAAAGTATCGGAGCCAAACGGACGGCAGGGGGAATATTTTGTTCGTTAAAGCCGGATTCGTCAGTTTCAAACTATTTCACTGGAATAGAATTCTATGCTCCGGATGGTACTTTAATGAAATTCGGGTGTAAAACGCTTAAAAATGTAGCCGGCTACGACCTTGTAAAATTCATGACTGGCAGTTCTGGAAAGTTCGGAATAGTCACATCATTGATGATAAGACTGATGCCTTCGGACGATAATTTTTTCAAATTTGAACATCTGGATAATGTAACTCAAAAGACCCGGCAGTTTGCGGAAAATGACATATATAGAAAACTTAAGAACGGTCTTGATCCGAATTCTGTTTTTGAATAATAAAAAACATTTTTTTTTTGTTTGACATAATTACATTATATAGTTAAATTCTTTGACACCCCCAAAGGATGTACGGGAGTGCTTTGTTTTATAGAAGCGAATTGAAATAACTAAAGAAAATTATCTGGGAGGAAACATGAAAAAATTGTTGCTGTTGGCCTTAGCTATTCTCGCTACGGGCTTATTTGCGGCAGAATGGTACACAAAACAGGATTTTGTTACCGATCTGAAAACACATTCGGCAAGCAAAGATACAACATGGAACACTTATGTTGTCGGAACAAGCGGTTATATCTGGAACCCGATCGCTAAAGAAAGGGGTACATTTTATGATGTAGGAGATTTCGGACTATCGTATCCGATGAACATTCACGGTGTCAGCGTATATCTTGACGACGCTGATACGAACTATACATTCAGCTACAAAATTTACGACAAGGACGGAGTTACTTTGTTGTGGCAGTCAGACCCTGTCGTGTCAATCGCCTATGACAATGATGTTTTTCTTGATATCCCTATCATGATCCAGGATGATTTCTGGGTAGCCGTCGTTCCTGATGCTACCGGAAATCCAAAAGTGTTTTCAGGAGTTGAACTGGGAACTGACCCGAGCGCTACACATACTTATCTTAAACAGAATGACGGTTCATGGAGCCCTTTTACGGACGGAACGGATTACTACGAAATGTTCGCATATGTTCAGCTTTCTCCTTATGCAGGAACAGATATCCTGGCTCCGACACTGAGAGAGATCAGCGGAACGGAAGTGTTCATGCTTAGAGACATGGATATTTCGATAACGGTTCACGAACAGAACGCAGTAGTATCTCCTATGCAGGCTCAGTACGACATCGGAGCAGGCTGGGTTGATTTCAATATGAATCAACTAACAAAAGGTGCTTACACTTTTACAGGAACTATTCCTGGTCAGGCAGGCGGCACAACAGGTCTGGTAAGATTTAATCTGACAGACGATCAGGCCAACTCTGCATGGTCAGCTGAATACCCGATCAATTGGTCAATGGATATACCTATGTTCGAAGAAGGATTTGAAGGACCTGTATTCCCGCCGGACGGATGGACATTAGACACTGTAGGAGCGGGATTCACAAGAGGCGATCTAGCAGATGGCGGATTCGTTTACGAAGGAGTCTATTCTGCAGTTCACTGGGATGACAGCGGCGCTCAGGACGACTGGATGATCACGCCACCGTTAACTTTACCTGCTGAAAATGCATGCACACTGTCGTTTTGGCATACTTCATACTGGACAGACTACTATAATTTCTGCGAAGTCAGCGTTTCGACAGATATGGTTAACTGGACTCAGATATATACTCCGCCGTGGANNGTAGGGGACTACAATAACCAGTGGTATATTGACAATGTTGAACTTCTTTATGATTACGAAGGTCCTGAGATCGCGGACATTAAAGGCAATGAAGCACTGCTTCCAGTGATCGGCGCATTCCTGAACAATGACATGACTTTGACTCTTAATATTACAGACCTTTCCGGAATTAAATCCGTTGTAGGTCATTATGACATCGGCGGATCTGTAGCAGACGCTATTTTCACTAAAGCTAAGAATGTAGAGGAAGTATGGACAGGTACAATTCCTGCTCAAGCTGCTGAAGCTGCAGGAACAATAAACTTTACCCTTACCGATATAGGCGACTTAGTAACAACAACTGCCGACTATCCTATTGAATTTGTTGCAGATAATGAAGTTGCTGTAGTTAAATATCTGATCGGTAACGAAACATTTATTTACACCGATATGAACCTAGAGCTTGCTTTCTTTGATGAATCAGCTATCGCAAGCTGCGTAGGTTATTTCTCTAAAGATTACTACGCTACCGCCCCATACGAATTCACACTGACACCTTCAAAAACCCACGAGTATGTTTATGGCGGAACAATACCATATACAGCAGTTAATGCAGGCGGGCTATATGAAGAAGTCTTCTTTAACGGAAGAGTTTATTTTGAAGTTACTGACGCCGCAGGCAACAAACTTACTACAGGACAATACACAGTGAAATGGCTTGACGGTCAAGTAGAAGTAAATGAAGATTTCGAAGGGGACATCAGCAATTGGACGGTCAATGGCTTGTGGGGTATCGAAGAAGAGCCTTCAATCTCAGGAACTCATTCATTAACCGAAAGTGTCAATGCTAACTATTCTAATAATACCGTTTCTTATGCTATGTGGGCAAATCCAATGGACTGGACGACAGTTAAGGCTGCATCAATATCATTCTGGGTTAAATATGACCTCGAAGCAGGATTTGACTATATGTATTTTGATGTTTCAGATAACGGCGGTTACAACTGGATCAGATTAAAAACTTGGAACGGAGTGGGGGTCGGATGGAATAAAGTTCAGATACCTCTTGATGCTGTAGCCGGATCGCCTCTGGTAACTTTCAGATTCCAGATGAAAGCTGACGAAGGCTTGAACTACAACGGTATGTATATTGATGACATTGAACTAAGGTCTTATAACAAAGACTACGGTGCTCCAACGATCGTATCAGACCCTTACGCACCTGAATTCTTTGAAGGAACTTTGGGAGATTACACTGACACAATCGTTGTTACAGATGCAACAGGCGTAAATGAAGTCGGCGCATTTTATACAGTTGAAGGAATAGCAGGTGAACAATATGTTACAGCAGTCAACACTGTTGACAGTCTGTATCAGATAACGATTCCTCAGCAGGAAGCAGGCAGATTAGTTTCTTACAGATACTGGGCTGAAGACACGACCGAATATAAAAATGCGGACTATTCGCCATATTACGAATATCTTGCAGGAGATCACAGGATCTACGATTCTGGAATAGTAAGCTATTATACAACTTGTGACGCAGGAGACGCCAGAGCCGTAAGGATCAGCCTTCCTGACGCAAATCCTCAGCAGGTCGCATACGGACTGATAAGAAATTATCAGGATCTCGATCATTTCTCAGCGCCGATGTTGTTCCACATATGGGATGATAACGCTGGCGTGCCGGGCACAGATATAATTACGCCTTTCGTAGTTGAATCGGACTGCTCGTCAGAAAACACTTCAGCCATGACAAGAATTGATCTGAGACCATATAACATCGTGGTTACCGGAGATTTCTGGGTCGGATTTGAAGCTACGACTGATATAGTTTATACAACAATGGAAACTCCAAGCGAAGCAGGAACTACTCCATACAGCAGATCATTTGACGGAGCTGCTGTCGTAGGAGGCTGGTCTTGGGCATTGTATTCCGGAACCAACTACCACATAAGAGCCGTGATAGGTTATTATAACGGAATTGAAAGCGATGAGCATGTTCCGGTATCAACATCACTTGAACAGAATTATCCTAACCCGTTCAACCCGACAACAACAATAAGCTTCAATCTTGCAAAAGATTCAAAAGTTTCACTTGTTGTTTACGATGTAATGGGTAGAGAAGTCGCAAACCTTGTTGATAAAGATATGGCAAGCGGTTCTCACAAAGTATCATTTGACGCGTCAAGACTCGTCAGCGGTGTTTACTATTATAACTTAAAAGCCGGTGAATTAAACCAGACCAAAAAAATGATGCTAATCAAGTAATTTTCCGAAATTAAATCAATAAAAAAGCCCGATTTTTCGGGCTTTTTTATTTGACTTATGGGGTTTTATTGTATAAATTACTAAATACATTATAACGCTCAGAGTGAAATAGTTAAAACTAAATGGAGGCAAAGAAATGAAGAAGATGATAACAATGCTGTTGGCTATCTTAATGGCCGGCGCGTTTGCTACTGACTGGTTTCCAACCGGTGCAGAAAGGGTTACAGATCATGCTAATATGAGTCTGGCCAGTAAAGATACTGCATATTACACCTACTCGGGAGCTTCAGCTTATATTTACAGTGGTGTAAAACAAAGAGCTACATATGTAAATGTAGAAGACTTCGGTTTGTCCTATCCGGTTAATTTCGGCGGGGTTCAGTCTTATCTTAACGACATCGGAAAGACTTCGTCTTACAAAATTTATGACAGAGACGGAGTAACGGTTCTTTGGACATCAGACGATTTTGTTACTACTATTGCAGGGTGGGAAATCGTTCAACCCACAGCTCCATTAATTCTTAATGACGATTTTTACATTGTTCATATTCCATTAACAGAGGCGGATGGAAAGGGTTATCCCCGTATAATTTATGACGCGGGAACAGGAGTTTACGGGCACTCATATTTGGGTTATCCGGGAGCGTGGGGAGCAGGAATAGGAGTGTATAATCTCAGAATGGCTATTGGACTCGAGCAATATACAGGTATCGATATAAGCGGTCCTTCAGTCAGAACGATCTACGGCACAGAGGCTTTCATGGATTATGATGCTAATTTAGTTATGGCTATGACCGATGAGGGTTCAATTACAACGGTTACAGGAGCTTATTCAGTTGACGCTGGAGTTACCTGGTTAAACTTTGATATTACTCCGGCTAAAGCTAATTATTATGAATATGCCGGAACGATTCCGGGACAGGTTGACGGAACAGAAGGCACAGCAGTCATTTTCGTTTATGACGATCTTGGGAATTATACGGAATCAACTCCGTTTTCGTTAAGCTGGTCAATCGACAACCCTCTTTTAACTCAGGGATTTGAAGGTAATTTCCCGCCTGTCGGATGGTCAACTGACTACACAGGCGCAGGATTTGTTCACTTAGATGACTCAGATCCTGTAATACATCAGGTTCATTCAGGAAATTATTCTGCGGCACATAAATATGTTGCAAGCCCGCAAGATGACTATTTGATTACGCCGTTGATCAGCATTCCTGCAACCAATTCAAGCACTTTAACATTTTGGCAGAACAATGTGTACACTTCTTACTATGATGTACATGAAGTAGTTGTTTCTACCGATATGACGACTTGGACAACAATTTACGAAGAAACTCCTACAGCGGCAAATGTATGGGAGAAAATTTATGTGTCTTTAAGTGCTTATGTAGGCCAAGACATATATATCGGATTCCACTATGTAGGGAATGACGCTGATAATTGGTACATCGATGATGTTGAAGTATTATATGACTACGAAGGCCCGACTGTTGTTGACCTTGTAGGAAACGAAGCCCTATATCCAGTTGTGGGAGCTTTCCTAAACAACGACATGCCTGTTTCAGTTACTGTTAACGATATTTCCGGAGTTCAGTCAGTTTTAGGTCACTACTCATTTGATGAAGGAATAACAGTAGTTGATCTTCCTTTTGTAAAAGCAAAAGGCGGAGACGAAGTCTGGACAGCAGTTATTCCTCAGCTTGCGGCTGTTGACAGCGGTTATATTACATTTGATATGACGGATATCGGCGGGATCGTAAATATTGATCCAACAGAATACAGAATTGACTTTGTTCTGGATACTGACGCGCCTGTATTCAACTATGTAAAAGGAACAATGGCATATATAAACAATCCGATGAACCTCGAAGTGTCTTTCAGCGATGAATCTGCTATAACTTCGTGTTCTGGTTTCTTCTCAAAAGACGGCGGAACTACATGGACGCCATTTGTTATGGATCCGGCAAAGATCCACGATTATACCTACACCGGTACAATAGCGGCAGAAACAGCTGAATTACTGGACGGACAGGTTTATTTCGGAATGAGAGATGTTGAGGATAATGTTTCATACAGCAGTGTATTTACAGTAAAATGGATGGACGGTCAGGACAGCTATATAGAAGATTTCGAATTCGGAGCAGGCAATTGGACACTGACAGGAAACTGGGCTATTGTAGCTGAAGGCGAATATTCTTCATTTGATCACGCCCTTACTGAAAGCCCCGGCGGAGATTATAACGCAGACGAGGTTGATTCTTACGCTCAGTGGGCAACTCCTATGGATTTCACTGCTTATCCCGGAGCGGAGATATCATTCTGGACAAAATACGACATTGAAGAAGATTTCGATTATATGTATTTTGAAGGTTCTATGGATGGCGGAACCACTTGGATCAGGCTGCAGACTTACAGTATGGAAGGAGTCGGCTGGCATCAGGAAGTTATTCCTATGAACGCTTTTGCAGGAATGAGCAATGTTACTTTCAGATTCCTATTCGAATCTGACGGCGGATACGAAGCAAACGGTATGTACATTGATGACCTGATCATATCTACTTATAATGTTGACCACGGTGCTCCTACTCTCATAACAGAACCTTACGGGCCTAAATACTATGAAGGTGTTTTCGGAGATTATACGGACGCAATAGAAATAATTGATTTCTCAGGTGTTGCAAGCGCAATTGTATATTACACAGTTGACGGCGGAGCCGAGCAGTCGGTAACTGCATCAAATACTTCAGGTAATTTCTATGAATTCACTATTCCAACTCAGGCTGCAGGATCTCAGGTAGAATACAGGATCTACGCAATGGACGGATCTGCTCAGATGAACGAAGCGTACAGCCCGTATTACAGCTACATTGCAGGTGATCACATGATTTATGACTCCGGTTATGTTGACTATTACATGACAGTTGAAGATGGAGAAGCTAAAGCTGTCAGAGTTACTGTTCCCGGAAGCGACGAATCCAAAACTATTATGACAGGTAAGCTTTCATACTTACTGTTAAGAACCTATGAAGATACTACACATATTTCCGGAGATATGGAAGTCCATGTATGGGATGATAATGCAGGAGTTCCCGGAACGGAACTTGTTGCTCCATTCATTGTAACTTCTGAAGGTTTGGCTATGACAAGAGTTGACATGAGATCTTACGATCTTAACGTTTCTGGCGATTTCTGGGTCGGAGTTGCGGCTCCAAGCGGTACCAGCGATATTATTTATATGACTATGGAAAGAGCAACTATGAGCGCTGACTCAGCTTACGGAAGATCTTATGACGGCGTATGGAACTCAGGAACAAGTGCTTGGGAATGGTCACAAGTGCCTAACGACAACTGGGAGTTCAGAGCAGTTCTTAACGGTATTTATACCGGAATAGAAGACGAATCAGTTCCGATGGCTACCGAGTTACAGCAGAACTATCCTAACCCGTTCAACCCGACAACAACTATTAACTTTAACCTCGCAAACGACGCTAAAGTATCATTGGTCGTTTACGATGTAATGGGAAGAGAAGTTGCTAACCTTGTTAACGGCGAGATGGTAAAAGGTTCGCACAAAGTATCATTTGACGCTTCAAGACTTGTCAGCGGTGTTTACTACTACAATCTAAAAGCAGCTGGTGTAAATCAGACCAAGAAAATGATGCTGATCAAGTAATTTTATCTCTTAATCAGAAAAAGTCCGGACTTGGTTCCGGACTTTTTTTTTGTTTAAAATAACTTTACTATAAAAAGAAATATTCTTATTTTTAGCATCTTGAAATTTAAGTAACATCGGAGGGAAAAATGTCATACCCGTTTAGAGAAATTGAGCAGAAGTGGAGAAAATACTGGGAAGAAAAGAAAATTTATAAATTTGACCCCGAAAGTTCAAAACCGAAATATTATAATCTATTTATGTTCCCCTATCCTTCAGGCGACAGAATGCACATCGGTCACTGGTCTAACTACGGACCAATGGATACGCACGCCCGCTACAAACGAATGAGGGGATTCAACGTGTTTCAGCCTGTGGGGTATGATGCATTAGGATTGCCCGCAGAAAATTATGCAATTAAAACAGGAATTCACCCTGCGGTATCAAATAAAGAAAATATTCGTATCTTCAATGAGCAGTTCGGAAATATCGGCGCCATGTATGATTATGATTTCGTCGTGAACACGCAGGAACCGGAATATTATATGTGGTCACAGTGGATATTTTTACAATTATATAAAAAAGGATTGGTATATCAAAAAGAAGCTATGGCCAATTATTGCCCGACATGCTGTACTGTGGTAGCAAATGCAGACGTTGATTCCGAAAGTAAGCACGACCGTTGCAGCACAGTGATCGAAAAGAAAATGATCAAAAGCTGGTTCTTTAAAATAACGGATTATGCGCAGAGGCTGCTGGACGATCTTGAAAAAGTTGATTTTCCTGAGAAAACAAAGCTGATGCAGAAATATTGGATTGGGAGAAGCGAAGGCGCTATCGTAAAGTTTCAGATAGCCGGGAGTGACGAACATTTTGAGGTTTTTACTACCCGCCCGGATACACTTTACGGAGTAACCTATTGTACGATCGCACCGGAGCATGAACTTGTAGATAGAATAACTAAGCCTCAATATAAAAATGAAGTAAAAAGCTATCGGGAATCAATAAAATCATTATCCGAGATAGACAGGCAATCTACTGTAAGAGAGAAGACAGGAGTTTTTACCGGAAGTTATGCGGTAAATCCTGTTAATGGCGAGAATGTTCCTATTTGGATCAGCGATTATGTGCTCGTATCATACGGAACGGGCTGTGTGATGGCTGTTCCTGCGCATGATGAAAGAGATTTTCAGTTCGCAAAAAAATTCAACTTGCCCGTCAGGGTAGTGATAAAACCGAAGGATTCTGAGCTGAATTCAGATACGATGCAAAATGCTTTTGAAGATGTCGGAATAATGATGAACAGTGCCGAATTCACGGATATGCAGAGCGATTCAGGCATTAAAGCTGTGATTGCTAAACTTGAGAAAGAACAAAAGGGAAAAGGGCATGTTACATTCCGGTTAAGAGACTGGAATTTCTCAAGACAAAGATACTGGGGAACTCCTATTCCAATAGTTTACTGCCCAAAATGCGGAACAGTTCCGGTCGCGGAAAAAGATCTTCCTGTAGTATTACCTCTGGATGAAAACATCGATTACCGCCCTAAGGGTAAAGCTCCTCTGGCAACTCTGGATTATTTCGTCAAGACTACCTGCCCGAGCTGCGGCGGAAAAGCTGAAAGGGAAGTCGAGACTATGGATACTTTCGTCTGCTCAAGCTGGTATTATTTAAGATATTTTAATCCCAAAGATAAAACAAAACCTTTTGACAGAGAGCAGATCGACCGCTGGCTGCCTGTTGACTGCTATGTCGGCGGTTCGGAACATGCAACAGGTCATTTAATTTACTCCAGATTTATTACTAAAGCTTTATATGATCTGGGATATTTAGGATTTTATGAGCCCTATACTAAACTGATACACCAGGGACTTATCACGCGGAACGGCGCAAAAATGTCGAAATCAAAGGGAAATGCTCTTCCGGCAGATCCATTAATTAAAGCCTACGGGATTGATGTCGTCAGAATGTATATTATGTTCATGGGTAATTATAGAGACGGCGGCGACTGGTCTGATGACGGTATCAGCGGTATTGACCGTTTTGCTTCGAGGGTATATAGGCTAATAAAAGAAAATTATAAACAGGGTAATTCGGCAGATTCAACAATTAACGAGCAATTGAACTACATGCTGAATAACGCCATTAACGAAATAGGCAGAAATCTTGAAGATTATTACTTTAATACTGCGATCGCAAGGCTGATGGAATTAGTAAACGAAGCTTATGTTTACATCGGAGACGGTAAAAGGTTCGATCAGAGTTATTTTAATGTATTTATTGAAAAATTCTTATTACTGTTTGCGCCATTTGCTCCGCATTTAACTGAAGAG
Source organism: Candidatus Delongbacteria bacterium (assembly GCA_003477045.1). Taxonomy (GTDB): domain Bacteria; phylum UBA4055; class UBA4055; order UBA4055; family UBA4055; genus UBA12480. The sequence goes on from DMTS01000034.1 coordinate 30,686, forward strand.
CTTTGGGAATCGATAGGGAAAAAGGGATCCGTGTTCAACGAGAGCTGGCCTGAATTCGATGAAAGTGCTCTGGTCAAAAATACTCAGATCATAACTGTTCAGGTGAACGGCAAGGTAAGATCGAACATTACCGCGCAGGTTGATATTTCAGACGAACAGGTTAAAGACCTTGTTTTTGCGGACGGCAAAACTAAGCAGTTCACGGATGGCAAACAGCTTGTAAAAACAATAATTATAAGTTCAAAGACCGGTAAGATGGTAAATCTTGTTGTGAAGTAAAAGAAAGGGCGGTTTAAAACCGCCCTTTTCATTTTAGAATGAATCTGCGCAGTCGGTAATTTTTATCCCTTCAGTTACAATATAAGACGGAACTGACGCCGCTACAGGGCTTCTTCTTCCGTAAGTGTTTGAAAGGTTTACAGAGACTGAATCTTTCGAAATTATTTTTACATTCCCGAAAACGCTCTGGAAAGTGTCGGTGATCCTTGTAGAAAAGATCGGGCTTATTATCTTTCCGTTCTTTACAAGAACCGCATTAAATCTTGAACTTCCCGTGAAAATGCCTTTACTCTGATTTGGTAAATTTATATAATGAAGGGCAGGAATATATAGAACTGTTCCAAGATCTTTCACAGCTTTAAGGATGGATGCATCTCCAAGACCGGTCTGTAATGAAACACTCATTCCTCCTATATTATGCCCCGTCGGTATTTTCTTATACATCGCCGCAGTCTGTGAGTCATACATTATGTTCTTAAGTTTTCCATTGTCGCACATAATGAATTTCTTTCTCTTTTTCCCACTGAAATCAAAGCCGAACATGAATGTATCTTTGTTCTCCGGATCGTCGATTATCGAAATATTTGCTCCAAGGACTTTATCTCCGATCTTATTCTTTGATGTCCAGCCTCTTTTTTCTTCATAAATTCTGCCGTAAAAGCCTGTCCATAAAGCCATTTCCAGAACTTCGGCAATAGCCGCAGGCCCAAGGACTACAGTGAATTTACCGGGCTTAACTTTAAAGCCCTTATTTTTCTCATATACGGAAAGAAGTTTTTTGAATTCACTTATAGTTTTAGCAGCTTTGAAATCGGATTTTTTCCAGCCAGTCTGAGTTGAGATCAGTTCCCATTTTTTCTCAGGATGCTTTAGAACGATGCTGAAATTCTGATCAGAAGAGAGGTGATAAGCATCGAATTTGCTTTTTGTAGTCACGATAAAATTCTCTGTGCTTCCGCTTGACCATGATCCCGAGAAATTATATTCAGACCCGAAAGTTCCGATTATTTTTGAATATGCTTTCTGCTTGAATGAAGGTTCGAGAGTTTCCAGCTTACTGTCGTATTGCCCGCTCTCAGAAAAGTTTTCTTCGATATAATCGGGGATGGGATCAAAATCAAGATCAATCGAATTTTTAGTTTTTTCTATCGCGATATTCAGGGCTTTCATTGCATAAGCTTCAGACGAAATATCTCCCATCTGAGTATGTGTTCCCTGCTTTCTTCCGATAGTCACTTTTACATCCAGCCTTGTCAGATCTTCATAAGTGTTCAAAGAAACAGAGTTATTACCGATGCGCATCAAATGGCTTTTTTCTCTGTGATATGATATAGTTGCGTTAACTTTCTTCTTTTCAGCTTCAGTCTTTACAGCATGAAGTATATTTTTTATTTTTTTATCTATCATGATTATTTCCTCTCGCCGGTTATTACATTGTCAAATTTGATCACAGGTACGCCATGTCCAAGCTCCATTACCTGATTAGGTTCGCCTTTTCCGCATGAATCAACCTGTCCCACCTGCCATGTGGATTTATCTCCCACGGCTGATAATGAATTGTAGAATTCAACAGTATGTCCCTGGTAGGTAGGATTTTTAAGGATCTTCGTTCTTTTTCCTTTTTTAACTTCCCAAGCAATTTCGCAGCCGAAATGGAAATGCTCTCTGTTCGAGCCGATCGACCATGAAGTAGGGTTATCAACTATGATACCGTCTTCAGTATTTTTTATAATATCTTCGAGAGTACCGTCATTTCCGGGCAGGATATTAACATTTGTCATCCTGTCGATCGGCGCTCTGTAGAAAGCTGTAGATCTTGCCGCACCGCCGCTTTCTTTGAATATTTTTCTGCCTGCTTTTTCATTGGCTTCATTTATCATTGCTCTTGAAGTGAGGCAATTAACCAGCTTTCCTTTATCGATCATCAGATAATCTCTTTCTGGGCTGCCTTCATCATCAAATCCGAACGAGCCGGGTGAATTAGGAAATCCTCCGTAAGCGCTGACATTCAGTTTTTTACTGCCGTACTGAAGCTTGCCGAATGAATCCAGAGTAACAAATGATCCTCCGGCATAAGATAATTCATATCCCAATATCCTGTCAAGTTCAAGCGGGTGTCCGATGGTTTCGTGAACCTGAAGCCAGCCCTGACCGGGAAGAAGGATAACGGATCTTTTTTTGTAATCCAGAGATTCAGCCTTCAGAAGCGCTGAGAGTTCGTCTTTGATTCTCTTTGAATGCGAACTGAAAAGTTTAGGATCAATCAGCATTTCCCAGCCTCTTGTTCCTCCGCCGTTCGTGAACAATTCATGACTTCTTCTCTGCATCTGACCTTCATTATCTATCCCCATTACCATCATAGAAGCGAAAATATCGGTAAGCTGACGGTCAATAAAAGTGCCTTCGCTGTTGAATAAGAACTGATTCTTTTTCTGAAAAGTTGCAGCGATATATCTTTTAGATATCCATTTCTCTTTAAGTTTATCATCGATCTTCTTCAAAAAATCGATTTTATCTTTCAGGCTGACAGTGAAAGGATCCTTTTTTACCGGAGACTTATATGAGCCTGTATGACCTTTCTGTTTACCCATTGATAAAGGTACATTTACAAGCTCGGAAGCAGCCTTTGCATTAAGATATGAAAGCTCAAAACATTCCTGAAGTTTGGAGAGGTTGCTCGTTGCCGCAAATCCCCACGCACCTTTGTAAAGTGTTCTGACCCCAAGCCCGTTTTCAAAAGTCGTGTCATTGTCTTCCAGATTACCGTCGTAAAGCATGATGGATTCGGAATTATCGTCCGTCAGCAATCTGACATCGACATACTCAGCTTTTTTGGTTATAAGCTTGTCAATGTTTGTCGTGATCTCTTTTCTGATTTTTTCGTTCATTTCTGTTCCTTATGCATTATTTATTTTTCAATTTGATATTTCAGATTTTTTAAGAGCATTATCAATAGCGACAGACAGCTCTGAAATCGTAATAGGTTTCATCATAAATTCTTTTATTCCGATCTTTTTTGCTTCGCTCTTTGAAGCAACAGGACTGTAACCAGTATTTAGTATTATCGGCATATCAGGTCTTATTTCAAGGATTTTCCGGGATAACTCAGTTCCCAATAGCTTCGGCATTGTCTGATCTGTAATTACCATGTCATATTTTAACGGATCATTTTTAAAAGCATTATAAGCTGATTCAGAGTCGTTATATGTTTCGCTTGAATATCCGAGTTCTCCAAGCATGTGTTTGAGCATAAATGTTATCTGAAGTTCATCGTCAACAACAAGAATATTCAAAGATTTAGATTCAGAAGGTATTCCATAATCAAACTTTTTATTTTCCGCAAAAAAGCTGACTGTTGGGAAAGAAATTTTAAAATATGTACCCTCTTTCGGGTAAGTCCTCACATAAATTTCCCCGCCGTGTTCCTTTACTATACCTGAAACGACAGATAGTCCTAAGCCCGTACCCTCTTCTTTGGGTTTTGTAGTAAAATAAGGCTCAAAGATCCTGTTAAATGTTGTTTTTGTCATTCCGCAGCCCGTATCGGAAACGATCAGGCATATATAATTTTCGAATGGCAGTTTTTCTGACGATTCTATTTTTATTTCTGGAGAACCCTTTCTTACAAGACAGACTTTTAAAACACCTCCGGTATCCTTCATAGCCTGATAGGCATTGGTGCAGAGATTTATTACCACCTGATATATTTGCACAGGATCGCACAGGATCGGTTCGCAGCTGTCATCAATAACCGTATGCAGTTCAACATTCGGCGGGAGTGATATTGAGATGAGTTTTATTACTTCTCTCATTATGTTCTGTATCTTGTGCTGTTTTTTGTCGGTTTCGCTTTTTCTGCAGAAAGTCAGGATCTGGCTGACCAACTCCTTTGCCCTGTTAGCAGCTGTAAGTACTTCATTCAGGTAGTTATTCTGCTTTTCTTTATCTTCGAATTCAAGAATTGCCAGTTGAGTGAATCCGATTACAGGCGAGAGGATATTATTAATGTCATGCGCAATTCCGCCAGATAAAGTTCCGAGGGCCTCCATCTTCTGAACCGTGCGCAGATTTTCTTCTTGAGCTTTAAACCGAGAAATGTCGCGGAAGATGTTCTGGATAATCTTTTTCCCGTTCAAGTAGAAAATGTTTGCGCTTATCTGAACAGGAATTGCTTTTCCTTTGGCGCTTAATGACCTTATAAAAGCTTCACCCGAAGAAGAATCGCGTCCGTTTATTAATAAGTCTTCTATTACATTATCATAAACATTTCCGGCACCTGAAGGATGTATTTCTCTATATTTTAAGCCGATTAGCCGTTCCGCAGGCAATCCGATCAGATCAGCCGCTTTTGTGTTCGCGTCAAATATTATTCCGGTTTCCGCATCGGCCAGATAAACTCCATCGCTGCTGTTCTCAAAGAGAGTTCTGTACTTATTTTCTGAATTTATATTTTCTGCTTTTGCTCTAATGTAACTAAGGCCATGGGCAATGTCTTTTGAGAGTTCTTCTAATAGTTTCAATTTTTCTTCTGTAAAGTAGAACGGTTCTTTTGAATAAATTCTGATCAAAGCTATTATATCATCGTTAGAAATTACAGGAACTGCAACGGTTGACTCAAAATCCAATTTCTCAGGTTTATCGACCCAGTATTTCCAGAGTCCCCTTGCTGAAATATTTTCGCAAATATTAACCTTCTTTTCCCTTAAGGCTATAATAGTAGGACTGCCCGAGTTCTTTATTTTAGAGAGTATGAAAGTTTCCAGTTTATTTCTTTCATTTTCTTCGAAGCCTACACAGCCCCCGACACTGACAATTTTGTCTTCGTTTTTAATATTTTCGACGGTATGAATTGCTGCCCGTACAAATCCGCCGGTGTCAGCAATTATCTTGCATATATCGTTTAAATACTGCTGTTCATTCCGCGCTCCTGTTAAAATTCTGTTCGCCTCGGTAATCACATTAAGCGCAAGGGTTGTCGTTTCAAGTTCTTTTCTTTCTCTTAAGACAGTTATTCCGCGAGAAATATCCTTAGCAAGGTCTTCAAGCAGCAGAACTTTCTCCTCAGTAAAATAAAAAGGATCTTTGGAAAAAACTCTTAAGATGCCTTCAACACTGTTTTTCATAATGATCGGAACTGCTATGGTTGACTCGAATTCGATTTTAGAAGGATCGTCCACCCAGTATTTCCATAAATTTCTGCCGATAATATCATTGCATACTTCAGTTCTTTTTTCGTTTATTACAATTGCCGTAAGACTTTCGAGATGTGCTTCAGATAAAAGCATTTTTTCGGGAGGACAGAGAGCCTTATAGCCCGAAAAGGCTAAGTTGCATATCAATTTATCTCCGCCCGCAGCATTCTTTATGAGAGACGCAGCGGATCTGGGAAATTTACCTATGTCAGTAATAGCATTGCAGATATTTGCCAGGTATTCAGCCTCGTCATTTGAATCAACAATAAGTCTGTTAACTTCAGTTAATACTCTCAAAGCTGTTGTTAATGTATTCAGCTCTTTTTCGCGGTCTTTTTTTTCGGAGATGTCTCTTATTTGGGATACGAAATAGTTTTTATTATCGAATATGTAATAAGTGTATGTCAGCTCAATAGGAAATGCTTTTCCATTTTTTCTCTGCCCGAACAGGTCAATGTCGGTATTTACATTTGTAACAATCTCACCTTTCAGTGCCGATTCGATGTCATTGGCATAATTTTTCCGTCTGTCTTCAGGCATAAGTTCAAGAATGCTCAGTCCTTCCATTTCTTTCTCTGTGTAACCAAAAATATTCTGAGCAGTTTTATTAGAATAAACTATTTTCATATCGTGATCAGAAACTATAAAGGCGTCATGAGAGCTTTGTATAATCTTAAGCAGATGTTCGGAAGGATATTTATTTTGGAAATCATTCATGCGGAAAACACCTGATCGTAGTTATATATCACAAAATAAATTATTTTATTTTAAAAAGCCACAATAAAAACAAAAAAGTCCCGGAAAAAACCGGGACTTTTTTGTTAAGTTAATTTTTCTGATTAGTTTTTAGCTACAACATACCAGAACAATCTTGCTGATGCAGTGGTTGTCACATACGAGTTAGTAGCGACATTAGTAACTAATGTATAAGTACCGTAAGGCTCAGTTGCAGAATAAACATCGTAAGTTGTAGCTCCTGAAACTGCATCCCATGAAACAGTAAGATCAGTTCCTGCGACACTTGTTAAAACATTGACCGGAGCTGTTAGCGGAGCAAGAATTACGCTCCATGTGCCGGAATACGAGCTTGAACCGAAGCTGTTTGTCGAAAGCACTTTCCAATAATAAGTTCCGAGAGCCATGTCGGCTGCCGGTGTATATGTACTTACTGACGGCGACTGGTTGATCTCTGCAGAGCTGAAATCAGAATTGTTGTCCACAAGAATTGTGTACGAAGTAGCTCCAGAAACGTCATTCCAGTCAAAAACAGGTTTCAGGATATACAATGTAGAGGCGTCAGTTGGAGCAGCCAATGAAGGAGCTGCCGGAACTGATCCGAGTATTACCGACCAGCCTGAAGTGTATGAACTCGACCCGAATGCGTTTGTTGCCAATACTCTCCAGTACCATGTTCCTGTAGCCAGGTTAGCACCGGGTGTATAAGTGCTTGTTGCCGGAGAATTTGTGTAATCAACAGAGCCGAAGGCAACATCATTGTCTATTTGAATAGTATATGAAGTAGCTCCGCTGACATCATTCCAGTCGAATGTAGGTGTCAGATCGGTTGTTGAACTTCCGTTCGCAGGCAGAGCAAGAGTTGGGGCAGCGGGCGGATTACCGAGTACTACTGACCATCCTGAAGTATATGAACTTGATCCGTAAGTATTAGTAGCAAGTACTCTCCAGTACCATGTTCCAACCGGCAAATTTGCGCCTGGTGTATAAGTGCTTGTTGCTGGAGAATTTGTGTAATTAACCGATGTGAAAGCGGCTGCATCGTCAATTTGAATAGTGTATGAAGTAGCTCCTGACACATCGTTCCAGTCGAATGTTGGTGTCAGGTCAGAAGTTGAACTTGCATTTGCAGGTGAAATAAGCGTAGGAACGCCCGGAACACCTGCTGCTGTTCCGTTAATCACGATATCATCAACACTTACGCCGTAACCTATTGTAGAACCTTCAACTGCTTCGAATGCAAAATAGAAATCGTTGGTTCTGACAGCATCGCTGACATTAATTGTCGCATTCATCCATGTGCTGTTGGTTGTGACTCCGGTATAGGTGCTTCCGAGCTGAACCCATGAGCCGGCTAAGCTGGTTTTATAATATACTTTCAGTACATCAGTCCAAGTCGTCGGACCAACCTTACGGGCGCCCACGAAGTAATCAAAATTTATTGATACACCCGTATGAGTAGTAAGGTCAAATCTCGGTGTTACGAGCTTTTTTGTTGAGCTTGTAGTACCGAAATAAGCGAAATAAGAACCTTCAGTTGGAGCTGTCGGTCTTGTTGCTGTTGAAACAAATGTCCAGCTGCCTTCCTGTGTCCAGCCCATTGGTATTGACCCGCTGTTCTCGAATCCCAGAGATGCAGCTGAAGGCGGTAAAGGTGCCATTAAAGTTGTAGCGGTAGTAGATTTATCGTTAGAATAAGTTCCTACCTGATACCATTCTCCCTGATTATCTTGTCTTTCTGCTGCTGCTCTTGACCAGATTTTGTAATCATAAGTTGTTTG
>DMTS01000179.1 GCA_003477045.1 Candidatus Delongbacteria bacterium
CCGCGAGGGATTATAATCAGACAGTCGGGCTCCTTGAACTTAAAGGCATAAAATATAAACTTTTCGGAAAGCATCCGGGAAAGAATACATTCAACAAGTATTTTATCAATCTGGTCAGGACTTTTCGGCTTTTTTTATGGGGCATCGGTAAAAGAATTGACATTTCAGTCACACACGGATCAAGATCAGGAATACTTGCCTCCAAACTATTGGGAGTGCCTTCTATTATTATGTTCGATTACGAACACATGGAAAGTTTTTTATTCAAAAGCCTCAGCAAATATATGCTCGCGACCAATTACCTCGAAAAAGATCATCTGTTAAGACTCGGCTTCCCTGAAGAAAAGCTGAATTTTTATCCCGGCCTCAAAGAAAACATCTATCTGCCTTTCTATAAAAACGATCCGGCTGTAAAACAAAGGCTCGGTCTTGACGATAAAAAGATCATTGTGCTTCTCAGACCTGCGAGTGAGATATCCCATTATAATGCGGATATCTCATACAATCTTATCGAAGATCTGTTTCAGTACCTGATATCTCAGGATAAAATACAAATAGTATTCGTACCGAGATATGAATTCCAGAAAGATAAATATAAAACATATATCAACAACCCGAAAAACAATGTGATCGTTCCCAAGAAAGTCGAGGAAGGACTGAACCTTGTTTATTACAGCGATCTCGTCATCAGCGGCGGCGGAACTATGAACAGAGAGGCTGCAGCAATGAACACGCCTGTTTACAGCATTTTTCAGGGTAAACGGCCCTCTGTTGACGAGAATCTTGAGAAGCAGGGTAAGCTGAGCTTTATAGCTTCAAAAGATGACCTTCAGAAGATTAAATTCAAAAAGAAAATTATGAGCGATCTCAATACGAGCAAAGAATCTTTCGAGTCCGTTCTGAATTTTATAAGAAGTAAAGTTTAATACTTATTTTACTATCAGCGGTATATTAGATTTATATAGTCCTAATGAACCCGTATAACCCACATAAATATAATTGTTTATATCTCTTTCTACTTTTCCAATTCCGCTTGAAGCTGGCAGACCTGCAGAAGTTTGTTCCCAGACATACCCTAACAAGCTGTAATAGTATTTGCCGAAACCACCTACAATTGCTACGTTGTCAGATCCGACATAAAGACCGTAAACACTTTCAGAAAAACAAGTTGACCAAGTTGATTGCCCGTTCCTTAATACTTTCAGTGCGCCTGGAACACAGGCATAAATGTCATCGAAAGAATTACTTTCTATATTAGTTGTCCATATGCCCAATCCTGAATCAGTCCAGTTTGATTCATCGTCAGTGTACCATACACCAGAATGTTCGTCTGCAATGAACAATCTGCCACTACTTAATCTTTCTATGTCGTAAGGTTTGCTGAAGTGACCTCCGTCAGGGACTAGAGTCCAAGTGGAACCGTAGTCAGAAGACTTATACAAACCCCAATATCCGCTGACATAGTACTTATAATCGCTAGTAAACAGAACTTCCTGAATTTGTCTGACCGGACAAGTCCTTTTTACCCATGTTGCTCCGTAATCGCTTGAACGATATAGTCCGTCATCAGTTCCTAAAGCTATTCTGTCATACTTTTCGAGTTCAATATCATATACTGGAACAGTTAATTGCTTAGCGGACCATGTTACACCATAATCTGAAGATGTATACACACCATTGTCCGTACCTACAAATACATATTTTTTTAAAGTGAGTAATGATAATACTGTAGGATATATAATCTGACCGTTCGTAGTCCATATTGAACCCCAGTCGGTCGATTCGAAAATCAGCATATGATCAGTATAACCTGCGATAAGTTTACCTGAATTACTTGAAAAAGTTGTTATTCTGCCTTGTGAACTTTTTATTTCTGTCCAATATGTTTGAGCTACAATATTTTTATAGATTTTATCTCCAAGGCTGCAATACACATATCCGTCTTTTGCCGCATAAATGGAATTTACATTAGCATAGTTTAAACCCTGAGTTACCCATTGTGTCCCTGATAATTTGTATATTCCGTTGTCTTTCACAGATAAATAAACAGTTCCGTTATTATTGATCTGAATATCATTAATCTCAGTCTCTTTAGGTAGATTAAAATTGATCTCTTCCCATGTAACCCCCTGATCTGTTGATCTGCAGAGTCCTTTGTTATATTCCTCAATATACATGACATCAGATTGATTAATAGTCATCTTCAAAGGGTATTCATAAGTCAGCGACCACGAAACTCCATTGTTGGCCGATTTATATAATCCGTCAGTTGTTCCGGCAAAGATAGTTCCAGAACTGTTTACTGCCACACTAAATACTTTAGTTTCAACAAGTATTTGCGTCAGGCTGTATGTTGAAGTATTGTTAGAAAAATACAATCCGGCAGATGCGGTACTTATAAATAAAGAATTATCGGGTGAGCTATATATACCTGTTATGTTATTAGAACTTGTACCTAAGATTTTAATCCAGGAATTAGATCCGTTTTTAAGAACAAATACTTGTGCACAAATTGAATCTACGGCAAAAATATCGCCCAGTTCATTAATGCTTACGATTTTGCCTACAGGATAAGCTTCAACTGTATGTAAGCTTTCGACGCGCTGCATAGTTATAGTTTTTTCCTGAGAATAAACAAAAGTGATTGTTATCAATAATATCATTAAAATTAGTTTTTTCATTTTATTTCACCTCATTAGTCGCAGTTACTTTATAGAATTTTTTTGTATCTGAAACAGGAGCAGTCCACTGCGTTCCGTTCAGTGTACCTGTAGAGTCTATCGCGAATGTTCCGTAAGGATCTAAGGATGAATATATGTTGTATCCGGTAGCTCCGTTTACGGAATCCCAAGATAATGTTATAATATTGTCAGTAAAGGAAGAAGCAAAATTGACAGGTGCAGTTAATGGATCGATAAAATCTTCAAAGAAAATTACATGTCTCTTATACAAATCGTATGTTTGTGTTTGACTATCATAAATATAAGTTTTGGTGTCATATAAATTTCCGTTAGTGTTGTAGTATAAATAATCAACTTGAGAATTTATCCAGAATCCCCACGACCAGATTTTTTTATTGTCTATTGACGGCTCATAAGAAGCATTCAGAGTTCTGGTTTTCTTATTCACAAATATCCAGACTGTGTTTTTAAATATCTCATTTATTCCTGTACCTGTAGATCCTGTATATGTCCATAAAGTGCGCTCTTTATCAATCCAGTCAAGATCCAGATACGACTGTTTTAATTCTGAAGCAATTCTACCGTAGGAATCATAACTGAAAGTGGTTCGGTAATTTAATTGTTTTGAAGATTTACCATCTTTTTTAAACCATTCATAATCATAAAATTCATCAATTACTGATATCTTGTCTCCATCGTATGTATATGTAAAAGTCACGATATCTTCATATCCGCCCCCGATACTGTTATAAAAATAATCATAAATATATCCAATTTTTACATCATTCATATTATATTTATATGTGTATGAATAATGACCCCATTCCTTCTCTGCTGACCAAGAATAATAGTAGCTTAAAGTGTAATAATCAATATAATCAGTGCGGTTATAGATATTTGTTTTCCATAGTGTACCACTTGGTGAGTAAGTGTATTTGATCATCTGAGTTACAGTTCCGAGACTGTCAAGAACATAATCATCGTAAAAATTCACAACCCAAGCTGAACCGTTCCAGTTATACCAACGCTCACCGGTGACTTTTACCGATTTTGGGTTTGTACCTGTCTGCCCGAAAAGCGGAACTGAGATCAATAACCAGACTGTAAGAATTTTTATAAATTGCATATATTCCTCCAAGTTTCTATTTTATCAATATCGCTAAAAATTACTATTTTGTCAATTATTATCTTTATAGATTGTTGCAATATAATATATAGTAATCAGTAAATTGTTTGTAAGTATGATTAACCAAAAAATGTAAAATGAAGAAGAGTTTATTTACAGTTTTTTATCTGACCCTGGCTTTAGTACTTTCAGCCGTAACCGTTGATGGGTACGCACATTGAAGGGGAAACTGATCATTGAGAATTCAATTATTGAAAAAAAAAGTAAAGCGTAATAGAATAATCTTGTATTACTTTTTAGAAAAAAAATTAGAATTGCTAAAAAAAAAAAAAATACTTATTTTTGAAGTAAATAAATCAGGAGAAGAAAAATGAAAAGTTTGTTGAGTGTGTTGTTATTTGCAGGATTGTGCATTAATCTGTTTGCCTTGACAGTTGACGGTTACGCGTATCTCGAAGACCAGACAAATTACAGGGGCATTAATGTGATCTTACAGCGAGTCGTTCCGGATTCACTGGCATTGTACAGAGTCTCGACGGATTCTACCGGTTATTACGTAGCCGAGATCGAATCGGGTTATTACGATGTAGAATATGCTAAAAACGGTTTTTCATCTGTTAAACTGGAAGATGTACCGTTTTATTCCAACCAGACACTGGCTGACCAGACTCTTTCAGCCCGTGGCCTTGAGGGGTATATTAAAGGTATTCTCACTGAAGGAGAATATAATGTTTCTAACACTCTGACTGTGCCCGAAGGTGATTCACTCATAATAGAGCCTGGAGTTACTCTTAATTTCAATACAGATGCTGCATTTATAATCAACGGGTATCTTAAAGCGGAAGGCACCGGAGCCGATTCGATAATTTTCAGACCTATTAACGATGACTGGACAGGTATTAGATTTCAGCAAAGTTCTCATATATCCACCATAAAATACGGTTCGATCATTAGTATCAAAGAAACAGGAATTATTGTTGAAGAATCAAGTTTATCTTTATCAAACTCAAGTATTACCACTAAGAAAAAAGGCATATTCTTTTGGGCTTCAGGAGATTGCGATATCTCGAATTGTGAGATAACTGCGATGAATACCGGAGGAGAAGGTATTTATATTTCTCCAGAATCAGCAAGCGTGTTTGCTCTAAAGAACCTTTATATTAAGGGCTTTTCCTACAGCGTACTGGCTATGGCGGGGCAAACCACTCTTGAAAATTGCGTTGTTATATCAAATTCTTACGCACTTACGGTAGAAAATCCTGCACTTATGTCAGTGTTTAACAGTACTATAAAGTCAGATATTGGTGTTCAGGCGAATTCGAACACTAAAGTGTATAACTCAATTATTCAGGGTTTAAATAATGGCTATGGAGTCGGTTTTTCCAGAGCTTCGGTTCATTTTGGAACTTTAGAGGTATTTAATACAAATGTTTTCGGATTTGAAACGAATTATGAGAATTGCGGCCCGTATTTGGGTGTAATTGTAACCACAAACGCGAACGGCGATCCGTGTGACGGATATTTCAATACTTCAATGGATCCGATGTTTCTTGACGAATGGAACGGGGATTTCATGCTGACAGAAGGTTCTCCCTGCATAGATGCAGGAACGAACACGATTAGCGGTTATACTTTACCGCTAACCGACATTATCGGCAATAAGCGTATATGGGATGGCGATGAAAATAGTACAGCAATAGTAGATATAGGAGCTTATGAATACGGGTCTTCTATACCTGTAAGTATCGAAGAAAATTCATCTGAAATTTCTGATTTCACAATTTGCCAGAACTACCCGAACCCTTTCAATCCTGTAACGACTATAAGCTATGCTTTAACTCAGGCCGGGTTGGTCGAACTGAATGTTTATAACCTTAACGGACAGCTGGTTCAGAGCCTGGTAAACAGCAGATTGGATAAAGGAATCCATAAAGCTGAATTCAATGCCGGCGATCTCACTTCAGGAATGTATATTTATAATCTCAAAGTTGATAATAAAGTCGTTTCAAGTAAAAAAATGATGCTGCTGAAGTAAAGCTACGGTCTGAGGAGTGTGATGTGTCCTTCTTAATGATTATTTTATTCTTTTGCTCAATTCATTTATCAGCAAACGAAATTGTCAATTGTTCTATAAATCCTTATGAGAATGTAAACTGGAGTGTTTGGGAGCAGTATAAAGCTAATTTCCATACCCACACGATTCTTAGCGGCGGCACTTTTACACCTGCTGAAGTGATAGATAATTATTACATTAAAGATTACCGCATCCTGTCTATCACTGATCACAATCTTATCACATGGCCGTGGGCAGATTATGGAAGAGATCCCGACTCTCTAGGCATGCTTGCTGTGAAAGGAGATGAGTATTCAAACAGTCTTCACGTCAATGCTTTCTTTAATTTCTCTCGGGATACTGCTACTATGGAAGAGGGGATACCTCATATTGATTCTTTAGCAGGATTGTCTCATATAAATCATCCCGGAAGAACAAAGACGCCCGAAGAATGGCCATGGTATATCCCGTGGTATCAGAATTATCAGTCATGTGTCGGGCTGGAAGTTTTTAACAAGGGAGACTTATATCCTAATGACAGGAAATTATGGGATAATATTAATGAGAATTTGTTTAATTCAGACAGCATGTTCGTGTGGGGATTTTCAAATGATGATATGCACACCGAAGGAAATCTCTATCATAATTTTCAATTCATGCTGATGCCTTCTCTTTCACAGGAAAATCTGAAAACCTGTATGGATGAAGGAGCTTTTTATTTTTGCTATGAAATAACCGGAAGCGGAGCAGCAAATGTACCGAGGATAAACAGCATTGATGTTGATGACGAAGCAAAAACAATTTCAATCGAGGCTGCAGATTATGACAGCATCAAATGGATAGGTCCCGGTACGATAGTTTTCGGAAGCGGTGAAGTGTTTCAGTATTCAGATTACTTTAATAAAAATTTTATTAGAGCGGTTCTCTATGGACCGGAAGGAAGTACATATTCACAGCCGTTCGGGTTTAAAACTGTCAGTACAACAATAAGTCCGGCAATCCCTTCTAATATAAATACTGTTGTCTCTGGTGACAGTATGATCATCAGCTGGGATATTTCTGAAAATGCTGAAAGTTATGATATCTACTCTTCAAACGACCCGGAAGGAATTTTTACATTTGAAGCAAATGTAATTGAGAATCAATTCATTGTCACTGTATCAGAAGCAAAAAAGTTCTATTATATAATTGGAAAAAACGATACAAAATCCAAGTGATACATTGAAAGTTAGATGAATGAACTTAAAAAGTGGATATTTTGTATAAATTGAGTTAAATTACTTACAAAAACGGAGTTCATGAAGTGAATAAAGTAGCTTTGATAACAGGGATAACAGGACAGGACGGGTCTTTTCTCGCGGAATTTCTGCTGGAAAAAGGATACGATGTGCACGGTATAATCAGAAGAAGTTCATCGTTCAATACAGGAAGGATCGAGCATCTTTATATAGACGAAGTCATTAAAGATATGCACAGTAAAAGAAAGGTAAAGCTTCATTACGGCGATATGACCGATTCAACAAATTTAATAAAGCTTATCAGCGAGATCAAACCGGATGAAATCTATAATCTGGCTGCTATGTCGCATGTCAAAGTTTCTTTTGAAGTTCCCGAATATACAGCACAGACTGATGGTGTAGGAACTTTAATTCTGCTTGAGGCTGTCAGGTTTTTGGGATATGAGAAAAGAACAAGGATCTATCAGGCATCGACATCTGAGCTATACGGAAAAGTACAGGAAATACCTCAAAAAGAAACAACGCCGTTCTATCCGAGAAGTCCATACGGAGTCGCAAAACTTTATGGTTTCTGGATCACAAAAAATTACAGAGAAGCTTATAATATGTTCGCAGTAAACGGGATTCTATTCAATCACGAATCCGAGAGACGGGGAGAGACATTCGTAACTAGGAAAATCACATTGGCTGCAGCAAGGATAAAAAAAGGTACGCAGCAAAAGCTTTACCTAGGTAATATGAACGCAATGCGCGACTGGGGTTATGCGAAGGATTATGTAGAATGCATGTGGCTGATGCTTCAGCACCATACTCCAGATGATTTTGTCATTGCTACAGGCGAAATGCACTCGGTTAGGGAGTTTACTGAATTAGCCTTTAAAGAAGCCGGAATCGAGCTGATATGGCAAGGTGAAGGTGTTAACGAAAAAGGCATAGACAAACAAACAGGAAAGGTTCTGGTAGAAGTTGATCCGCAATATTTCAGGCCATGCGAAGTAGAACAGCTTCTTGGAGATCCGACAAAAGCAAAAACATTACTTGGCTGGAACCCAACATCCACAAGTTTCGAAGAACTAGTGAAGATCATGATAAAAAGCGATTTAAAACTTGTCGAACGCGAAGACAGAATCCGTAAGGAATTTGATTAGGGGGAAAAACATTGGAAATAAATTCAAAAATATATGTGGCAGGGCATAAAGGTCTGGTAGGCTCGGCAATTGTAAGGAATTTAAAGGAAAAAGGTTATACAAATATAATCGGAAGAACTTTAGATCAATTAAACTTGATCAGACAGAGTGAAGTGGAGAAGTTCTTCGAGGAAGAAAAACCTGATTATGTGATTTTGGCGGCTGCAAAGGTCGGAGGGATACATGCCAACAACACATTTCCGGCAGAGTTTATTTATGACAATCTGATGATAGAAACAAATATTATCCATTCAGCTTATAAGAATAATGTTAAGAAACTATTGTTTTTAGGATCATCCTGTATTTATCCTAAACTAGCGCTTCAGCCGATCAAAGAAGAATATTTGCTGACAGGTTCTCTAGAGCCTACAAATGAAGCCTACGCAATAGCGAAAATAACCGGAATTGAATTATGTAAATTTTACAGAAGACAATATGGCTGCGATTTTATTTCCGCTATGCCTACAAATTTATATGGTATCAACGATAACTTTGATCTTGAAACATCAAGTGTGATGCCTGCATTGATCAGAAAATTTCATGATGCGAAGATAAAAGGCGATAAAGAAGTTGTAATGTGGGGAACAGGTAAACCTAAAAGAGAATTCTTGTATGTTGATGATCTGGCAGATGCCTGCGTGCATCTGATGAACAATTACAGCGATGAAATTCATGTAAATGTCGGTACGGGTGAAGACCTCGAAATCGGTGAACTTGCCTTGATTATTAAAGAAGCTGTCGGATTTAAAGGTGAAATAAAGAATGATCTTTCCAAACCGGATGGAACTCCGAGAAAGCTGCTGAATGTAGATCTTTTACATTCTACAGGCTGGAAACATAAAATGGAGCTTGAAGAAGGCGTGAAAGAAGTGTACAAATGGTATTTGAATGACAAGAAATAATAGTGAAGAAACAAAAAAGTGAAATAAGATGAAAAAAAGTATTTTTCTGTTCATAGCAGTGATTATGGTCTATATCGTATTGTTTGCAGAAGATAAATCTGCAATTAAAACGTCTTCACCTATTAACATAAAAATTAGTTGTCAGGAAAATACGGTTATTTTAGAATGGGATTCTGTACCTAGCGCAGAGCGGTATTTTATTTACGAAAAAGAAAATCCTAATAGTGCTGAAGTTCTGATTGACAGTACAAATACGACAGTCTGGAGCGGTGATATCACAGGCAATAAGCGTTTTTACGAAATTACAGCTACAGACAACATGGTCTTCGTCCAAGGTGGCACATTTAATATGGGTGATTATTTAACAGAAGGGGATTTAGACGAGCGACCTGTTCACAGCGTGACAGTGAGTGATTTTTATATCAATAGGTATGAAGTAACGGTTCAACAATTCTGTGATATGCTCAATTATGCGAATCAAGAGGGATTGTTAAATGCAGGAACATGGACAGCGAGCAACAAAATTGGAAAAACACAACAATTAATTGATATGGTAGATAACCATGTTGAAATACGATTCGATGGTACAAGTTTCAAATTATTAGACGAGACTATTGCTTTAGGGAAACAAAACTGCGGAGTTGCTGAAGTAACCTGGTATGGAGCTGCATTTTATTGCAATATGAGATCAAGGAAAGAAGGCCTGACTGAACTTTACAACCTTGAAGACTGGAGCTGCAACTTTTCAGGAACCGGTTACAGACTGCCAACCGAAGCCGAGTGGGAATATGCTGCTCGTGGCGGAATTCATTGGGCAGACAGTTACCGTTTCAGCGGAAGCGATTTAATAGAAGCTGTAGCATGGTATTACGACAATTCAGATTCAACTACTCATCCTGTAGGGAGTAAAATGCCGAATCAATTAGGTATTTACGATATGTCGGGTAATGTTTTTGAATGGTGCTGGGATCTGTCGGATTATCCTAATCATGACTATTATCAGGCATGCTACAATCAAGGTACAGTTGTTAATCCTACAGGACCTGCGACTGCAGGAACTGAAACTAATGACCGTGTCATGCGTTGTGGCGGCTGGGATTGGGGTGAAAGCACCTGTAGATTAGCTAATCGCTATCATTTATATCCTGAAGGCAGTCATAAGAGCTACGGATTTAGAATTGTCAGGACGCCTTGATAAAAGAATGATAGGTTATATTTTTTAATGAAGAAAATTTTAATATTAGGCGTAATTTATTTTTTCAGCACCATATATGCAAAAACTCATTACATTTCTAATTCGGCTGATTTTGATTCAACAATGCTAACAGCCGGCGACAGTATCCTCTTCCGGCACGGCGTAAGGTACTTTACGCATATTAACCTGTTTAAAGATACTCCGGACAACTTGTACTTCGGATCATTCGGAGATACATTTCTGCCCAAACCGGTTCTTGATGGAAGTATTTATCACTTTGATTTTAATGCGGCAGAATGGAAGGATAGTGAAGTTATTAAAGGCGTAAAATTTTATAAAAAGAGCATTAAAGGATTAGTTGAGCCCGAAAATATTTATACCGGTACAGATGCTCTGACGCTTGCCCGTGAACCTGACGAGAATGAAACAGTTATAAAGGGGCAAAAGAATTCATATGCAGGCTATTTTCAGATCGACAGTGTTGACATAAAACAACCGAAAAAAGTATTTTATGATTTCGATAATAAATCAGACTGGACAGGAGCTGAAGTTATTACCAAAACCCAGCAGTGGTCATACGAGGTCATGAAAATAAAAAATGACAGATTCAGGTATGAGACAGAAGAGAATACTGATGACGCTTTTAAAAAGCTGAACGGATATTTTATTCAGAGACATTTTTCAGCTTTGGATTCGCAAGGGGAATGGTTCTACAATGAACAAAAAGGAATATTGTATTTCTCGCCGAATAAGGAAAAATGCACTATTTATGTTTCAAGTAACAGGAACGACAATAACAGCGGATTCGATATCAGAAATAAAAAAAATATAAGAATTGAAAATATAGAATTTAGGAATTATAAGCACGGACTATATCTTGAGAACGCTAAAAATATAACTGTTAAAAACTGCAGCTTCTGGAATTGTATTTATGGTGTTTTAAACACTAAAACATATTTAGAAAACATAAAAATAGAGAACAATTCTTTTAGGAACATGAAAAGCTACGGAATCAGGCTGATTACAAACAATTCATTGATAAATAAAAATGATATTGACAGCGTAGGACTTTCAATGAGCTGCGAAAGCAAAGGGTTTAATAATCTTAACGGAATAGAAATATACGGTAAAAACAACATCATTTCTAGAAACTCAGTCAAAAATACAGGCTACTGCGGTATAAGGTTCTTTAACTGCTCCGGAAGCATGGTAATAAATAATAATGTCGAGAATACGATGCTTCTAATGTCCGACGGGGGCGGGATCTATACTTATCACAGTAGCGAAGGCAATAAGCTGATCAAAGGAAATACAGTAATAAATGCTTACGGTAATGCGGCAGGTTCTCCGGGGAAAAGCAATGGCGCTTCAGGAATATATCTGGATGAACTTTCAATGAATTTTAAAGTTGACAGCAATTTTGTAGAGGATTGCGGGACGGGAATATATCTGCAGAACTCCACAAAGGACACAATCACAAACAATGTTACCGGCGGAAACAGGGATTACGAACTTCATTTCAACAGCGCCGGAATGATTCTGAACGGCGGCCGGTTAAATCCCTCGAATGATCCGGCATTTGATCCGGAGACACTCTCTAATATACCGCCTGATTATATTTTTGACAGACAAAACAGAACGATAAAGTATAAAAAGAACAATAAATTTGTTTATGTCGAGCCCGGAGGAAATGAAATAAATAATAACCGGTTTAATCCGGATCCAAATAAATATACATTCTGCTTCAGGACATGGCGACATATCAATAATAATATTTTCAAAGATATGACAGGCTGCGAAGATTTCTTCAAGTCAAATGTTCCTGAGAGGGCAATGACTGCTGCCAGCGTTTATATTATCGGCGGAAACGTGAAGGATATGTCTAAAAAGGGCAAAAACTTTGATAACATAAAAAACACTTTTGACAAAACAAAATTCAGCTTTCTGAGGAAAATTTTTATATTTATCGGAAGAGGTCAAAAGCCGGACATAAAACAGTAATTTGACTTTTTTTCTTTGTTTCCGCTTTTATTTTCCACTTGCTAAATATAGCCGATTTTCTTATTTTTTCACCCGAGAATAAACATGGCAGTTTATTTGGGGAGGAAAAATTAGAGTGTTTGCATTTTTTAGGAAAATAATTCCTATACATAAATTAGCTTTTGCAGTTCATGATATTATAATAATCTCTATCACGCTTTATCTTCTGCTTATTCATGGAAGACCGCATATGTTTGAAGAAATGGCTGACAGGTATTTTTCAAGTTTTGCCTTTCTGCTTGTTTCGATGATATTCATCTTCAAATTCAACAATATGTACAGATATCAGGTATTTCTAAATTATCCAAGGCACATAGTTATTTTAATTAAATCGCTTATACTAAGCATGACACTTCATATATATTTCGCATTTTTCATGAAATTTCCTGAAGTCACGCTCAGCAGATCATTTGTCATTGAAACATATTTAATTTTATTTGCAGTACTTTTAATCACAAGAGTAATATTGATCCCGAAGATATATTTCGCGCTGGTCAAGGAAGGTAAATTAAGAGTAAACATGCTGGTTCTCGGGGCAGGTGAAAAATCGAGGGAGAGGGTAAAAGTACTTTTGAACGATAAGGCTAATTATTACAAAATCGTCGGATATCTTGACGACGACAGGGATAAGCAGGGTAAAATATATGACGGGATCCCTGTTCTTGGTGATGTTACCCAGTTAAAAAAAGTTGTTAAGGATTATCAAGTTAACGATATATTTGTTTTTATTAAAAATATTCATGAGGAAAAGCTTCAGTCCATTATTGAGCTTTGCAAGGGTATTAATAAGACAGTTCATGTAGATTCTTCTCTGTACGATATAGTAAAAGACAGACTGTCTGTTGAGGAAATATCATCAACTTCAACTTTCAGGGTAGTTCCTTCAAAAGCAAGGACATACTATGATGTAGTAAAAAGACTGATGGATATGTTAGGGTCACTAATACTCATAATCGGGTTATTTCCTGTCTGGTTAATAATTTACCTGACTGTCAGGCTGAGTTCGAGCGGTCCGGGATTCTATAGAGCCAAAGTTGTAGGAAGGGATGAAAAGATATTCTATATGCTCAAATTCAGATCAATGTATCACAACACAAGTAAGAAGCTTCATGAAGAAAAAGTAAAAGATATGATAACGAAAAATGAAGCTACAACAAAGCTGGTTGACGATCCGAGGATAACACCTTTAGGAAAAATTATGCGTAAATACTCGATAGACGAATTTCCGCAGTTATGGAATGTGCTTGTTGGAGAGATGAGCCTTGTCGGACCCAGACCGAATGTTCCTTATGAATTTGAACACATGAAGAACTGGCAGAAAAAAAGATTTGAAGTTTTGCCGGGTATGACCGGATTATGGCAGATCAAAGGAAGGGACGAGGTTAAATTCACAGACCAGATCGTGCTTGATTTC
>DMTS01000169.1 GCA_003477045.1 Candidatus Delongbacteria bacterium
GCAGAAAAAATCTTTATTGAATTTCAGCCCCGACAACTTTTCAAGAATAGGAACGCAGTCTTCTTCAGTGGCTCCGGGATAAACTGTAGATTCGTAAACTATTATATCGCCTTTTTTTATCACTTTACCTATGGTCTCTGAAGCTTTGATAAGAGGTGTAAGATCAGGATTCTTATATTTATCGACGGGAGTAGGAACGGCAACAATGTAAAAATTACATTTCTTAATATCATCAAGTTTGCATGTGTATTTTAACATTTTTGCTGATTTCAGATTTTTACTTTCGACTTCAAGCGTTCTATCTATTCCTTTATTCAGTTCTTCAACTCTTTTTGAGCTGATATCAAACCCGACCGTTTCGAATACTTTGCCGAACTCAACTGCAAGAGGTAAACCTACATAACCCAATCCTATAACTGCAATTTTCTGCTTCTTCATAACTATATCTCTCTCAATTTTATGTTTAATTTGTAAAAATCAATATACCATTCCAGAAATTTTTTTATTCCGGCTTCAATGCCGGTTTGAGGACAATATCCGAAATCATTCATAAGATCGTTGACATCTGCGTGGCTTGCCGGTACATCCCCTAGCTGGAGCGGAAGATAATTCTTCTCAGCTTCTTTACCCAGATATTTTTCTATGGTTCTGATAAAATCCATCAGCAAAACTGGTTTATTGCTTCCGATATTATAAACTCTGTAAGGTGCTGAAGATGTTCCGGGATCGGGATTCTTACCCGACCAGTCAGGATTAGGCTTTGCCGGATTTTTTAATACTCGAACGATTCCTTCAACGATATCATCGATATATGTGAAATCTCTTTTCATATGACCGTTGTTAAATACATCTATTTTTTGTCCCTCAATTATTGCTTTGGTAAACAGGAACAATGCCATATCGGGTCTTCCCCATGGTCCGTAAACAGTAAAGAATCTGAGTCCTGTTGTCGGGATATTATACAAGTGGCTGTAGCAGTGAGCCATAAGTTCGTTAGCTTTTTTGGACGCAGCATAAAGACTGACCGGATGATCTACGTTATGATGGATAGAGAATGGATATTCTTCATTCTTTCCGTAAACGCTCGAACTGCTTGCATAAACCAAATTTGACACGTTATTATGCCTGCACGATTCAAGAATGTTCATAAATCCTACAATATTTGAATTTATATAAACATCAGGATTAGTCAGGCTGTATCTTACTCCTGCTTGAGCGGCAAGATTACATACAGCATCAAATTTTTCAGCTTTAAACAGGTTATTGATGTTTTCTTTTTCTTCAAGATCGAGTTTAATAAATTTGTAATTCGGGTGTTTTTTGCTGCAATTAATTTTCCCGTATTCGATATTCTCGGTTTCAATTCCCGTTCTTTCCAGCCTGCCATGCTTAACATTTAAATCATAATAGTCATTTATACTATCCAACCCGAAAACAGTATGACCGTCAGCTATCATTCTGTCTGCCAGATGGAATCCGATAAAACCCGCGGTACCTGTTATTAGAATTTTCAAACGGGAAACTCCATAATTTTAATTATTAGCGGCCTGATACAAAATAACTAAAGTTATGGCGGAAGTTATCAAACCTAGCCAAGCCCTTATTTCGGTACGCCATTCTTTGTCTGCTTCTCTTTTAATCTTTGGAACTACGATTCTTGACCCTTCTTTAACATCGGGAGAACTGAACCATCCGTCATCTACTCTTGCGTTACCGCCGGGATAATAAATTACAGGTTTAGCGGATATATATTCCAGATCGGCTACAGTACCGCCCGCAGCGCTAATATAGTCTCCAACGCTCCAGTCACTCCTGAATTTAATTAGACCGGGAGTATATACAAATCCTTCAACTGAAACTGTACCCGGATGCTTTGGAATGTAAATATCATCCATATCTTTCATAATTATGCCGTATTTTTCGTTTTTTGAGTAAGCTCTATTAAAATCCGAAACTACTTTTACCGAATCCCTTGAAAATACTATTCCGTCTATATACGCTTCTGAAGTAAGCCCTCCCGCTCTTTCAATCAGATTTCTCATCGTTTCATTTATTGAAACCAGTGAATAAACGCCCGGATACAGCACTTCGCCTGATATCGTAACCTTTCTGAGATCTCGATAATAGGGACTTCTTCTGATGACTACATGATCATTATCCCTTAGAATGAAGTTTGATTTTGATATTTCGCCTTTCTTAAGAAAATCTTTTGTCAGTTCAATTTCATAGACCTGAGAAAGAGAATCGCTTGATCTTTCAACCTGATTCATTCTAAAAACAACAGCTTTATATTCATATGCGCCTTCTCTAAATCCCTTTGCTTTCAGGATAAGATCTTCAATAGTCATATTGGTGCTTAACTTATACAATCCCTCATTTTTTACATACCCTGAAATGTAAACCTTCCCCTCGTTATAGATCATATAATGATTGAAAATTCTTAACTGATCTCCATCCTGCAGGATTAAATCTTCAGTTCTGTCTCCGTTTAGTAATTTTTCAAGGTTAAGGTTGATTATACTCGTTGTTACTCCGTCAGGATTATATCTTGTAAGCTCTGCTCTCAGCAGGTAAGTTCTGTTCTTTCTCCATTCATCCAGTATTCCTCCTCTTGAAAATATCAGATCGGATACTCTTGTGCTGTCAGCCAGATATTCAAATCCTGGTTCTTTAATATAACCGCTGATGACAACTACCTTTTTTGAAAGAAGGTCCCATTTCGATTTTATGTTTAGACTGTCAAGATTACTAAGCTCAATCGAAAAACTCTTCTCGTCTTTAAGATTAACACTTAAATACTCTTTATTCTGATCCGGTCTTGTTCTGATCATTTCAATTTTATCTATCCACGCATCAGCTAATAGTCCGCCTGATTTTTGGATCAGGTCACCTAAGGTCATATTTTTATCAAAATGATATCTCCCCTTCCTGAAAACTGCTCCGTTTATAGAAACAAAATTCATCATTATCTTCGGTATTGCATGCACTTTAACAATATCCCTGTCATATAATTTTATCGGCAAAACTAAAATTTTGTCATTTTCGATCTTGGTAAAATCCGCGTCGAAGATTGTGGTGTAAACGATCGGACTTGCTCTTTGTTCGAGCGGAACGATTCTTTCAACCTGAATTTTATCTATTGCGGAAGTTGCAAGTAATCCGCCTGAATATTTAATCAGTTCCGTCAGAGACTCGTTTTCTTTTAATTCGTATTTTAGAGGAAAAAGAACTTCTCCTTCTAAATTGATAGTATTCATTCTCGTTCCGATGAAAATATTGTCGCCGTTCTTAAGCATAACATCAGTAACATCCTTTCCGGTTTGAAGATAGTTGTAAACATCAAAGACTTTATAAACTTCTCCATTTCTGATAAGCTCAATATTTCTTAGCGTTCCTTTTGATGTTACCCCGCGGGCTTGTATCAAAGCTGATATAATGCTTGAATTAGGGGATAATTCATATGGCCCCGGCAGATTAACTTCCCCCGAAATAAAAACACTGATAATGCTTAACTTATCAAAATATATATCAAAAAAAGTAGTTGGCTTTCCGTTTGGAGGATTTATAGTCCTGTACTTATTTGAAAGTGTTCCCTTTAATTTTTTTTCAAACTCTTCTAAAGTAAGACCGTGAACCGGTAAAACACCTACATTTTCAATATAGATAGTTCCTTCTCCCGATACAACCAATCTCGTCTGAAATTCAGTATCCCCCCAAACGGTAAGAAAAAAGCTGTCTCCCGGACCGACAATGTGGTTTGGATTCCTTGGCGCATAAATAGCTGCTTGCTGTTTATTCTGTTTTGCCTCTTCCGGGTCCTGCAGGAATAGCGTGTACCCGTAAAATTCTCTTATGGATTCAAAATATTCGTTTTTATCAAAATATTTTTCGAGAGATGAAGCTACTTTTAGTTTTTTATCTTCTTCTTCAGTACTTGTTTTTTCATCAGTCATATCTTTGCCAAGAGCATCGGGATCTTCTTTCATATTTGATATTTCTTGTTCTATTTCCCCGTCATAATTCGCTCTCGGTTTCTCCCCGTTCTTCAGCTGCTCAAGAAGATGTTCGTTACCAGGTTTCTGAAGCTCTTCAAGTAATTTACTTTGAGGTATTGATTCTTCAACAGGGTCAGACTGCTGAAATTCTTCCTGAATTTTGTTGAATTCAAGGTCAATCAAAGATTCAGCACTCTCTTCTTGAGAATAAAGCCTACTAAAGAAAGTTGACGAAATAAAACATAAAGCTAAAATCGCCATTTTTAGAATATTTAACACTATACCACTCCTCGTTTAATTCATTTTTCAAACTGCCAAAGGTACAAATTTGAAGCATTATTGTCAAGAAAAGAAACCTTAATTTTTCATAACAATTGGATTCTACATTTTAAAAACTGATAAGTTCATTTTAAAAATTTGACTGAAATATCTTACTCAACCCGTTTACATATTTTGAACTCTTTGTTATCCTGAACGGAAATTGGCTTGTGATACGGTTAGCCTCATTATCAAACTCTTTATTATATTTTATCTCTAATATCACAGATACTGCGTCATTATACTTTTCCAATAATAGATTTCCCGTTTTACTGACTTGAAAAAAATGTTGATCGAAATCTAAGGTTATTCTGAATTTTTTATCTCTGGATTCAAAGTACTTCCTTGAATATTTATTGATTAAAACTGGATTTAAACCTAAAAGACCGTTCAAATCGCTTTCAAGCAAACAGATATTTGATTTGAAAATATCTTGAATTTTTAAATCTGCGTTAAGATTGAAGGCTTTGAGAGGAACTGATATTTTTTTTCCTAATAGCCCATTTTTAATTTTCAATTCCAAAACCGGTTTTTTAATATGACCTATTAATTCATCGTACCAGCGGATTCTGACTTTTACTCTGTCGGATGCGCCTTCAAGATTGTCACATAGATTTTTCATGTTATATGTATCAAAATATATATTGTTTACGATCCGTTCGTAAAATATTTCAGAGAAAACTGCACTATTAAGTTTTACAATGCTTTCAACTTCATGTCTGGACAACTCAGTGACAAAGAACTTTCTTTCAAACCGGTATTCCGACACATTGGCTCCGTTTATCATTTACTGGCCTTACCGTAAATTACACCGTAAAAAATATCTTTTACTTTTTCATTATTAGTTTCTATAAAAACTCCGTCAATCTCACAAATTGAATTTGTTTCGATCAAATACTCTATTTCTATATTCTCAGTTTTTATATTTTTGGCTTTAATTTTCGAAGGACCGAATTCGGGTTTCTTCTGAAATGCAGAAAAACCGATCCTGCAGTTGCTAAATTTAATATCCGATGCTATTATTTCGGACATATCCTTTGAACATACGGCAATTTCTGAATTCTTTATTTCAACGCGATTAATATAAGCGCGACTTTTTTCTCCAATACTGATTCCCTTATCTCCGATATTATCAAAAAAGACATTGTTACATTCAAGCTCAGTGCCTGACACATCGATCCCGTCATTGCCTGTATTGTAAAAATTAACACCCTCGATAACCCCTTTACTGAAATCAGAATCCAATGCGTCTGCATTTATATTCCTGAATGTCGAATTCATTAAATTAAACTCTGTTCGAACAATATTTATGAAATCGTCACCCCGAAGATTATCTTCGAAAATACACCTATTGATATTCACGGGTGATTCATAAAAAGTGATTGAACCGGTTGTAATATCTCCTTTGCCTTGAGTAGGATTGGATAAATTCTTTATTAAGACAAAAGAAAGTTCCGATGTTCTGTCGCAGTTTAATATTATTATACCCTGTCCTGTCGAATCCGAAGAGAAAATTTCGATCATTTTATCTTTCTCCCCGAAAAACAGTAATGGTGAATAACAGATAATTTTTGATGAATTGACCAGATCAATCCTGCATCCCGGTTTTGCTGCTACATTATAACCTTCAGGAATAAACATATCCTTTTCAATCACACATATCTCTTCTGAAAATTCAATCGACTTTGTACTGTCATTAATATCCAGAAAGGAAAACTCTCTGATGTTTTGGGGGGCCGTCATAGGATTGATATTCTTATAATCATTTTCAGACATTTTTTTAGAAAGAACTACAGCCTTTTTAGGATCATTTATCCCTAGTACATTGTAATGCACCATTAAATTTCCGTAGGAAAATTCATCTGCTTTCAGACCGTTCTTAAAATGAAATTTAAAAATCTGATCGCTATTATCTGCTTTATAGTTAGCTTTTATAAGCATTCGCCTTGCAGGATATATCATCTTTTTTGAGTTATAAGTCAGGTAGCGTATCTCAACGGGCAGATCATCTTTATTTTCAATACTTATTACGATGCTGTCGTTTTCAATGCCTTTGTAAACAGCTTCTATTTGCGGTGATACAGACCGGATCTTTTCTCTTATAAATTTTTGTTTTTTATATAAGATATTTATCGGATATTCATAAAATGGATTTTCTTTATAGATTTTTCCCATCAGAAAATTACGCTCTTCCTGGGTTGCACTCATGATGCTGTCAAGGTAATTTTTACTCGAAATTAAATCCGCCTCTTTCAGGTAATATTCATCAAATTCAGGATTATTGTAGATTTTCATAATTAAAGCATCGTCATGCAAACCCTTATGATAAGGTGACGCGTCACGAGAATCAGGATCCTCAATAAACAATGCTTCAAACGGCATCTTAGATTCTTTTGTAAGAAATCCCCATTCTCTAGCTATCGGCTCTATCAGTCCCGTTATCGGATTAAAGTAAAATCTCATGTTTGAGAAGTAAAGAGGATGTTTCTGGTTCATTAGATCTGAAACGACTGCAGTGGAAGCTAACTTCTTTAAGTCAAAAAGCTGTTCGGATTTTACATTACCGCTCAGAAAGCTATACCACAATTTATTTAATTCATATAATTTATCCAAAGTTTCGGGGTTCGATCTTATTTTTTTTTCGTTATAAACTTCAAGATTTGTACCGACAACCTTAAATATAATTCCTTCCCTGAACTTATTATTTTCTATCAGAAGTTTATCGAATCTTTCCTCCAAATAATATATGCCCGTGTTTTTTCCATTAATGTCAACATCAATAAAGTCGCATCTGCTCCCGACTACATCTCTTGATTTAAGTATTTTGTGAGCAGTCCAATCAGTCAGATATCCTCTTGATGTAGGAACGAGCAAAGCGAATTCTTTCATGCCAAGTAAAGTATTATCGCCTTTTATTTTTATAGATAATGACCATTTTTCAGGATGTTGAAAATGTTCGACAATCAATCCTGTCAGGCTTATCCAAACTTTGTATGATTTGTTTTTATACATGATCTTAGCCGGGATCTCTTCCTGCAGATCATCTGATATATATTTTTGTTTTACAGCTTTTTCTCTCAAATATCTAAGTTTTTCTAAATCAGAAAATTTAATATCGATTTTAAAATTATCTATTTCTGCGTAAGTACTTATTGATTTATTTTTGATAAAAGAAAAATCGCCTTGAACAATCCTGTAAGCCAGCATCCGGATCGGGTAGTAACGCCCCGTATAGTACATATGAACGCCATAAAAAAAAGATGCTGCACCAAAAAAGAATATGATTATGAAGAGCATAAAAACTAAATAAATTGTTTTATTTTTCAGTCTGTTCTTATAATTTTGTACCGATTTTGTATAAAATGAATTTTTTCTTTCTTTGAGGTCATTTTTTATTTCCATAAGTTACATCAGTCCTTTATTGTCCAAAAAAGTAATTTTAACACTTTCGTTAAATTTTTGTAACTCTAATTTTGCTTTATTGATCTGTTCGAAACTGCCGGCTTCGACCATTAGGGAAGCCTCAAGTGCATCTTTTGTCTCATCAAACCTTCTCAAGTTCACAATGTCACAATTTCGTTTCAATACCTCTATGATGTCCTGAAGATTGATCTTTGTTGTTCCCTGACTTTGAACAGTGATAAATAAGTTTTGATTCTCATTATATTTGCCCGACATTTTTTTTGAAAAAATAACTATCAGCATGATAATTAAAAATGCTATTGTTGTAATCCCTGTCTGATCAGCGCCTAATCCGAGACCGATTGAAATTGACAGAAATAGATATGCTAACTCTTCAGGTTCTTTTATCGCAGCACGGAACCTTATAATTGACAAAGCACCGACCAGTCCTAATGATAGAGCTAATGATGATTTGACTACCGTGATTATTAACATTGTTGTCATTGTTATCAGTAAAAAGTTTTTCCCGAATTGCTTTCTGTTTGACATTGAATTTCCGTATTTTGTATAAAGCCAGCTTAGAGCAACTGACAGCACAGCTGATAACAGTAAATTCAGAACGAACGCAAACAAAGTTATATTTGCACTTGTTGTGGTTAGGAACTGTTCAAATGATTGCGTCATTTTTATTCTCCTTCATTTTTTGTATTGAATTTCGAGTCTGAACGCTTTAAAACTACCGTATTAACTTTAGTAAATGTTACCGGCCTTAACCTCCATTTTGGGGAGAACTCAGCTATTTTTATTGTGTTGTCGTTACTAAACTCCACGATTGAATTTAGAGTGTAAGTCAGCTGCGGAATTTTAGCTATTGTTAAGGGAATAGGTCTTTTTGTAAAATCCATTCTAAATTCACCTGTGATTATTTTGATGCTGTTATCAGTATTATCAAAGTAATTTAATTCACAGGAATTATCAGTTTTAAAAACAATTGTAATTCTTTGTTCGTTATATGACCCTGCCCATTCTCCATAAATGTTAAAATTCTGATTAATTTTTGAACAGTTTACAAATAATGCTGAAATTAGTATGAACTCAGAAGTGATTCTTATTAATCTTAGCATATTAAACTCCAAATACACTCCGTTCGTTGTTATTTTATCGATTCAGAACAAAATAACGTTTTTCGAGCAATTTTGTCTAAACCACGCCTAATTTAAAGATTAATTGCAAATAAAGCAATAAGAAAACGAGTACTTGCTATCTTTTCCAAAAAGTAAAAAACAGACCCTATCATTCTTTAATTTTGACAAAATCGATAAATTCGTTTATATTCCTGATTGGAACTAAGCGAGAAAACCGATTTGAAGAATGACATAGGGCATATATTAAAGACTAAACGGACCGAACTCGGGCTGAAAGTTTCAGATGTATCAAAAAAGATCAGGATCAGGGATGCTTTCATAAAAGCCATCGAGAAAAATGATGTGGCAGCCCTGCCGGATTCCTATTATGATCTTTTCGTAAAAAAATATGCGGATTTTCTTCATGTTGATCTGCCGGAGGACGAAGAAAAGAAAAAACAGAAGGATATGATCCTTGAAATGCTGACTGAGAATGAAAACGGTAAAAAAAAGAGCCACCCCGTTGCGGAGGTTTTTAGAAAAGTCCTTCTTTTTGCTTATGTCAACCGGAAATTCGTTATCGCGTTTGTTGTTTCGCTTCTGCTTTTTCTTTTTATCAGGCACATATACTTCATTCTAAATGAGGATGAAAAAAGCGATAAGAATGAATCAATGGTCAAAATAATTACGATCGAAAGCGACAGTGTTGCGGTGCGGGACTCATTTATGATCGGCGATGAATATAACGAACCTTTCAATCTAAAGATCACCACTCTTGATTCCTGCTACATTTATTACTTTACTGACAGTCTTGCAGTCAAAGAACAGATGATAGTGCCGGGGACCGACCTGAAACTTTCCGCTTCTGAAGTAATTGAGGCTAAGCTTGGTAACAGCAGTTCGGTTGAAATAGAATTTAACGACGCAAAAGTCGCCCCTGATTATAAAGATCCTAAGCTTTCAAGCGCATATATAAAAGTAACGGAAAACGGCGTGCAGAAGATCAAAAGATCGGATAAAGTAAGCGAATATCTTAAAAATACATACGGGCTTGATCAGTGATGCGCAGAAAAACTAAAACGGTCAAAATAGGAAATGTTCTGATAGGCGGTGAAAATCCGATAGCCGTTCAGTCAATGACGAACACATTTACTGAAGATGTTGAAGCTACGGTGGGTCAGATACTTGAACTTGAGGATGCCGGCTGCGACATCGTAAGAGTCACATTGAAGGATATGAAAGCTGTTGAATCGGTCAGAGAGATAAAAAAACACATTCATATACCCCTTATCGGAGACATTCATTTCGACTTTGAGCTGGCGATAGCCGCGGCGGAGAACGGGATCGACAAAATAAGAATAAATCCGGGAAACATCGGCGGAAAAGATAAGACCAGACAGGTTATCGAAGCCTGTAAAAAGGCTCTCATTCCAATAAGAATAGGCGTTAACTCGGGATCTTTGGAAAAAGATATTCTAAAAAAATATGATAAGGTAACTGCAGACGGAATGGCCGAAAGTATGGTTAAATATATCGGATACTGCGAAGAAGAGAATTTTTCGGATATTGTGCTTTCGATGAAATCGTCAGAAGTTCTGCTTATGATAGAATCCTATAAAAAGATCAGCGCGCTTTATGATTATCCGCTACATCTGGGCGTCACAGAAGCCGGAAATGTTTTTTCGGGTTCGATAAAATCATCGGTCGGCATCGGGATCCTTCTTTATGAAGGTATCGGCGATACTATCAGGGTTTCTTTGACCGGTGATGTAAAAAAAGAGATCAAAGCCGGAAGAATAATTTTAAGATCGCTCGGATACAAAATTAACGGTGTCAATCTGATATCGTGCCCGACCTGCGGAAGAACAAGGGTGAATCTTGAGAAGATCGTAAATACACTGGAAGAAGAGCTTGACCGTATTAAGATCAATACCTGCATTAATGTGGCTGTGATGGGATGCGCCGTGAACGGTCCCGGTGAAGCGAGGGAAGCCGACATCGGCATCGCAGGCGGTATAAGTGAATTTCTGCTTTTTAAAAAAGGCCAGATAATCCGGAAGGTGCCGGAGAAAGATATTATCTCTGTGCTTCTTTCAGAGATATCTGAAATCGCCGGAATATGATCATGTCCCGCATAATTTATTTTTTTTATATTGCAGCTTTAATTTCCTTAAGTTCATGTGTTCCGGCGTCAGAAGACAGCTTTGATGATATTAGTATTGATAATATCCCTTTAAAGACCGGCAATAAATGGATATACGACATCACCCGTGGAGGCGAATCATTCACCGATTCAGCTGAGATCTTAGATTATTTTCCTTATCAGGTTGACGAACTTACGAACAGGTACCTGTACCAATATAAAGATATAGCATTCACTTTCGAAATGTCAGAGTTTATTTACGATACAGTCTTTGTAAAACTTCTAGAGTATGAAGGTGACGAATTGTTTCAGTACGGCAGCGAGAAGCGCGACAGGTCCGGCTTTATTTATGGAGAGCCTGTCATATTTAGCACACCCGAAGTTATACTCGACCACAGCGACAATACGGCTGTAGAAGGGCTGTTCATAAGCTCGCTTCAAATAGCTCAGAACGGAATTGTTGAAATCCTGAACGATACGATCGTTCACTGCATAAAAACCAGATCTGTTCAAACTTCAGGCAGTTTTATTACAACCGATCTGAATTACGATCTTTATTCTTACTATACTGAATTCGGTATTCTTAAGATAGAAGGAGTTGTAAACAGCTCAGCCTTTTCAGCAACCGCAGTTTCCTGCACTATAAAATAAACAAGTTCTATTTTAATATACGAAAAGTTTGTAACGCTTCCCGAAAGCTGATTTATGGGCTTCCGGTATTTTTTATTAAAACATCATATGTCCCAATAAATTGGAACGATGCTATTTCTTAACATAAAAAATCACTTTCGCCT
>DMTS01000038.1:0-2110 GCA_003477045.1 Candidatus Delongbacteria bacterium
CAGCCAGACAAAATACTCGAAATAGGAACGAATGTCGGATATTCCGCTATCTTAATGGCTAAATCTTTGAAAAACGGAAAAATATATTCGATAGATTATCGAGCGGATAATCATGAGACAGCACGGAAGAATTTCATAAAATTTGATGTTAAAGATAAAATCGAGCTGCTGACAGGCTACGGACAGGAAATACTGAAAGATCTGAACGATAAATTCGACCTGATATTCATAGACGCGGACAAAAAAGGATACGACGCATACCTCGACTATGCGGTAGAACACCTCAATCAGGGTGGTATAATAATAGCCGATAATCTCTACTGGAAAGGTACCGTGATCATGCCTGATGAAAAGATAGATGAAAGAAATATAACAGCTTCGCTGATAGAATTCAATAAAAAGTTCACAGCCCTGAAAGGATTTAACGCCCAGATACTCTCGATAGGCGACGGTCTCGGTTTTGCCATAAAGGAAAAATAATGACAGAAGTTATAACAGAAGAGAATTTTGAAAATATCCCGTTTGAAGAACAGGCTAAGTACGGACATGTAAGATCCTTTTTTTTAACAGTAATGATGCTCATAAGGGCACCATCCGGATTTTTTAGAAAAATGCATATCAATAAAGGACTTAAACTCCCCTTCCTGTTCATGCTCATAGTTCTTACCTTCAGCAATATAATGAATTACATTTATATAGCTTATGACATTACGGATTCGCCGGCGGAGCAGGTAATAAGCGCTTTCGAAAAAGATCCCCAATTTCAGACCCAGGCGGATAATTTCAGGTCCATGTTCTCATCCGAGCCCGAAGTTTTTGATGTGTTTACCAGCGTAATCATAAATTTTCTTCTAATCTTTCTGATCGCAGTTTACTGGCATTTTATCTTAAGATCACTAAAAATCGCTCTGAACGGCCTTGAAGCGACTATTAGAGTTTTCTGCTATTCAACCGTAGTTCTTATCACCTCGATAATACCGATTAACAATCCATATATAAATTTTGCCGTCTATATATGGTGGACTTTAATTATGTTCAGAGGTATCTCTGAGGCTCATGAGATATCAGCCAACCTTGTCTGGAGAGGGATCACCGTGGCTCTTTTTGCCACGCTCATACCGTTTATTCTGATCATCGCCGCTGTTTTTTAGTTATGAACAGATAGAATATTTTCATAAGAAAATCATTCCGTGAAAGCATCCAGTAGGCTATAAAATTTATAATGAAAGATATAAATAAAAGTACGACCGAGTTATAAACTGCTGTATTGACTTTAAGGTTAAAGAAAGGAAGTATTTTCTCCCTGGTAAATATCGGATATATCATTTTCTGGTGCTTTTCAACTTCAGTCAGGTTGGGGCAGCCGTAAGTTAAAGCGTTATAATCCGTTGTGAACCTATCATTGCCTGAAATAACAGTCCTGTGAATTTCCATGTTACCGTATTTCGACATATACTTACGCCTGTATTCCGACAATTCCCTGTTCAGTATGCGCTCTTTTATACTCTTACTTTCAGCCTTCAAACCTATTGAGCTTTTATTCTTTTCTTTTTTGATGTGGTCATCAAGCGCAGCCTGAAGTATGTCTTTTCCCGAATGGTATGAATTGTATGAATCCTGCAGCACAACAAGGCCTTCATAAGCCCATCTTGACGGCATGATCTGGCAGACTTCAGGTATAGGCGAGTTCTGATAGACCGTCAGAGATGAATTGAGCTCTTTGTATTGTATAAGAGCTCCTCCGAATATGATCTGAGGTATAAGAATTAAAGGTACTATGTTCTGAACTGCCTTGACCGTAAGACCGGGTATTGACGAGATGAGAAAGCCCATGGATATCCCGGCAGCCGAAATCATGGTCATGAATGCGAAATAGTAAAGATGAAGTTCCTTTATCTCGAGAAATGCAAAGCTGACAATTATAAACAAAGCGTTCTGAATGGATGCGAATATCATCTGTGTAATAAATTTTGAAATATAGTATCTCAAATATTTTATGTCGAGCATTTTTTCGCGCCTGATAATCTCTGTGTCCCCGATAATTTCGTCAGAGCTGTTCGACATCGCCAGGAACATGCTGATAACAACTGTCAGGAATAAATATGTAGGC
>DMTS01000038.1:2203-4966 GCA_003477045.1 Candidatus Delongbacteria bacterium
GTGCTCAAAAAATCTTTTCTGCCAGAATTCAGGCTGAAATTTTCTCTCGGGTAAAACTGATCCGTCAACATCTCTTAAAGGTTCTTCCAGCGTATCTAACAGAACATCCGGATCGTCCCTTTTGGTTGAAAGATCGCTTATATAGCTGTCATACCTGCTGCACTGCCTGAAATACTGCAGGGCGCTGTAAGTGCTGCCGTAATATGCCAGTTTTCCGCCGTGATCAAGCACAAGAGCCTTATTGAATTTATTGAATATCTTATAGCCGGGCTGGTGTATCACCGCAAATATCATCTTGCCTTTGACCGCAAGCTTTTTTAAAATCTCGACGACTTTTTCCGAGTCCTTTGATGACAGGCCGGAAGTTGGCTCGTCAAAGAAATAAATATTTGAATCCGATAATAGTTCAAGCCCGATATTAAGCCTTTTTCTCTCACCGCCGCTTAAGATCCTTTCGGATTCCGTGCCGACTTTAAAATTCCTTTTCGGTAGTAGTCCGATCTCTTTTATAACAGAGAGAACTCTTTCCGATATGCTTTTTTCGTTCAGCTTCGGGTAACGCAGCTTTGCATTAAAATAAAGATTCTCATATACCGTCAGATTCTCGAAAAGCACATCATCCTGAGGTACATAGCTGATGAACCTCTTAATTTTTTCATAATATTCGAAAAAATCAAAATTATCTGCATGTATCGTTCCTTTCTGCGGTTTGATCATTCCGCAGAGGATCTTTAAAAGCGTCGTTTTGCCGGAGCCGCTCGGCCCCATTATACAGACAAGGTCGCCATGGTCTATCTCGCAGGAAACACCGTCAACAGCCTTTGTTTTATCCTTGAATGAATACTCGAGATTCTCCGCCCTGTATGTTATATATCTGAAATATGTTTTCTCGAAGAGTCCGCCCTCAAGGTTAAATTTGAGGACATTGCCCTGAATGAAGATTATATCGTTGCCGCGCAGTTTAAATCTTTTTTCCTTTTTAACGCTGTGCCCGAAGATCCCGGTCTGCCTGTTGATCTGCGTATCGGCATTATCCCTTATGATCCATACGGGATGGTAGCAGTTGCCCGTGTTCAGATAATATTTTCCTTCTTTCAGAATAATTCTACCTTCCCATGTGTGTTCGGACGAATCGCTTATATAAATATCTGCGCTCCGTCTGTTTGAAAGCACATATTCGGCTTTACCTCTTTCGAGCTTTATATATTCATTATCGAAAAACTCCTGATATTTCAGCTTTCTGAGATTGATGTAGCTTTCGTTGACTTTAACGAAATCGTTCACATTCACAAAAACATCGCCTTCCATATCTTTTTCATTTACAGATATGATCGTGTTCCTGTCAAGCGGCGTTATTATGATCTTGCATCCGTGAAATACTATTCTCGCAATGCTGAACCCTTTTTTTTGTTTTTCCAAAATTATCAGATCCGGCATGTCATTTACAAAGAACTCTTTGTCGGGATACAGACTGTATTTTATTTTCAGGTACAGCTTTATATCTTCAGACTCAATAAAATAGTCGTTTATAATAACGTTGCTTCCGTACGGCATGCTGAAGGCGGTCATCGGCTTAAGGCTGAAATTTCCTGTCGATACGGATGATCCCGCGTCTGCTTTTATCATAAAGCAGAATTTGTCCACATTGAACAGAATAGCTCTCAGATCCTGAAACGGAAGATATATATCTGAAGCTTCTTTCTCGTCTGACACATACAAGTACTTTATCTTTGAATCAAGGTGCTTGGACCTCGGTACAAATCCTGTTGTATATATCTCCTTTGCCATCTCTAAATCGACGATTTCTATCCCAAGTATTTCGGATATCTTTTTTCCCGTTTCGAGCTTAAGTCTCTCATTGGTCTGAAGATTTAAAAATTCAAATATTTTAAGCAGAATGAAAAATTTCTCGCCGTATGAAATGCCCGCGTAATCTGAATGTTCAAAACTTTTTATGGTTATCTTCTGATTTACATAATCATGAAATCTGTCGAACAGATAGAAAGCAATGTTATCGGGATAATTCATCCAGTAGAATTCCAGAACATAGGAATGTTCTTCCTCGGTAACTTCTTTGTCCAAAAGCGCGACAGTCGCGAAGAGCTTCGTAAAAAATATCAGCTTTGAATTCTCGATATTATTAATTGTCTGAAAATCGGGTTTCAGGCCTTTCTGCTTGTATTCGAGGTATTTCTGCGTATGAACAGACATTGCCATTTCAGAACATCCTTAATTATTCTTTACCAGCAGCCCTATAGTCTCAACATGGAAGGTATGCGGGAACATATCTACAGGCAGAACTTTCAGCAGTTTATAGCCGCCTTCCTCCAGTAATTGTACATCGCGCCCGAAAGTTGACGGATTGCAGGATACATAAACGATCTTCGGTACTCCTGAGCCTATAAGAGCTTCGACTACCTTTGGATGCATACCGTCCCTGGGAGGATCGGTGATTATTATATCATATTTTTCTCTGAAAAGCTCTCCGTCTTTTGCCAGCTTCATCATATCGCCTGAGAAAAATACGCAGTTCTTTATACCGTTAAGTTCTGCATTCCTGCGTGCATTCTCCACAGCGTTATCTACGAGCTCGAACCCGACTACTTTTTTAACTTTATGGCTTATGTAAAGAGAAATAGTGCCTACACCGCAGTAAAGGTCAAGCACGGTCTCGCTGCCGCTGAAATCTGAAAATTCTATTATTTTATCGTAGAGTTTTGTTACCTGTTCCGGGTTGACCTGAAAGAACGTATTGCAGCTGAG
>DMTS01000008.1 GCA_003477045.1 Candidatus Delongbacteria bacterium
TGAACTCTGAATAGTTTATATCAGCCGGAAGTTTTATCTTTTCGTTCTTCTCAAATTTATCAATAACTTCCTTCTGTCTTTTGATATAGCCTTCGTACTTGATTATAGTTTCAGCCTGCTTAAGCTCATAATAAGAATAATCTTCTTTGAGGACAAGCACCTTTGAATCAAGGAGCATATCAATAGTTACTGAAGGTCTTTTGATCAGCCTTAAGATATCCGATCCTTCTTCTGTAGGCTCAAGCGAATTTTTCTGCTGAAATTCATTAAGTTTCTCTTTCTTAACCTTTATCTTCGAAAACACTTCAGGCAGTTTTGCTATTTTTTCAAGTCTGTCCTCAAGATATTTGATCTCAGATTTCTTTAATAGTTTAAGGGATCCGGCATATTTCAAAAGTCTCGAATCGGCGTTGTCGTGTCTGAG
The DNA here is from genome assembly GCA_003477045.1 of Candidatus Delongbacteria bacterium. Taxonomy (GTDB): domain Bacteria; phylum UBA4055; class UBA4055; order UBA4055; family UBA4055; genus UBA12480. Next base: position 425 of record DMTS01000008.1, read on the forward strand.
TTCGAGCCTGTGTTCTGCTAAAGATGTGAACATCCTGTAAGGCTCTCTGATGTCTTTTGTGATAAGATCGTCAATCAGAACGCCGATATAAGCCTCGTTCCTGCCTAATATAAAGGGCTCTTTGCCGTTGATCTTTAATACGGCGTTGATGCCCGCCATCAATCCCTGCGCCGCGGCCTCTTCATAACCTGATGTGCCGTTGATCTGTCCGGCGAAATATAAATTTTCCACATTTCTGGTTTCCAGCGTCAGTTTTATCTGATAAGCAGGGAAATAATCGTATTCTATGGCATAGGCCGGTCTGACAAAATGAGCTTTTTCAAGTCCTTTCACAGTTCTCATCGCTTTTTTCTGTATCTCTACAGGCAGGCTTGATGAGAAACCGTTTATATAATATTCGTTAGTGTAAAGCCCTTCCGGCTCCAGAAACAGTCTGTGTGATATTTTATCCCTGAAACGGTTGACTTTATCTTCGATTGAAGGACAATATCTTGGCCCCGTTCCCTTTATCTGGCCTGAAAAAAGCGCGGTTTTATGCAGGTTTTCCCTGATTATATCATGAGTGGTTTCGCTCGTATTCGTCATAAAACACGGCGTTTGTTTTAAAAACGCTTTTTTATGCCTGAACGAAAATGGTATTATATGCTCGTCTGAACCGTGAACTTCAAGACCCTCGAAGTTTATCGAATACGCTGCGATCCTTGGAGGTGTTCCCGTCTTGAGTCTTCCCGTCTCGAACCCGTGGTCTTTCAGTTTTTTTGAAAGACTGTCGGCCGATTTCTCGCCGAGTCTGCCTGAAGGTATCTGCTTCTTGCCAATATGAATTACGGCTCTCAGGAATGTGCCTGAACAAATGATTGCCGCTTTAGTATGTATAATTCCGTTTATCTCTGTTTTTACCGATCTTAAGGCATTGTTCTTTATGATAACATCAGTAGCTTCATCCTGAATGATATCAATGTTCTTGTGAGCCTCGAGCTGATCTCTCATGAAAGTTGAGTATTCCTTTTTGTCCGACTGGACTCTCAAAGCCCATACAGCCGGCCCCTTTGATGAATTAAGGGTCTTGAACTGTATTCCCGTCCTGTCAGCCGCAACTCCCATCAGCCCGCCAAGAATGTCTATCTCTTTTACGAGATGGCTTTTTGCCAGCCCTCCGATCGCCGGATTGCATGACATCTGCGCGATGTGATCCACAGTCTGCGTAATGAGCAGTACTTTCTTGCCCATTTTAGCCGAGATCCACGCCGCCTCAACTCCTGCGTGACCCCCGCCGATAACTGTTATATCATAATCTCTGTGCATTTATTTACTGTCCATTTTCCAAACGCCTTTCCAGTCTGATGGAGGTTCTTTTATCATTAGTTCGCATCTTTCACGCATGACCTCAGATGATCTGTCGCCGAATTCGCTGACTATCTCTTCGAAGATCACATAAGCCGACTTAAAATCACCTTTTCTGTATATTTTTAAAGCTTCAGAATATTTTTCGGCTTTCTTCAAAACTTTTTCGTCTATCCTGTCGCCGATCTCTCCAAGCAGCTCATACATCCTGACTGATTTATCTTTACCCTTCACAGATACATCGTCAAGCTCTCTGAATATAAACCTGTCTTTAACCTTCTCATAAGTGTTTCCGCTTGTAAGAATATTAGTGCCGTAATATTTATTCAGCCCTTCCAGCCTTGACGCAAGATTCATTCCGTCTCCGATAGCGGTATAATCAAAAAGATCGTCGCTCCCGATGTTTCCGACAGTAACAGTGTCCGTGTTGAATCCGATACCGATATCGATGCTCTTAAATGTTTCGCTTTGTAGCTCACTTTTAAGTTTTTTTAATTCCTCCATCGTTTCAAGAGCGGTTTTGCAGGCAAGATAAGGATGATCGATTTCTAATGGAGCGCCGAAAAAGCAGATGACCGCATCGCCCATATATTTATCAAGTGTTCCCTTATTTCTTTTGATGACTCCTGTCATTCTGGAAAGGTAAATGTTCAGGAAACTTACAAGTTCTTTCGGATCAACTTTCTCGCTGTATGAAGTAAAGCTTCTTATGTCCGAGAACATCATCGTGATCTCTTTCTTCTCTCCGCCAAGCTTAAAACGGTCGGGGTTTTTCAATATCTCTTTTGAAACCACTTCGGGAACATATTTTCCGAGAGTCGTTCGGATAAACTTTTTTGCTTTGTTTTCCTTATAGTAGCTTATCAGATACGATACGAGGAATGTAAAAAAAAGCGCGATTACCGGNNTACCGGCCGTGTGGTGTCCATTACATAATTTTTATCGAAGAACAACGATCCGGTCAGCTTATAATACAAGAACCCTAAAAGCATGATTATTGAAGTTGACACCAGAATATTAAGCCTCGAAAATATGATCGCTGCGGTAAATATTATAGCTATAAGCATTAACATAAAGGTAACATTTTTCCCGCTGGTTGAAATAAAGTCCTGATTAAGGATAGTATGAATTATGTTGGCGTGAACTTCGACTCCGGGAAGGTGTTTCTGTATCGGAGCTGATCTAAGATCCATCAGCCCGCGCAGAGACGACCCGATAATGACAGGTTTTTCCTTGAAAGTCTTTTTCCCGACCCTGTTTTCCATGACGTCATAGAACGATACCGTTCTGAAAGTTCTCCACGGGCCTTTATAGTGGATCAGCATCTGATTATCTTCATTGAGAGGTATGACCACCTCTTTTCCTGTCTTGTTTGACATAAACGAGATTGATTCGCCGTCTTTCAGATCAAAGCTTTTCTTGTCGGCATCCAGAATTTTCATGCAGATCGTCATAGCCTGAGAGGGATAGTATTCGCCTTTATATTTTTTGACGAGCTGCACTTTTCTGATAACGCCGTCTTCATCAGAATCAATTCCGAGATACCCGTTGGTCATAGCCGATCCGAGTATGTTCTCGGCACCGCAGTTCATAATGTCAAATTCTTCCGCGCTGAAACTTTTTTCAGAATGGATCACTTCGGCGTTGCTGATCCTGCAGCCTGCCGAATCGGCATATATGAAATTGTCTTTGTCCTCGTATTCAAAATTGAATCCCGTAATAACATTTCCTGCATTCACAACTGAAGCTTTGAAAATTGAATCCTGATCGGCATACTTACTTCTGTCGAAAAGAATATCGAATGCTATCACTGATGTTCCGGCGTTTGAAAGAACATCGACTACTGAAGCGAAATAGCTTCTAGGCCACTCGTAATACTTACCCAGTTTTTCGGAAGCTCTGGAATCAATATCGACTATAACAACATCCTGAACTGAACCTTCTTCAACCTGACCATAATATTTCTGTTTGAATCTGAGATCGTAAATTTGATTTTCAAACCTGTCGAAAAAATCCAGCAGACTCAGCAGCGACAGCGAGGACAACAGACAGCTAATTACTATGTATTTGAAATAATTGCTTTTCATACATGTGAAAAATAAATATTAACGAACCATTAAACAAGTACAAAAAGACTTATAATTATTTAAATAAATAGCTTGATTAATTACTTAAAAACATATTAATTACAAGAGCATTAATTCACTATGAAATTATGGAGTAAACAATGACCGATATCCCGAAAGATGAAAATATCCTCGACGCTTCGATTGAAGAGGAAATGCAAAGATCGTATATTGATTATTCAATGTCAGTGATAGTATCAAGAGCTTTACCGGATGTGAGGGACGGACTTAAGCCTGTTCAGAGAAGGATCCTGTTCGGAATGAACGAACTCGGTCTTCACTACAACAAAAAAGAAAATAAGTGCGCCAGAATCGTCGGTGAGGTAATGGGTAAGTACCATCCGCACGGAGATCAGGCTATTTACGCAGCTCTCGTCAGAATGGCTCAGGATTTCACATTCCGGTATCCTCTCGTTAAAGGACAGGGAAATTTCGGTAACATCGACCTTCCTGCTGCCGCAGCACGATATACAGAGGCAAAGTTAAGCAGATTATCAGACGAAATGCTTCTTGATATAAACAAAGAGACAGTGGATTTTACAAATAACTACGATGACACATTGAAAGAGCCTTCAGTTCTTCCTACGAGAATACCTAACCTCTTAATCAACGGGTCTCAGGGGATCGCGGTAGGTATGGCCACTTCAATACCTCCTCATAACCTGAAAGAGATTCTGCAGGGAGTTATTGCTTTGCTAGACGACCCGGAAATTCCTATAGACAGCATTAAAGCAGATCACGAAGCAGGTATTGAAGAAAAAAAGGGTCTGATGCACTACATCAAAGCGCCTGACTTTCCGAGTAAAGGTATTATTTACGGATACTCCGGGATAAAGGAAATGTATATGACCGGAAGAGGGCATGTAATAATACGAGGCAGGATCGAAAAACTTATGCCTACAAAAAAAGGCGAAAAAGTAAAACTGGTTATTACCGAGATCCCTTATCAGGTAAGCCGAACAGCACTGATCGAAAAAATAGTCGAGCTCCACAAAGAAAAGAAAATTGACGGAATTTACGGTTTTGAGAACGAATCTTCGAGAGATACGAGACTTGTGATCGAACTTAAAAAAGATGTTAACGAAGATGTTGTCATTGCCCAGCTGTATAAGCTAACCCCTCTTCAAACCTCTGTCAGCGGAAATATGATCGCGCTTGTGAACGGCAGACCTATGCAGCTTAATTTAAAGCAATTCCTTGAACAGTTCATAATACACAGGGAAATAATTGTAAGAAGAAGAAGCATTTTCGACCTGAGAAAGGCTCAGGAAAGAATTCATATACTAGAGGGACTTCAGATAGCCCTGAATAATATAGACCGCGTAATCCACATTATTAAAAACAGCCAGAACTCTGATGCGGCAAAAGCCTCTCTGATAGAAGAATTCAGTTTGTCTGAAATTCAGGCTACTTCTATTCTTGCGATGAGACTGTCTCAGCTGACGGCTCTTGAACAGGAAAAATTATTGGCTGAGATCGAAGAATTGCGTTTAAGGATCGCAGACCTTCAGGACATTCTTGAAAGAAGAGAAAGAAGAATGCAGATCATTAAAGACGAAGTGACAGAAATAATGGAGAAATACGGAGACGAAAGACAGTCTGAAATAATTTATTTCGCAGAAGACCTTACAATCGAATCCATGATCCCTGACGATGAAATGATCGTTACTCTATCGCATCAGGGATACATAAAGAGGGTTAACACTTCGGAATTCAAAAGTCAGGGAAGAGGCGGAGTAGGATCCAGAGGCGCAGACAGCAAGGACGATGACTTTATCGAGTTTATGTTCAATGCATCAAATCACTGCTATATTATGTTCTTCACCGACAGAGGAAGAGTATTCTGGAAAAAAGTATGGCAGATACCTGAAATGACAAAGGCATCAAAAGGGCGTCCTGTTGTTCAGATCCTTGAAAGAGTCGAAGGCGAAAAAATAAGAACGGCACTTATCATAAAAGATTTCGAAAAAGACGGAAAATTCCTTGTAATGGCCACTAAGAACGGTACTATTAAAAAAACTGCTCTTATGGCATACTCAAGACCTAATATCGGCGGAATTATAGCCATTAACCTCAGAGATAATGATGAGCTGTTAAATGTTGCGATCACGACGGGAGAAAACGAGATCCTTCTCGGTACGAAACTTGGGATCGCGAACAGATTCCATGAGTCTCTCATTAGAGAAGTCGGCAGAAACTCCATCGGGGTAAGAGGCATCCGTTTAAGGGAGAAAGATGAAGTTGTAGGAATGGTCATAGCCGAAAACGAAGAAAATTCATTGCTTGTCGTAAGCAAGAACGGATACGGAAAAAGAGCTAATGTAGCAGCTTTTAGAAAAACTAAAAGAGGTTCAAAAGGAGTTAAAGCTCTGAACCTGACCGAAAAAACAGGCGAAATGATCTATATTCACGAGACTGATCACGAGAATGACCTGATGATAATGACACATAACGGCACAGTTATAAGACAGTCCGTAAGTGAAATAAGGATCATGGGCAGGAACACCCAGGGTGTAAGGCTTATAAGATTAAGAGAAGATGACAATATCGCCGACATTTGTATCGTTCCGCCTTATGAGGAAGAACCGATAACTGATGCTCCTGCAGTAAGCGAGGAGGGGGTTTCAGGTGAACCTTCAGTTGGTGAAATCAGCAATGACACTCAAGTTTAGGAGGTTGATTTATGCCTGAAGAAATTAATAGATCCGAAGAAATAAAACAGGTGCCGAAAGCAGTTCCTGTTGAAAACATCAAAAAAAGCTATATTGACGATGAGGATGAAAATCCGACTATCATAGAAAAATTCATGCGGCTTGAAATTGAGACAAAGACCGGTCTGATAATTTCTCTTACATTCCTTCTTGCCCTGATATTCAGATGGCACTGGTTCAATACGCGATGGTGGCTTATATTGATACTTGCAGTGATCGGATTGAAGTCATTATACACCCAGATGAATGACCTGGTTGATGAGAAACCTTCGGAAGCCAAACTTGCCAGATATTCGTTTATAGGACTTATAGCACTGCTTGTTATCAGAGATATTTACATAACTGTTGAGCTGGCTGATCTTTTAAGTTTAATCTCCTTAAGATAAATGCTGCTTATCTCTTTCATATCTGCTGTTGTTCTTCTCGAAAGCAGAGAGGTTTTTCAGGGTATGCTTTCACAGCCTTTTTTTACCGCGCTTTTTTTAATCTGGGCGGGCTATGATCAGAATTTTGTTCTGGCTGCGGCAACTGTCACGCATCTGATATATTTAAACAGAACTCCTTCCGGCACAACTGCCTTTCCCGAGTATCCGTTCGGATATTTTATTACCGCTTCAATTATCCTGCCGGGGGAACAAAATGTTATTACCTTTATATTGTCGATCGCGTTGATCATACTGATCTCAGAATTTACTGCGCGTTTTATGTGTTTTAAACGCAGATACTTCGAAAAATACCGTGACAGATTTCTGTTCTACAAAGGTGTTCCGAACCTGAAGGAAGGAATTCTTTTTACCGTAATTATTTACTTTATTTTTTCTTTGGCCGTCGCAGCTATTTTAAAACTTATCAGCTTAGGGCTTGTCGATTCAGCTTTAAATAAAATTTCAGTACCCCATTCAGAGGCAATAATAATATTTCTCTGCATTGTTCCTGCGCTCTTCTATATCTATAAAAATTTTAAAATGAAAAAATGAAAGAACTTCGAACATATACTGTCCTCTCACTGACTATTAGAACATTTTTTATAAGGATATTTTATAATTACCTAAATTTGTTCGGCGAAGGATTGTGTTTTTGTCTTTTTCCCGCTTTGGGCAATGACAGATCTGAATTTATTAGAAAACATCTCAGGTTTTTCAACACAAATGAATACCTGTCAGGATTTGCGTTAGGCATTATTCTTAACCGGGAACTAAATAATAATGATGAAAGTGTAGAAAAGACCAAGGAAATTCTTTCATCTGTTATAGGTTCTATAGGCGACAGGCTTGTCTATAAGCTCATACTTCCTGTAATAATCCTTACCGCACTCAATAAGTTTGTAATTTCAGGATTTGCTATCGACACCTGCACGGTAATTATTGTATTTTCAGAAATCCTTTTATTTAATATTTTCAATTTCATTATCCGGTTTTACGGGATAAGATCAGGTTATGAAAAAGGAATTGAAGCTATAAAGATTTTTAAAAGCGGTACTTATAGAAGGATAGTATATTTATTAACGCTATTCAGAAATCTGCTTGTTCTTTCTCTAATAATAAATCTTATTCTGTTAAACATTTAGTTGTTTTTTTTAAAATCACAGGTTAAATTGTAAACAGATATTATTATTCGGACCAGTTAAAATGATCGTTGAGAAAGTAAAAATAATCAATTCGCTCGGGCTTCATGCGCGGCCTGCTGCCCAGCTTGTAAAAATAACGACGAGATGCGACTGCGATGTATTTATTTCAAAAGATGAAATGGAAGTCAACGCCAAGTCTATTATGGGCGTTATGATGCTGGCGGCGGAAGTTAATTCCGAAATAATAATAAAATGCAACGGGCCCGATGAGAATTTATGTATGAACGAATTAAAAGAACTGGTCAAAAATAAATTCTATGAAGAATAGGATCAGATGAATAAAAAGATCAAAGAAAAAATATTGAAAGGAGTACCGGCTTCACCCGGAATAGCGATAGGTACACCGTTCAACTATGTACATGAAACTCTGAATGTATCAAGAGAAACGATATCTGATCATGAGATAGAGGCTGAGATAATTAAATACAAAGCAGCTCTGGAAAAAACTAAAACCGATATTGTTGAAGATAAAAAAAATGCAGCGAAGAGGGGCGGGCAGGAGGCTGCTAAAATTTTTGATGCTCACCTCCTCATAATTGACGATCAGGTTCTTATAGATGAGACCGTTTATTTTATTTCTTCTCACAATGTTCAGGCTTCTTACGCTGTAAGCAAGATCATGAAAGATTACCAGATGGCGTTTGAAAAGCTTCAGAATCAGTATTTTTCCCAAAGAGCTTTCGATATAGAAGATGTATGCAGAAGAATAATAAAAAATATGTCTTCGGAACTTGACCATGTTGACCTGTCAACTGTTCTAAAGGGAAAACAAATAGTAATTTCGAACAATATTTTCCCCTCGGACACTCTTAATTTCAACAAAGATCTTATACTTGGTATAGTTACGGAATCCGGCGGCAGTACCAGTCACGCTGCTATTCTGTCAAAGTCGCTTGAAGTGCCGGCGGTTGTCGGTGTATCGGGGATAACAAAATACCTGAATAACATTTCTCTTATGATAGTTGACGGATATACAGGTAAGATTATCATTAATCCGAAACCTTCGACATTTGAATCATATAAGAAAAGACAGCACGAGGAGCAGAAGCAGGTTGAAGAGGATCTCAAGTATTCGAAAATGCCCTCTGTAACTCTCGACAATCAGAAAATTAAGATATTGAGTAATATTCAATCAACTCTTGAGATCGACAGCGTTATCAAGTGGAACAGCGACGGCGTGGGATTATTCAGAACTGAATTCCTTTTTGAAAGCAGTCTGTCCGTCCTTTCTGAAGACGATCAGTTCAGGATCTATGACGAGGTTTCTGAAAAACTCTACCCCAGAGAAGTCACTATACGGCTGCTCGATATAGGCGGCGATAAGCTTAATGACAAGATGTCATTAAAAGAAGACAACCCTTTTATGGGCGTAAGAGGCATGAGACTCCTATTTGATCATCCTCAACTTCTGAGGTCGCACTTAAGGGCTATACTGAGAGCTTCGGGAAGGAACAATATTTCAATAATTATTCCTTTTGTCGCAAATTTATCGGAGATCACAAAAACAAAACAGCTGATCGAAAGAACGAAAAAGGAGCTTGCTTCCGAAGGCCGTTCTTTTAACAATAAGATTAAAATAGGAATAATGGTCGAAATACCTTCGATAGTAATGATCTCTGAAGCTGTCGCTGAAAAAGTCGATTTTTTCAGCATAGGTACTAATGATCTTACACAATATTTACTGGCTGCCGACAGGGGTAATGAGAGGGTCAGTAATATTTATGACTCGTTCCATCCTGCCGTAATTAAGATGCTGGACATTACAGTAAGAGCAGCTAAAAAGAAACATATCGGTGTGGGATTGTGCGGTCAGATGGCAGGGTACCCGATCGCGATACCTCTTCTTATCGGTCTGGGCTTAAGAGAATTGAGTGTTACTCCTTTTCTAGTGCCCGTCGTTAAAAAGATAATACGGAGGCTGGATTCGAGAAAATGCAGGATTCTGGCAGATAAATGCCTGAAAGTAAGCACATCGAGATCGGTATCATCCCTTCTGTCGGATTTCTTTGAAAAAAATATAGGCGAAAATCCTCTTCAATAAAAAAAGCGGGCCACACCCGCTTTTTCTTTATACACTGTGTATAGACATCTTAAAAATTCCTTCTGCAGCCTCCAGAACACATTCACTTAGTGTAGGATGCGAGTGTACAGCATTTATAAGCTTATGTAGAGACAGCTTGTTCTCCTTTACTATCACAAGTTCCTGAAGCAGATCTGATGCGTGCGGTCCTATTATATGGGCTCCGAGCACATATTCCCCTGTGCTGTCTGTTAAAATCTTGACAAATCCGTCCGTTTCGCCCATTCCTTTCGCCTTTCCGCTTGCCGCAAAAGAAAATCTGCTTACTCTGAATTCCGTATTACTTTCTTTCAGCTCCTGCTCTCTCAGTCCGACCGAAGCTATTTCAGGGGTTGTAAAAATAGCAGACGGTATTGAGCTGTAATCAAGTTCTTTTTTAATTCCGGCAATATGCGATACCGCAGTAATTCCCTGAGCGGAAGCAACATGAGCAAGCATCATTTTACCTGTAATGTCCCCAATAGCATACACATTCGGTATATTTGTCTGCATATATTCATTGATCTTTATAAATCTTCCGTCTTCAAGCTCTATACCAAGCTCGTCGATCCCGTTGCCCTTAATATTTACCGACCTGCCGCCTGCCGCAAGAACTTTAGTGAAAGTATCTTCTGTTCCGTCACTGAATTTTACTCGGACTTCGTCATCATTCGGGATTGTAACATCTTCAACTTTTGTCTTTAATTTAAAATCAATACCCTTTTTCTTGAATGCCGTCTGAATCGTCCTTGAGACCTGATTATCCTCTGTAGGAAGCAGATAATCAAGCATTTCTACAATAGTTATTTTAGAACCGAGTTCATTGAATATTCCTGAAAACTCGCATCCGACTACACCGCCGCCTATGACGAGCATTTTTTCGGGTACCTCTTCAAGCGAAAGAGCGTCGTTGCTTGTAAGCACATTTTTATGATCAATGTTGAAAAACGGAATATTCAAGGGCTCCGATCCTGTCGCAAGAATAATATTCTCCGCAGTTATTTTTCTGCCTGAAGCTGTTGTGATCTCATTTGCACTTGTAACGCAACCGGATTCTCTCACTATTTCGATCTTTCTTAATTTGAACAGCTTGTCAAGACCCTGAACAAGGCTTTCTACAATTTCCTGTTTCCTGAGCATGATCTTCTTCAGATCGAAACTTACATTCTCCACCCTGATGCCGAATTCTTCGCTTTTTTTAATTTTATCAAGCACATCTGTACACGATAGGATCGCTTTTGTGGGTATGCATCCCCAGTTTAAACATGTACCGCCAAGCTTAGCTTTTTCAATTATTATTACACTCAATCCAAGCTGAGAAGCCCTTATCGCGGCAGTATAACCTCCGGGTCCTCCGCCTAATACCGCAACTCTATAATCCATATTACTCCTTTTTCAATAAAAAAAGGCTACGGAAAACCGTAGCCTTTTTTGTGTTCTATCGTTTAAATTACCTTACTCTGAACTCGATCCTTCTGTTCTTAGCCCTACCTTCTTCAGTCTTATTATCCGCAACAGGCTTTTCTTCTCCGAAGCCTTTTGCATTCAGCTGTTCCTTCGGTATTCCGAGATTGCTTATCAGATAATTCATAACTGTTTCACAACGCTTCTGTGAAAGGTTTTTATTGTAAGCTGCTGAACCCTGGCTGTCTGTATGGCCTTCGATCTGTATCTTGATGCCCGGGTTGTCACTGAATATAGCTTTCACCTTGTCAAGCGAAGGGTAAGAAGCTTCAACCAGATCGGCTTTACCGGATTTGAAGTAAACATTCTCAAGAGTTATAGTATCGTTTTTCTTAAGAATTATCTTGTCGGGACATCCGTCTTCGTCTTCGAATCCATTGAAAGATTCAGCTTCGTTAGGACATTTGTCGTTAATGTCAAGTATAGTGTCTTTATCGTTGTCAGGATCAGGACATCCGTCTTCGTCTTCGAATCCGTCTTT
>DMTS01000102.1 GCA_003477045.1 Candidatus Delongbacteria bacterium
ACTGCCGTCGATAATTCCGCTGTTTTCTGAACTGATTTTAGGCGAAAGAGGATTTAAAGATTGAAGATAGAAGAGAACACAATATATAAGCAGGCCATAAAGTGATTTACGAAAAGGCGATAGTGTTTTTTATCGTTAAGAAAATACTTCGTTCCATATTCTTGGAACATATGGATTTTTAGATAAAAATAACGGCAGCCCGTAAATCAGCTTTCGGACTGTGTTATATTGTGTTCGAAAAGTAGTAGTAAGAATTAAAGTTAATATGACCCCATTTTGGTCTGGATGTCATGGACCATTTGTAAAAAGATCTTATGAATTGCTTCAACGGCCGGGCCATTTTCAATTATTTCGATAGCTTTAATAATTGCTTCAATAGTCGAGATCTTTTCCGTGCCTTTAATATGCCTGAGTTCGTAATTGCTTTTCTGCCCAAAGGGGAGCCTAACCCTTTTTACTCCGTCCAGAAGCTCCGACCGGAACATTTTTCCGGCCTGATTATAATTTCCGTCAAGGACGATCAGATTTACAGGCAGTTTGAGAGTGCTCAAGAAATTTGCATCAAGGTTCTGCGTAGCTATAGGGAAAAGTACAAGATTTTCATAACCGGGAAGAATGATATCTTCACGCTTTGCAGGCATATCAGGAGCTCCGACAGGCACAACGGTGCTGTTCGTGAGCATCAGTTTTGCAAGTTTGCCCGTATTGGTCGATCTGTTGATCTCTTTAATATGCATCATGATAGTCACGCGCATTTTAAGACCGAATTTCTGAATATCGTTACAAATGCAGATATTTTTAAAAAGCATGCAGTTCGGACATTTTATAGCTCTTTTACTTCTGTGATTCATTTCCGCCCGGAGAGTTAATTCAACCGAAGAAATATAGTATGACAATTATGCTTTTCAAAGGGCAAATATACGCTTATATTTGATTAATTATTTCAAAAGGAACAGCGATGAAAAAAATAATAGACCTGACACACACGATAAACGAAGATATGACGGTTTATCCCGGCAATCCAAAGCTTTCGCTAAAAGAAGTAAGCACATTTGAAAAAGACGGATATTCGGTGCTCGAAATGAAAACTATCACGCATAACGGTACTCACATCGACGCTCCGTTCCACATGGTTCAAGGCGGAAAGACGCTCGATGAATATTCTCTCGACAGATTCATGGGAAAAGCGATCGTTATCAACTGTTCAAAGCAGAAAGAAATTTCTCTGAGTTTCTTACAAAAGCATAAAACAGAAATATCAAAAGCGGATTTCGCACTGTTCTATTCAGGCTGGAGCAAAAAGTGGAATAAAAAATCTTATTTTGGAGCTTATCCGGTGCTGACTGAAGAAGCTGCCGGGTGGCTGACGAAATTCAAGCTTAAAGCCGTAGGGTTCGATTATATTTCTATCGATCCTGTAACTTCAACCGACATGAAGCTTCACAAGGTCGTACTTTCAAAAGACATCTGTATAATTGAAAACTTAAATGATCTCGATAAAATTCCTGAAGGTATGTTCGATTTCTACTGCGTACCTCTAAAGATCGAACATGCTGACGGTTCGCCGGTAAGAGCGTTCGCAGTTATATAAAAAAGTTTATAACGCTTCAAGTGTTTTTAAATTTGTAACATATTCGTGGTCAGGAGTTTTTGTCACAAGATCTTTGTATAATTCGAGAGCATTATTTTTATACTCAGGCTGATCTATACACAGTTCGTTCAAAAGAAGGGCTATTTCAAAAGAAAAATATGCTTTTTCGGCAGGATCAGCTAATTTTTTCAGAAAAACTTTTAGTTTCTCCAAATTTGCAATTTTCTGTTTTTTATTTCTTGCGAGTTTATTGTCTATCTTCCTCGCATATAAAAATATTTTATTTGAGATCGAATTATAAAGTTTAAGTTCTGTTACAAGTTTATCGGCCCTGTCAATGAATTCTTTAGCACTTTTATAATCTTCCATTTCATACAGGACTTCTGCTTTCGATAGAAGAAAAGTGTATAATGACCTGTCGATCTTTAATTCTTCAGCGATTTTTATAGCTTCATTATAGAATTGAAGAGCAAGAAAATTATCACCCTGTCCGAAATAAGCTTTTCCTTTATTTCTCAGGACTATACACTCGCTTCTTTTATCTCCAAGCTCAGCAGCTACTTTGTGGTCGATCTCATAATATTTTAGAGCTTTTTTAAAATCGCCCTTTCTATGATACATGCTTCCTATGTTGCAGCTGGCCACTCCGGCCGATCTTCTGTCGCCGGTTTCAAGAGCCGCTTCAAGAGATATCTTAAAGTTTTCTATCGCTCCGGGAAAATCTCCGTTTCTCCAATGAATAATTCCGATATTATTTACGGTTTTCCCGATAAGGTTTTTATTCCCGATAATTGATGCAAGTTCGAATTGTTTATTGTAGCACACCATTGCTTCTTTGTACAATCCGCGATTTTCATAGATAGTTCCAATGTTTCCTTCAGCGGCGGCTTCACCGAATTTACTTCCGTTTTCTTTGGCATTTTTTAAAAGTATTCCAAAGCATTCCAAAGCTTTTTCGTAGTTACCGACATCCGAATGTATCAGTCCTATATTTCCCATTGATTCGTTAATCCCGACAATATCATTCAGTTCTTTAGAAATTTCATATTGCCTTTTTGAAAGTTCCATAGATGTATCATATTCGCTTTTGAAGTAATGAATTATGGCAATATTGTTCAAAACCCTGCATATTCCTATCTTGTCGTTGATCTCTTCATAAATATTGAGAGACCTTTTGAAATATGTCATTGCTTTATCATAGTTGCTTCTGAGGCGATATGTTCCCCCGAGATTTAGATAAGACTTGGCAGATAAAGATCTATCATTTATTTTTTTTGCGATCAGGATGCACTTCTTGTAGATATTTTCCGAAGTATTCCATTCACATAACATGTCGAGTACTTCAGCTTTTTTAAGAAGGATAGCGAGCTGATGTTTTTCAGACAGAAGACCGGACGGTAAAGCGAGGAGTCTGTCGTATAATGAAACAGCTTCATCGTTCTTAAAATTTCGGGCAGAATGATCGGCAGCTTTTTCCAGATAATAAGCCGTTTTTTTATAGTTGCAGGCTTTCTCAAAATGGTACGCAATATCTTTATAGTATTCTTCAGTTTTGTCTTTGTGGAGATCAATAAAGATATTTGCGGTAAGAGCATGAAGTTTTTTCTGCCTTGAGCGTAACTGCATATCATAAGCGGAATCTCTCATAAGCGCATGCCTGAATATGTAATTCATTTCGGTTAGAGGCGACCAGATATTTTCTTTTTCTATTTCTTGAATTTTCGCATGAAGATCTGTTCTTTTCTTTAAAACGCCGGATAGAACCTTAATAAGAAATTCTCTTCCCAATACTGAAGCCGTCTGTATAACATTCTTTATATCATCAGATAATCTGTCAAGTCTTGAAATTACTACAGCCTGAATATTTGAAGGTATAAGTTTTTCTGATTCGTCTTTGACAGAGATTTGTTCTGTTTTTTTGTCTGTGAATAATAGGGACTGGTCTCTCAGGTCAAGAATAAGCTGCTCCATAAAGAAGGGATTTCCGCTTGATTTGTTGAATACAAAATCCGTCAATTTATTTGAAAGTTTAAGTTCTGTTCCAAGAATAGACCTGCAATACTCTTCAGTGGAGTTTTTATTTAAAAAATTGAGATCAATTTTTTCAATTTTCGTATCTGTATCGGTTTCAACCTTAAACTTTTCTCCGGAGTTGCCATATCTGGATGTGCAGATGAATGCAAAAGGATATTTTTCAACATTTCTGCTTATAATACAAATTAAGCCTGCGCTTTCTTTGTCTATCAGATGAATGTCTTCTATTTCAATTATAAGAGGCTGAATAAGAGATTCGGCTTTTATGAGCTCTTTTACGGAATATAAAAAATTCTCGTATCTGTCTTTAGCATCAAGAGATGAAAAAATAGAATCCTTCCAAAACAAACCGAGATATCCTCCAATGATACTTTTTATTTTATTGATTCCTTTTCTTGATGAAAGGGATTCTTTATTTTGCGGTAAACTTTCCAGCCGGTTTTGAAGATCGGTTAAAGCAAGCTCAAGATTTCTTTTATTAACTTCATGCGAATTTTCATCTGAATATCCGAAATATTTTTTTAAAAAATAAATTACGGGGTTGAAGCTCTTTTGAAGTATTTCTTCACATGGCCAGAAAAGCCACTTTACTGAAGATAAAATGTTGTCAGAAGTGCTACTCTTTCGAAATTCATGCACCAAACGGGATTTACCTATTCCCGGCTCGCCGTAAACATACATGAACCCGGCAAACTGGGATTTTAATAACGGCTGAATGAAATTTTTAAGCCTTTTCAGTTCCTCATAACGGCCGATCATTTTTCCATTAAAAACAGATGAAGTTACCGGAGTTTTCCCTTTAAGACTGAAAACGGGTATTTTTCCGGTTTTACCTTTGAATGTTTTCTCTCCTTCAAATATGAAGTCGAAATTTATTTTATTTTCTTTAACTATATTTTCGCTTACGAGAATGCTGCCCGGCTCCGCAGACATTACAAGTCTGGAAGATAGATTTACAATATCTCCTATTACAGTGTATTCACTACGCTCTTTACCGCCCATAAAACCGGCATAAACTGTGCCTGACGACATCCCCGCTCTGAAATCATTATCCGTAAAATCATTCTTTAGTTCGAGCGCAAAATTAAGAGCTCTCTCGGAATTGTTCTCGAAAGAAACTGGGGCTCCAAAAATAATTAAAGCGATATTGCCTTTGTCCCCGAAATCTACTTTATTAAAATATCCGCCGAATTTCAAAGCAGTTTCGAGAATAGCTGTAATAAAAGTGTTCATTTTTTTTGGTTTATTGTCCGGAAATAATACGAATACAGAAGCAACTTCTCTAAATTCAGCTTTATTCTTGAAATTTATTACATTATCCGATATAAAAGGTAAAATGTCTTTTTTTGTTAAAGCGGATAAATATTTTCGCTTTATATAATTCTTAAGGGAGAAATTTATTCGGGATGTATCTATTTTATAAAAGCTATCTTTATTTTCGAGAATAAATTCTTCTTTTAGATCAGTCCGGTCAATAAAATTCTTATCGGCGACGACAGTGTTAGTTTCCGCATAATGTTCCGAATTAGCACATCCGCTTACAGCTTCGCCGCAGAAAAAATAAGTATGCAGCTGTCTGTCACCCAGTATTCCCCATCTAACATTTCCGAAAGAAAGTCCTATTTTTGCTCCTATTTCAAATTTGCCGTATTTTGTTTCGATAACACCGCAATTATTAATAAAATTATTTATTTCTAGTGCGCAATTGAGGCAGGATCTGTCTTTCTGTATGAAAATTCCCGTAAGAGCATCACCTGCAAAAGTTGAAATCATTCCGTCGTATGAATAGATTATTTTAACTAAAGGGTTAAATACAGTATTAAGAACATCGGTAAGAACTTCCGCACCGTCCTTTTTGTGTTTCATCAGGTTTTCGGTCATAGCGGTAAAACCGGAAAGGTCAACAAACATTGAATAAGCCTTAAAATTACCTCTGAAGATGCCTGTTTTGTATTTGTCGCTAATAAACTTTGGTATTAATTCGGACATGATATTCTCCGGATTTTAAATTTTTAAGGATCTTTATCGTTATCAATTACAATAGCTATAATAGTCATTTAAATCATCTCCGTTTCTTCGAGTAATATAAAACCGTTTTAGAAATAAAACTAATAATTTACAATTTTTTACAAACAAATTGAATATTATAAAATAAAAAATTGATATTTCAAGGAATAAAATGCATTTTACAGCGTTTACATGTATGCAATGAAAAACGGAGACTGAATTAAATGAAACAGATTATAATAGCTCTGATATCGCTGACGTTTTATTTAAGTGCAGAGACGATCACGCTTAAACAGGCGCAGGATTCTGCACTCGAAAAAAATTACGGTTACGCGATAGCGAAAGAAAATCTGGTTTACAGCAGTCTGTCGGTAAAAAGCGCATTCAGCGGATTCTTACCTTCAGCAAGTTTTACCGGAAGCTATATTATTTATTCGCCGGAAGTGGAAATGTCATCTTTTAAATTCACTCCGCCGTCAACGCTTAGCCCTGTTACTATGGTACAGGAGGACAGAATCGCCTTCGGTCTCAAAATAAATCAGCCTCTTTTCACAGGCGGGAAATTATTTTACAGCTATAAGATTTCTAAAGATTCAGAAGAAACAACAAAGAACTCTCTGACTTCGGAAATGATGAAACTTCTGGCAGATGTAGAGTCACAGTTTTTTAATGTTTGTGAGACCCGTGAACTTCTTGACATAGCCGGAGAATCTCTCCAGTTATCGAAGAGAAATGAAGAAACCGCAAAGATAAAATTCGATTCCGGACTGGTATCAAAAGCGGATTATCTAAAGAGTTCATCGGCAAGGGCGGTAAGCGAAGTCAGCCTTGTCAATGCCGAAAAAGGATTTGAACTGGCAAAGATAAATTTCAGCAATCTGACAGGTCTTGATAATTTTGAACTCGAAAATGTTGACAGGGATCATTATGAACCTTTCATAAACAGGCTTTATATTTCCGAATTTTCATCCGCTGAGGAAAAGGTTCTGATATTGAAAGAGATCGCGCTTAAGAACAATAACGACATTAAAAATATCAGGCTCAATAAAGAGATCAGCGAAAAAAAGATAACAATGTCGAAAGGCAATTTTCTGCCGAGCGTCAATTTGTCTTATTCAACAGAATGGGCTAAAACAAATCTGACCGACGAATACGCAAATTCCGGAACTGTCGCACTTTCCGCTTCTATTCCGATTCTGCCTCTCTATGACAATTACATCACACTCGAAAAAAGCAGGATAGATCTGAAAAGATCAGAATTGTCGGAAAAGCAGCTTCTTGATAACATTTCAACCGTGATAAGAACATATCTTTACACTCTCATATCCGGCTCGAAACAGTTTACAAGTTCAAAAGTGGCTGTTGAACTTGCGCAGGAAACATATACAAATGTCGAGCAGAGGGCTAACTCTGGGCTTTCGACAGAAGACGAACTTAACACGGCAAGGTTGTCATTAATTCAGGCTAAATATAATCAGACTTCAGCTTATTATTCGATACTTAAGTCCAAATCAGAACTTATGAAAGTGCTCGGCATAAAAGATGAAGAAGAAATAATTAAACTTTTTTAATAAAAAGGTGAAAACATGAAAAAATACGCACTAGCACTATCGATGACTTTACTGATGCTAATCTCCTGCTCAAAAGAAGACGGGGGAGCTAAAGGTCAGAATAAAATACCCGAAAACCCTCCGCCGACTGTCAAGGTAGAGATAGTTCAGCCGGGAACGCTTCAGCTGTACGCGGAGATAACCGGAAAGCTCGAGGGTATCACTGATATCGTCTATTACAGTGAAGTAGCAGGCAAAGTGAAATCCATTGAGAAAAAGCTGGGCGATCAGGTGCAGAAGGGCGATGCGATAGCCTATCTTGATTCTCAGAATTATCAGATCAGCTACGATCAGGCTAAATCTGAATTGAAATCCGCGGAAGCCAACCTTGACGCTCTTAAGATCAGACTTGAAACTACTCAAAAGCTTTTTGAAAGCGGGAAAGTATCAAAATATGAATTGACCAACGATCAGAGCGCGTTGCAGAAAGCGGAAGCGGCTGTAGAGGGCGCGCGTGCGGGAGTTGAAAGAGCAAGGCTGAATTATGAGAATTCAAAATTCCTGTCGCCTGTTGACGGTTCGATCGCGCAGTTAAACATAAAAGAAGGTCAGTTTGTAGCTACCGGACAGGCGGTCGCATCGATCGTTGACTGCCGAAAGCTTATTATCAAAACCGGACTGACAGAAAAAGATATTGTTTCAATAAAAACGGGAAGCTCAGTAGAGATCAAACACAACGGTTCGGAAAAGACAGTTAAAGGCAGGGTAACGGGCTACGGAAAAAGGCTTGATACCACCGGCAACTATCCGGTCGAGATAGAGATCGATAATAAAAACAGAGAACTTCTTCCCGGAATGATAGTCAGAGGATACATCGAATCCGCAAATCTAAAAGATGTTATTTATACCGATTTCGATAATATTACTGAAGAATTCGGAAAATACTATGTATATGTTGCAGCAGATGACAATAAAGCATCAAAGAGACTTGTAACAACCGGCAAAAAATACGGCGACAAGATAATAATCGAATCGGGTCTTAATCCGGGAGACATGCTTATAATATCCGGAACCGGAGGTCTGACGGACGGTACAGAAATAAAAATATTCGGAAATGAAGCTAAATAAAGAATTTCACCTGCGGAGCGCAAAATGAATCTGCCGAAGTTTTCAGTAAATAATCCCGTGCTTATAAATATGATAATGATAATTATATTCATTCTCGGAATATTCTATACCTATCAGATTCCTAAAGAATCAATGCCTCAGATAGAATGGGGATCATTTATGATCTCGGTCGTTTATCCGGGAGTGGCTCCGGAAGAAATAGAATCTCTGATAATAAAGGAAATTGAAGACGAACTGGCAGATATCTCCGATATAGATTACATAAGTTCAACCGCATATGAGGGGAGAGCTGTAATTTTTGTAAACCTTTTAGCGAACACAGACCTGGAGAAAGCCTGGAGTGATGTATCGAGAGAGCTCGATAAGATACGGGATCTTCCTGAAGACGCGACAGATCCTTATATGCAGAATATGAGCATGAAAGAGCTGAAATCGGTTTGTACAGTATCTGTTGAAGGTGAATCATACAGCCCCGACGGAATAAAAAGGATAGCTGAAGAAATAAAAGACGATCTGGCAAAGATAGAATATGTTTCGAAGGTAGAGGTAAAAGGGGCAAAAACGAGGGAAATATCAATTGAACCCGATCTTTACAAAATGGAATATTACAATATCGGATTTTCAGATATTGAAACAGCCGTAAAAACAAAAAATCTGAACCTGCCCGGTGGAAGTATTGTCGCGGGTAAATCCGAGGTTTTAGTCCGTACGATGGGCGAGTTCGAGTCCGTTGACCAGATCGAATACATTATCCTCAAATCTTTCGATAACGGATCCGTTATCAGGATCAGGGACATAGCAAAAGTAAGAGACACTTACGAAGATATCAATGTCAAAACGAGGCTTGACGGCAAAGAAAGCCTCAATATCTATCTTTATCAGAGTTCCGAAGGGAACATTCTCGATATTATCGAAAATATAAAAACCTCTATAGAAAAAGTGCCCGGCAAGTATTCCGATGTTCAGGCAAGGATCGTGAATGATGATTCGAAAGACGTTAAAAATAACATAAGGACACTTTCTTCATCCGCAGTTTTCGGTATAATATTAGTGTTCATAACGCTTCTTCTTTTCATAGGATGGAGAAACGCGATATTCGCCGCGATGGGAATACCGTTCTCGTTTATGATGACCTTCTGGCTGATGCAGTATTTAGGGATAACTATAAATAATCTCAGTCTTTTCGCTCTTGTTCTTGTTCTCGGCATGGTGGTTGACGACGCAATTGTAGTGATTGAAAATGTCCACAGGAATATCGAGGACGGTATGAGTCCGAAAGAAGCCGCAATAAAAGGAACTCAGGAGGTCATGTGGCCGGTAATAGCTGCGGTTCTGACAACAATAGCGGCATTTTTACCTCTTCTGATGATGGAAGGACACATGGGGAGGTTTCTGGGCGTGTTCCCCAAAGTTGTGTCTCTGGCCTTGTTCTCGTCGCTTTTTGAAGCTCTTCTGATACTTCCTTCGCATCTTGCGGACTTCTCGAAACCTCACGATAAAGCCAAAGCCGAAGGACATTTTTATAAAGATATAGTTAGAGGCTACGGAAAAATGCTGACCGGATTTTTGAAAAGGAGAGCACTGGTAATGACACTGCTAATCATC
>DMTS01000144.1 GCA_003477045.1 Candidatus Delongbacteria bacterium
GAATCTGATGTTTTGTACCAGTACGGAGAGAATGGTGCTTATTGGAATCTGTTAAACGATAACCGGCAGGCTGTAGTGTCAGGCATCTATCTGTTCAGTGTTCAGGATGTTGACAAAAATAAAGATGACTTTGTCGGCAAGTTCGTGATAATTAAATAGAGGCACGCTATGTCAAAACATTTGATTTTTTTACTTATCTTTTTCATTTCAATCGCACTTTTTGCCCAGCCTTCTTTTAAAACGACAAAGCAAAAATCAGGATTTTTTCCGGATATGAACAGCGGATTAAGCAAAGAAAGCGATTCAAAAGTATCAAAACCATACGAAGAATACCGAACTCACAGAGCAGGATTACTCTGGATGCCTGTATCTAACATCGGTAATTTTGGTAATCCATTTTTTTATGTTAACGATCCATGTACAAATAAAAGACTTCCAATGGGAGAAATGCCGGGCGGCTCAGGCATGAACTATATATACAACGGAGCGTTGTGGTGCGGAGGTTATCTTGATTCGGCTGAAGTTAGTATTAATGGTGTGAATTCAAAGCTTTTTCAGGGACCTTTGGTATCAACAGCATATTTTATTACTTCGGAATTTTGGCCGATTGATCTCAAAAACGATCCTTCAGGCCTGATTTTAGGAAGACTTAAAGAGTCATCAAGTATTGAGGGCAAGATAAACTGTTTATTTGAAGATGTTTACAATCCGAAAGCAACTGCAGACGAACAATTTGATACCTATTATTCGGATAAATACACAGTAGAAGCTTATACAGGGATAGATCGTGACGATAAACGCCCGCATATTCCTTTGGGTATCGAAGTCAAACAATCAAGTTATACATGGACTGCAGAATTCGCGAAAAAATTTATTATTATTGACTACACAATTTATAATTACAATGAACAGCAAAAAGACATCTATGATTTTTTCCTGGGAATGTACCTTGACAGCGATGTGGGATTTGTGAATTATTCTGAATATAACTCTTTGCCCGATGATTATTTTGCCCAATTGTGGCTGTCCGAAGATGATCTGTGCGGCTTTATAGAAAAATGGGATAATTATATTGATCCCGCAACAGGAGAAAGAAAAACCGTGGATATGAATCTTGCATGGTCCGCAGATAATGACGGGCGAGAATATGTTACAAATATGGAAGGTGAAGTAGTATGGGATGCTCCTGCAGGCACATCTTTATTCGGAGCTACCGGTATAGCAACTTTCAAAGTGTTGAGAACGCCAAATCCTGACTTAAAATATTCATTTAATATTTTTATGCCCGGGCAAAATCATGACTACAATATTGATTGGGGTCCGCACTGGAAAACAGGATTTCACTCTGACTGGCAGTATGACCTGACACCTATGCAAAAGGGATATGACGATACAAATTATGACAGTTTGCGTACATGGAGCGATACACCTCTTTATAACGGAAGAGTCGAAGGGACACCTATTCAAGACCGCGGTAAATATATGGTGATGTCAAATGATGAATTCGACTATAATCAGACTGCAATAAGAGAGGTCTATCTTGGAATGGACACTCAAACAGACGGTACACCTATCCCTCAGCCAGGAAAATGGCAGCCGTGGATAGTTGATGGAACAGAAGGTGTTGGTGAAGTAGCGGACGGACCAATCTTTGATATGAATAATTATGCGAACGGTATGGACGAAAGATTCGTTGTTTCATTCGGGCCGCTCGGCTACGAAACTTATGAAAATATAGCAGTTGATAGTGACCGTGACGGTACTCTTGACGATTACAAGAACAAAAAGGTTTGGAAATTCGCTTACGGCGACTCTCTTAAATTAACGATTGCATTTATAGCAAGTGAAAACTTTCATACATCAGTTGAACAGTCTGC
Source organism: Candidatus Delongbacteria bacterium (assembly GCA_003477045.1). GTDB lineage: Bacteria > UBA4055 > UBA4055 > UBA4055 > UBA4055 > UBA12480. The sequence goes on from DMTS01000144.1 coordinate 1,878, forward strand.
GGACTGCGATTATGAAGTCGTTGATCTGTCTGACGGATTAGATCCGTCGCTTTTTGATCAGGGATGGTACGACACATTTTATAATGTTATGTGGTCAACCCGGCTATACGACACTCCGCTTTGGGATACACCTGTTAAGAAATGGGGTACAACAAAAAAAGACGGCTGGTTTGGAGAGGATGTAGGCGCGGACGGAATATTTAATGATATTCTCGGTGAAAAATGCTGGTGGACAGATGTCTTATATTTAAGAGAAGACGAAGGCGAAGGTGATCTTAAAATGACGAACTTTACAAATGAAGTTACCGATATGTATGGAAATTCAGCTACAAGCGAGGATAATCTTTTGCCTTTCGGGCGTCAGCATGAGGATGTAGGGTTCGGGATTACAGGCTCAAGAGATACCGGCGAAGGTTACGGATATATGGTAAAATACACAAAGCACGACGGAGTTTATCCTCAAGGATCATGGGTAAGATACGGTTTTGATAACGGAATGCTTGATCCGGGAGACGGTGTGCCTGATTTTCAAGCACCGCCGCCGCCATATTCACCCAAAATTACGGTTTCTTATGCTGATAACGATGTTGTAATCGAATGGTCAAGTCACGAATTCTATAATGAAAATGGAAAAATTACAGTATCAGGTCCAGAACATACGATAGATCCATTTTCTCGAAGAAAGGATTTTGAATCGTATCAGATACAGGTATCACCTACGGTTTTTGCAGGAGATTATACTGAAATATTCAGCGTTGACATAGATAATTATGCTTATGAGAATGTATCTGCAACATTAGAATATCTAAATGATCCTGTTCCGACCGACACGATAGCGGCTCATCCTGAAGATTACCCTGCAATAAAAACTGTTTACGGCAAGATTTATCAATTAATGCCGTACGGCGATAACCGAAATATGCACATCTCTTATAATAATCCGGGCTTATTCAGCTATACTGCAACCGCAGATTCCAGCACAGCTGAAGAGTATGGCATTATCTGGAATTATAAATTCGTGCTGCATAATCAATCTTATGCGGAGCAGAAATACATTGCCGTTACATCTTCTGATCACGGCGATGCAAAGAGCGGGACTCCGTCTCAAAGATCGAGCCCGTTCGTGAACGGAACATCAATAATTCCATCCAAGATCACGGGGACTGACGAAGTGATCGTCGTACCTAATCCATACCGCGGTGATGTGGATTATCAGGATATGGGCTGGGAAAATATCAACAGCGCTCACGAATGGTCAGAAAGCGACAGGAAAATCGTTTTTCTGAATATTCCTTTGAGATGTGTTATTCGGATTTACACTTTGGCAGGCGATCTCTGCAAAGTAATTACGCACAACGGCAATGCGAAATCAGATGTTTTATATCAGTACGGAGAGAATGGTGCTTATTGGAATCTGCTGAACGATAACCGGCAGGCTGTAGTATCAGGAATTTATCTGTTCAGCGTACAGGATGTTGATAATAAGAAAAGTGATTTTGTAGGGAAGTTCGTGATAATTAAATAGAAGCTCTTTACAAAAACTCTTCTTGTATTTTAACTAAATTTACTTTAATTTACTTATCAAATGATGTTTAAAAGGAAAAAATGCTTAAACAAAACGAAATAGCGGTAATTAAGAAACTTGCCAAGAAATATAAACTCAAAAGTGTTTTTCTTTTTGGGTCTTCTGTGGAAGAAGACACCTATAACGATATTGATTTAGCTATAGAAGGAATAAAAAGCGGACTATTCTTTAATTTGTACGGTGAGCTATTTAAATATCTATCAAAACCGGTTGATCTTGTTGATCTTAAGCATAAAACAGCATTCAATAAATTGATCATAGAGAATGGACTTAAGATTTATGGATAAGCTGAGCGAGAGAAAAATTCAAGCAGAAATAGAGAATGTCGAAAAAGTAATATCTGTTATTGAGAAATATTCCTCTACTAAGAAATTAACAGAAATCGAGCTTGCCGGAATAGCGACTTATATTCATAATTTTTACAATGGTATTGAAAATATACTTAAGCAATTGTTGAAAAATAGAAATATTAAATTTGATGACAGCCCTACTTGGCATCGCAACCTGCTTTTAAGCGCTTTACAAAACAAACTATTTAATGAACAGTTATATGATAATCTTTTAAAATTTTTATCATTCCGACATTTTTTTATTCATTCTTACAGCTTTATTCTAGATACAAAAGAACTTAAATCACTTATTAAAATAATTTTTGATACATGGAAAGACTTTAAGAATCAGATACCCGGTAAATAATTCGATTTCTTCACCTATAATTCAAGTTCTGAATTACTTACTTTCTAATAAATAGAATGGCATTTCCGTTTTTTCAACGGTATATTTAAAAATATGCTATCGGGAGTCGCCGTGTCAAAAAATATGAATATTTTACTCATTTTTTTCATCGCAATAACAATCTTTGCGCAGCCTTCTTTTAAAGGAGTAAAGCAAAAATCAAGATTGTTTCCTGAATTGAACAGCGGATTAAGCAAAGAAAGTGATTCTAAAGTATCTATCCCTTACCCTGAATACCGTGTTCACCGTGCAGGATTACTTTGGATGACTGTTTCGAATATGGGGATTTATGGAAATCCGTTTTGGAATATTGATCCTTGTACAGGCAGGTTAGCTGCAAGCGGTGAGATGCCCGGTGAATCAGGAATGACATATCTTTGCTTAGGATCAATATGGTGCGGTGGTNNAGTGTGATTTTGATACTATTCAATCAAGTATTTTTTTCGGCCCACTTGTTTCAACGGCTTATGATGGGTACCAATTCCTGAAAGAATTTTGGCCAATAAACTTCAAAGATGATCCTTCTGGTTTATCAATGGGACGCTTATATGAATCATCTAATATTGAAGGTAAAATAAATTGTCTATTCGAGGATGTTTACGACCCTTCAGCCACTGCTGAAGAACAATTTACAACATATTATTCAGATAAGTATGTAAATTACAATTTTACAGGTGTGGATATGTTTGAAAAGAGATACCATATACCACTTGGAATTGAAGTTAAGCAATCAAGTTACGCATGGTCTGCCGATTTTGCGAAAAAATTTGTAATAGTTGATTATACTATTTATAATCGAAATGAAGAACAAAAAGACATATATGACTTCTTTATGGCAATGTACCTTGACAGTGATGTAGGCAATATACCATACTACGGAAATGTATATGATTATAATACTCAAATGATGATGGCGGATGATGATATTTGCGGTTTTATAGAAAAATGGGATAATTATATTGATCCCGCTACAGGAGAAAAAAAAACAGTGGCTATGAATCTCGCATGGTCAGCTGATAATGACGGCAGAGAATATATAAAAGGTGACTTGGCCGGAGAAATAATATTTGAACCACCAGCAGGTACACCTTTATTCGGAGCAACTGGTATTGCTACAATTAGAGTTTTGAGAACACCTAATCCTGACTTAAAGTATTCATTTAATCTATATATACCTTCGTATGTTGATGAAAGCGAAGATTGGGGTCCACGATGGAAAACAGGTACGCATTCTGATTGGCAGTATGATCTTACTCCGAAACAAAAAGGTTACGATGATATTAATTATGATGCGTTTGAAAATTATTTTGCGCAATCAATGTTTGGCGGTAGGACTGAAGGATGGCCTATAGGTGATATAGGCAGGTATATGGTAATGTCAAATGACGAATTCGATTACAATCAGACTTCAATTCGAGAAGTTTATCTCGGGATGGAAACTCAAATAGATGGAACTCCAATTCCGCAGGCAGGAAAATGGCAGCCATGGATCGTTACAGGTACCGAAAACACAGGTGAAGTTCCCGATGGAACAATTCCTGCCTTAAACAATATCGCAAACGGCATGGACGAAAGATTTGTGCTAGGTTTCGGCCCCTTAGGGCAGGAATCTTATGCAAATGTAGCCGTTGACAGAGACGGGGACTCGCTTGGTATTCCTGACGATTATATAAACAAGAAAGTGTGGAAATTTGCCTACGGTGATTCATTGAAATTAACGATAGCTTTCATTGCAAGTGAAAACTTTCATACTTCTACGCAGCAATCGGCAGCGTACAGCGATACATCATCGGTTAACCTTTCAGACGGATTAAATCCGGCACTTTATGATCAAGGTTGGTATGATACATTCTATAATGTAATGTGGGTAAACCGTTTATTCGATACTCCGCTTTGGGATACTACAATTAAGAAATGGGGCGCTAAAAAATCCGACGGCTGGTTTGGCGAAGATGTCGGCGCGGACGGAATATACAATGATATCCTCGGCGAAAAATGCTGGTGGATGGATGCTTTATATTTAAGGGAAGACGAAGGCGAAGATGACATGAAATTAACGAACTTCGCGAATGAAGTCACAGATATGTATGGTGTTACAGCGACTAGCGAAGATAATTTATTGCCTTTCGGGCGTCAGCATGAGGATGTTGGATTCGGCATTACAGGATCAAGAGATACCGGGGAAGGTTACGGATATATGGTCAAATCCACGAAACAGGATGGCATTTATCCACAGGGATCATGGGTCAGATACGGTTTTGATAACGGAATGCTTGATCCGGGAGACGGAGTGCCTGATTTTCAGTCACCACCGCCGCCTGTTTCGCCCAGGATCTCGGTTTCTTATGCCGATAACGATGTGATTATAGAATGGCGCAGTCACGAATTCTATGATGAAAACGGAGTAATAACGGTTTCAGGGCCGGAACATAAGATCGATCCCTTCTCTCGAAGAAAAGATTTTGAAAGTTATCAGGTGCAGATATCCCCTACGGTTTTTGCTGGAGATTATACTGAAATATTCAGCGTTGATATTGATAACTACGCTTATGAGAATGTATCAGCAACTATAGAATATCTTGACAATCCTGTTCCTGCGGACACGATCGCGGCACATCCAGAAGATTATCCTGCAATTAAAACGGTTTACGGCAAGATATATCAATTAATGCCGTACGGAGACAACAGAAATATGCACGATTCTTTTGACAATCCGGGCTTATTCAGCTACAGTACGACCGCTGATTCCAGCACAGCTGAAGAATATGGCATTATCTGGAATTATAGATTCGTGCTGCATAATCAATCTTATGCGGAACAAAAATACATTGCCGTTACATCTTCTGATCACGGCGATGCAAAAAGCGGAACACCGTCTCAGAAATCGAGCCCATTCGTGAACGGAACATCAATTATTCCGTCCAAGATCTCGGGTACAGACGAAGTGATCGTAGTTCCGAATCCATACCGAGGTGATGCTGACTATGTGGAAATGGGCTGGGAGAATGTCAACAGCTCACACGAATGGTCAGAAAGCGACAGGAAGATCGTTTTTCTGAATATTCCTTTGCGATCTGTGATCCGCATTTACACTTTGGCAGGCGATCTTTGTAAAGTCATTACGCATAACGGC
>DMTS01000180.1 GCA_003477045.1 Candidatus Delongbacteria bacterium
TTTCCTGCGGAATTGAGCCTTGCTGTCAAAAATGGTTTTATAAAACGCCCGGTAGTTGACGAGTATATAGCTTTTTTGAAAGAAATCATAAAAAAGCTCGACAAAAGCGTTTCTTTTAGCGTACATACACCTCAGGTCATAATCACATGCGATGTGGATTCATTTGAGAAATTCAACAGCGGAAAAACGCTTAAAATGTTCGCAGGGCATCTTATCAAACGGCTCGATCCTGTTTTATTTTCAACAGATCTTGTAAAATATTTGGGAAAAATATTTTTCGGATCAAGAGATCCTTATCAGACTTTCGTCAGAATTTTTTCAATTGCTGAAAAATTCAATACAAAACCGGTTTTTTTCATCCTTACTTCTCAGGAAGGCCCATACAACGACGGATGGTTCACTACATCAGAAAAAGATATAGAAATATTCAGAAGTTTAAAACAAAAAGGTGCGGAGATCGGGCTTCATTACGGATATTTCTCGCTTTTGAACGAAAAAAACATCATTTTTGAAAAATCAGCTCTGGAAAAAAAGTATAATATTAAAGTTGAGAAGGGCAGAGCGCACTTCCTACAGTTAGATATCCGAAGTTCATTCGACATTCTGGAAAAAGCCGGGATAAAGGAAGATTACTCGCTTGGATATTCAAGATATGCGGGATTCAAATGCGGAACAGGCAGGGCATACAAGCCGTGGGATATCGACCGCAAACGGGCATATGAAATAATCGAGCATCCGCTTATCGTAATGGATACTACCTTGTTTGCCCATAATAAACTCAAAAATGCTCAGATTATAGCTGAATTCGAATATTTTATAAACATATCAAAAAAATATAAGACCGATCTGGCAATTCTAATACATAATTCAAGCCCCAGCTCAGTTTTCGAGGCTATGGGAAAAGTCACCAATAATTAAGAGAGTAATCCTAGCATGAATCAGAAACTAAAAATCAAAGAGAACATTTTTAACAAAATAGGAGCCCGGATCAGTGTTCATCCGATACTGGCAAGCGTTATAATCAGTTTCGTTTCAGCGCTGTACATTTCGCTATTGTTAGTGAATTTCGATAAGATAATAAAACCCTTGAACATAGTATCTGTCGCGGCATTTATCATACCTGGAGCTTTACTTTGTCTATTCATCGGGTTGTATTTTGGAATCGTGCTTCACAGAAATGAGATAAAAGAATCAATTTTGGACGATAAGGATTTTTTTTTCCGGTTAGGGTCGGTAGTGTTTTCGCATTCATGGAAATGGGATACGAAACTTAATAAGTTCTTTCCCGTCGTAACAGGGCCATGCTGTCCTGTGTGCGGTGAATTCTTCTGGGAAGCAGACGGCGCCGAAGACGACAGGCTTGTTTTTAAGTGCAGAAAGTGCGACCACATTAACGCAGTTCAGCTGCAGGATTTCGGGAAGATCAAAAGCGATGCTGAGCGGACACTTGAAAAAGCTTATGAGCGATTAGAAAAATTTCGTGACAAGTTTAAACATACCGGTAATAGGACTTCAGATTTGAGCGATGAAAAAAATGAATGACAGACTTAAACAACAGCTCGAATTCATCAAAGAGATCGATAAGATCAAGGATATTATCCGAAAATCAACCCGATTCGCTTCAGATAAGAAAGAAAATGACGCCGAGCATTCCTGGCATATCTGCGTGATGGCTATGGTTCTCGCTGAATATTCAAATAATAAAGATATTGATATGCTTAAAGTGCTCAAGATGCTGCTCATTCACGACCTAGTTGAAATCTATGCCGGCGATTATATTTTTTATACGGATAAACAGGCTGAGAAAGAACAGAAGGAAAAGGAAGGTGCAGAAATAACTTTCGGCATTCTGCCTGAAGATCAGAAGCGGGAATTCATCAGCCTCTGGGAAGAGTTTGAAGCCAGAATAACACCTGAAGCAAAATACGCCCGCGTCGTTGACAGGCTCGAACCGATAATGCAGAATTACCACAACGGGGGAGATGGCTGGATCGAGCATAAAATATCATCCGATATGATACTCGATAAAAATTCGATCATCAGAGACGGCTCAGAAGACCTTTGGGAATTCGTTCAAAGCATGGTTGCAGATACTGTCGGAAAAGGGATAATTAAATAGAGCGCTTTGTAAAGTTTATCTTGACAAATCTTATTTGCTTTAGTATATTATCTACATAAACACCGAAATATGGTGTTAAACTAATTAGAGAACTAATAATGACAGTTCGTGATTACATAAAAGAACGGCTTTCTTACGAAGAGTATTCTTTTTCATGGGACGAATTGAAAATCAATGTCAAAAAGACCGATATTGCCCTCAAAAGGGAGCTTTCGAGGCTTGTGATAAAGAGAGAAATCGTCAATTTAAGAAAAGGCTTTTATCTTATCATTCCGCCTAAATATTCAAATCAGGATTATTTGCCCATTCAGCTTTATGCAGAAAAACTTTTCAAATATCTGAACAAGAAATATTATCTGGGATTTTATACGGCTGCAAAATTCCATGGAGCAGGCCACCAGCAGATCCAGAAAGATTATATAATTTCGATACCTCCTGCAATTTTAGATATCAAGAAAAAATCAATTGATCTTAATTTCTATACTATGACAGTTTGGCCGGAGAAAAATATACTGACAAAAAAATCTGATGCCGGAATTTTTAAAATATCGAGTCCTGTGCTTACAGCAGTGGATTTAATTCATAACCAGTCAAAATTGGGCGGATTGAACAGAATATTTACGGTAATTGAAGAGCTTATTGAGGAAATTACTCTGACTGATATGCAGGATTTACTTTCATGGTATCCCAATGTTAGCACATTGCAAAGATTCGGTTATCTTTTGGAGAGATTGGAAGCGGATAATAAACTTATAAAAAAACTCTTTGAGCATATAAATTCATCCAGATTCTTTCCTGTTCTTCTCTGTCCTGAACGAGGCAGAAAAGCAGGTTCAGTTGATAATCGCTGGAAAGTGGATATAAATATCAAATTGGAAAACGATCTATGATACCTAAACCTCAAATTGCAAAATGGAAGGAGCACAGCCCGTGGAAGGAGTTTTACCAGATCGAACAGGATCTTATAATCAGCCGGGTTTTGGTAGAAATATTCTCAGATGAGTTTCTGAATGAGAATTTAGCCTTCAGAGGCGGAACAGCACTTCATAAATTATATCTAAAGCCTGCTTCAAGGTATTCTGAAGATATTGATCTGGTTCAAATCAAACCCGGGCCTGTAAAGCCTATATTAGAGCATATCGGAAAGGTTGTGACTTTCTTTGAAGAAAAAAGGAATACAAAGATAGGCCTGCACGGTGCGAAAGCTCTGTACAGATTTAACTCGGAATACGAACAAATAAGACTTCGTTTGAAGTTAGAGATTAATTGTAAAGAACATTTTAATGTGCTTGATTGGGAAGAAATTCCTTTTGAAGTTGAAAGCGAATGGTTTTCAGGCAAGTCTAAAATTAGAACATACAGTATAAACGAGTTATTAGGCACGAAATTGAGGGCATTATATCAGCGCAGTAAAGGAAGGGATCTTTTTGATCTGTATTATTCGAGCCTGAATTATAAGCTAAATTATAAAAAGATTATCGAATGCTTTATCAGGTACATGAGTTTTTCAAGCGGAAATGTGCCCGAGAAGAATGAATTTTTATCGAATTTGGAAGAAAAAGAAAAATCTTTGCATTTTAGAGGCGATATGGAGGCAATACTCAGATCTGACATAGTGTATGATCAGGAAAAAGCATTTGACTGGATAAAGAACGAATTGATTGAAAAATTTTATTAAGTAAAAAAGTTCAATAGAGAAGGATACGGAATTCAAAACATGAAAGATAAAGTCAAATTCGTCAAAGACATAAAGAAATTCGGTGAGAACAAACTCGGATTAAACTTCGCAGGATCGTTTTCAAGAATGGCAAAGGGATCATTTTCATGCAACTGGGTCTATGCCTGCTATAGGGATAAGATTGAATCCGTTTTCGGAATTGACAGGCCGTTTGAGTTCTATCCCGAGATGGATAAAGCACTCGATAGGCAAAAAGAACTCGATAAGTGGGAAAAATCCGAGCTGAAGAAAAAGATCAACAACGCTTTCATTATCAGATATCGGGACTACACGGTTCACTACCCTCTCGCAAAGAAGATTTATCAAAAAAGCGGATCGGTGAAGTCTGCTATGGAAGTATATTCAAAGCTGTTTGTCAAAGTAAAAACATATAAACAGGCTGAGAAAGCAATAGAGAATTTGAATAAAGAGTATTCTAAGTGAATGTAAAAGGAACTATTAGGAAAAGTGAAATGAATAACAGACTTAAACAACATTATCGGAACGGCTCCGAAGAGCTATGGGAATTCGTACAGAGTATGGTCGCAGATACGGTTGCGAAAGGTATAATTAAGTGAGGGAACTATAATGAACGACGATATTGATCTGATCCTGCGCAAAGCGGTACAGATATTTTCAAAAGAAAGTCTTATTGAAAGACTTAACAGCGGCAAAACTCTAAAGATTAAACTTGGAGCAGATCCGAGCAGACCGGATCTGCATCTCGGTCACTCGGTAGTGCTTAGAGTTCTGAGAGTATTTCAGAAAATGGGTCATGAAGTGATATTCGTTGTCGGTGACTACACAGCTATGATCGGTGACCCTTCAGGCAAGAGCAAAACAAGGCCGGCACTTACTTTTGAAGAGACGCGGAAAGCCGGTGAAACATACTTCGAGCAGGCTACAAAGATATTAGACAAAGATAAAACAAGGATCGAATATAATTCAAAATGGCTGTCGAAATTAACTTTTGAAGAGGTATTGAAGCTTACAAGCAAATATACTATAGCTCAGATACTTGAAAGAGACGATTTCAAAAACAGATACGATAATAATCAGCCGATCGGAATGCATGAGCTTATGTATCCGCTTATGCAGGGATATGATTCCGTGGCTTTGGAAGCAGATATTGAGATCGGCGGGACAGATCAGACTTTCAATTTACTGGTCGGTAGGGAACTTCAGAAAAATTACAATCAGAAGCAACAGGAAGTAATTACTTTTCCTTTACTTATAGGATTGGACGGCGTTGAAAAAATGAGCAAGTCGCTTGATAACTACATCGGTCTTGACGAAACTCCTGCAAAGATGTTTGAAAAAGCCATGAAAATCCCCGACAATCTGCTTCACCATTACTTTCTGTTGACTACGGACATTTCTGTTCAGGATTTTGAAAGTTTGATAAATAAAGATATAAGAGAAGCTCATATCGAATATGGTAAAGAAATTATCAGAATGTACCACGACGAATCGGATATTGATCAAGCAGTAAAAAGGTACTTTGAGATCGCGAAAGGTGGTATTCCTGATAATATCATTGAAAAAATCATTGATAAAGTGATGGTGAAAGATAATAAAATAGCTATCGTCGAAGCACTGAAGCATGCCGGATTTGCTGCAACAAACGGCGAGGCGAAAAGAATTATTGAAGGCAAAGGAATAAAGATCAATGGCGAAACTGTCACAGATATAAAAATGGAATTAGATATATCTGATCCGAAAGTAATACAGTTCGGAAAATCTAAATTTGTAAAGCTGACAATGGAAATTAAGTGAGGAAATAATTATGGTTCAAACGGATAAAACAAGAAATTACTACAATAATTACGGATCAAAAGAATGGGACAGACTTGATAAAACAGCCTATGACAAATTGAATTTCTTATTACATATGGATTTTGTTTCAAAATATTTAAAAAAAGGAATTGAAGTCTTTGATGTAGGCTGCGGAGCCGGAAGATTCAGCGTAGAATTCGCGGAATCTGGATGCAATGTATCGCTTTTAGATATTTCAGAGGAGCAACTGTTGCTGGCTAAAAGCAAAATGAAAGATTATAAAGTTGAAAAAAGACTAAAATATTCCGTAATAGCCGATTTAGCTGATATGTCAATGATCGAAGATAATAAATTTGATGTTACAGTTTGCTATGGCGCACCGCTGAATTACTTATTCGATAACTATACTGACGGCATAAAAGAATTATTCAGAGTTACAAAATCCGGTGGAAATGTAGTTGTAAGCGTAAACAGCCGTTTAGGCATATTCAGAACTCTGTTGGGAAAAGATAATTTCAATATCAATAACTTCTTAGGAAGACCGGATTACTGGATGATAAATGAAGTTCTTAAGACAGGCAATCTGCCCGAACATCCCGATGTGCCTCAACCGCCAAGACATTTTTTTGTTTCAAAGGAATTGAAAGCGTTATTCAAAAAAGCAGGATTTAAAAACATAAAATTGGCAAGCAGTCCATGCGTGATCTCCGGATTGAGAAGTAAAGCTGAAGAAATCTATAAAGATAAAAATTCATGGAATACGCTCCTTGGCTTGGAACTGAGATCATATAAGAATGAATATTTGGCTGACAGCGGAGAATTTTTATTGTTAAGCGCGAGCAAGTAGCAGAACGGGATGTACAAAAAATTTGAGGTTTAATTATGACTGAAAAACATAATGTAGAATATAAACAAAGCTGGCATGACGACTATCTGAAATGGGTTTGCGGTTTTGCCAACGCTCAAGGCGGATTTGTCAGTATCCTACAGAAAGCACAAAAGCAGATCGCGGTAATAAATGAAGCTAAGTTTAACGACAGAATGCTGAAAGCGATAGAATATGTGAAGGAGCATGGAAAAATAACAAATGGAGAATATCAGAAAATAAACGATGTATCAAAAGCAACGGCTTCAAGAGATTTAGTAAAGTTAACTGAGGAATATAACATATTGGAACGAACAGGTGTTACAGGCGTAGGGACAGCATATTCATTAAAGGGCTCATAAAGGGCTCAGTTGATCCTGGAAATTGGCCGGTAATTGCACATTAAATGACAGAGTGACAGATAAGCACAAAACAATTTGAGAAAGAAATGAAAGTTGAATTACGAAAATTAACGAAAAACGACGGTAGAGATATTTACGACATGCTACAGGAAATTGGACCCGGAGAAAACGGATTCGTCAATAGCGGGTATAATATTACCCTTGAACAATTTACTGAATACTTAGATAAAAATATTAATTTTTCAGAGGGTATCGGACTTGAAGAAAAATATGTTCCTCAAACTATTTACTGGCTGATCGTCAACGATAAACCGGTCGGTATCGGAAAGCTGAGGCATTATTTAAATGACAATCTGAAAATCGTAGGCGGACATATCGGATACTCGATAAGACCATCTGAAAGAAAAAATGGATACGGGAATCTGATCTTGCAAGAAATTCTAAAAGAAGCTCAGAAAATGAATATAAACGAAGTTCTGCTTACCTGTGATGAAATAAATATCCCTTCCAGAAAAGTAATTGAAAAGAATAACGGTGTATTAGAAAGTATGGAGAACGGGGAGTGTAAATATTGGATAAAGCAAAAATGAGAGGTAACATATTAATATAGGACAACTTATGGAAAAAGATATTTTTGTCAATACGATAAATAATTTCTCGAATATCAAAGCTCTTGTAATTGGTGATGTGATGATTGATGTTTATGAGTATTTATTAACCTCGGAAAGCAAACCACTGCATTCAGAGAAACCTGATAAGCGAGCCTACAAATCTCAAAAATCAGTCAGGACACTTGGAGGAGCAGGCAACGCAGCCGCAAATTTAGCCTCTTTGGGAGTAAAAACGACTTTGATAGGCATTACAGGGAATGATGAGTATTATTTTGTGCTCAGAGATATGTGCGATAAAAGTGGAATATCGCATGTTCTGATAAGAGATTCTAAAAGACCGACCACGATAAAGAACAGACTTTACCTTGATGATCAATATCTATTGAGAAGGGACGATGAATCCACCGATAAGATAGATAACGAAACAGCTTCTACCCTACTCAAAGAGATTTTAACAGTCATTCCTAATGTTGATGTGGTGATATTGAGCGATTATAACAAAGGTGTTTTTACTCAAAGACTTGCACAGGATATAATTAATGAGTGTAAACTTCATTCCATACCTGTCATAGTGGATTTTAAGCCTGCAAATGTTTCTTTTTTCAAAGGAGCTGATCTAATCGCCCCCAATTTAAATGAAGCTAAAGAACTCCAAACTGATTTTTCGATAGAAAGTTTGGAAACAGGATTGAATAATCTTTATAAACAGCTTCAATGCAAAGCTGTAGCGGTAACATTGGATGAGAAAGGAATTGCGGGATTTAACGGGAAAGATTATTTCCATGTTCACGGGCATAAAGTTCAGGCCATGGATGCGGTCGGATGCGGTGATACGGTACGCGTTGGTTTTGCTCTTGGAGTATCTTCGGGTCTTTCGATTGAAAAATCGGCTGAACTCGCCAATTATATGGCAGCAGTAATTGTACAAAAACCGAATACTTCTTCGATCACGACCGAAGAACTTATTTCATTTATAAATGAAAGATCAACCGGCAGTGTATGAAGATAACGGATTGTGTACAATAATATAATAAGGGAAGGAAATGCTGATTTCAGATTACGAACAAAGCAAAATGTCTCAAGGGATAAGACAACTGTTCTTGGAAATATATCCTGATGATCCTTCATTGGCAGAAAAAATGAATTTCAACGAAAATAGAGTGAGGCATATCTGCACAAAGGTCGCGATGATAAACGGCAAAATCGTCGGGCAAGCTAATGTATTCAGCTTCAAAGGCAGACCCGATATCGCAAATTTAGGTTACCATATTCATCCGGATTATCGTAATCAGGGAATCGGAGAAAAGCTTTCAAAAGCTACAATAGACAAAGTCAAAAACACAGCTTTAAGTATTTTACTTATACGCACAGAATTAAAAAATATCGGATCAATAAAATTAGCACGGAAACTTGGATTTACCGAACCGACAAATGAATTTCAAAAAGCAAATGAAGAATTAATTTCCAGTGATAACATCAAGGAAATGATTTGTATGGTACTTGATCTATAAATTATTTTCAGAAAAGGGGTTAAAATGATAGAGCTACGATATCCGGAAATAGAAGACGCTGAAGCGTTTTACAATATTTTAAAAGAATTCGACTTCCCTTACTACCACGCTGCAATACCCGCAAGTGTTAAAGCTGAGCAGGAATGGATCGAAAGAAGAAAATCAAAAAGAGATTCGGGTCTGGAATTCAATTATGCGATCGTTTACGAAGGAAAGGTAATTGGCGGATGCGAGATCAGGATTAACAAAGAATATCCCCATATCGCCGAATTAGGTTATTTCATAGACATCCTATTCTGGAATAAAGGAATAGCTTCTCAATGCGTAAAATCACTCGAAGAGATCGCATTTAACCAGCTTGGCATCAAGAGAATTGAGATCAGAATGGATCCTAGAAATGCGGGAAGCGAGAAAGTAGCTGTCAAAAACGGTTACAAGAAAGAAGGTTTATTGAGAAAAGTAGTGTTCTTTGATAACGAATATCATGACAACCTGCTTTACGGTAAGATGTATGATGATATTGATAATAAGCAAAGCCAGAAAGGTAAATTAAATTGAAAAGACCATTTTACTACTCACAGGCAAAATATTACGATCTGATAATTCCTTCAAAAGCAAAAGAGTATTGCGCTTACATTGACGAAAAAATTCAAAGTTTAGGTTTTAATAAACAAGCTAAGATACTTGATGCAGGGTGCGGTACCGGTACCTACTCAGCCGAACTGGCAAAAATAGGTTATAACGTTATCGGTGTTGACCTCTCAGATGAGCTGATTAATTTAGCTATTAAAAAGAATTCTTTTAATAACCTGCGCTTTGAGATCGCTGATCTTAAAAATATCTCTTCTGATAATCAGTTTAATATCATCTTATGCAGGGGTGTGTTAAATGATATTTTAAATGACGAAGATCGGGATATGATCTTAAGTAATTTTTCAAACAATCTTTTACCCGGTGGTATACTGATCTTTGATGTAAGAGAATGGGAAAATACAAAGATTAAGAATATGCGAAATAAAGTGTATGAAAAAGAAGTTAAAATAGATGGCGGCAGCTTGAAATTCACAAGTATTTCCGAACTTGATAATGCGAACAAAATTCTTAAAGTGAAGGAAACTCACCTGATAACGCAAAACAAGCGTGAAGAAATCTATGAATACGATTTCAGAATGCGCTGCTGGACTATAGATGAAATTGAAGAAAGGTTGGTGAAGAATAATTTTACTGATATAGTTTTTTATAATGACTATTCATTTTCAAAAGATGATATTACTAACGATAAAATTACTGTTGTTGCAAGAAAAAGAATTTAAGGGAAATTAGATGGATTACAGCAAATATTGGTCGGAAACTCAACAAACTATAAGCATACTGGACAATCATCGTACGCTCAGATTTAATAATAAGAATATCAAAAAAATTATTGATTTTTTCGATGTGAAACCCGATATAAGACTTTTAGATTCAGGCTGCGGAACCGGAGTTTTAATTGAAGCTATATCAGAGTATTATAAGGGAGAAATCTATCTTGCCGGTATAGACAGGGATGTGAAT
>DMTS01000159.1:0-3816 GCA_003477045.1 Candidatus Delongbacteria bacterium
TTGAATTTCTGATGAACGACACCGTCCCTGTCCTCGAGTTTGAATGTAGAGAAAACATCTGTTGTGGCTCCGCCGATGTCAACACCGACAACGTTTTTATTCTGCATAACTGCTATTTTGTTTATTATAAGACCGACAGCACCGGGAGTAGGCATTATAGGAGCGTCTGTCCATTTCATAAGCTTGTCATAGCCGGGAGCCTGTTGCATAACATGCTCCATGAAAAGGTCATGTATCTTATCAGCTGCGGGTCTCAAATTTTCTTTTTCAAGCGTTGGTCTCAGGTTTGGAACTATGCTCAATGCAGTATCTTTTTCTAGAATTGCTTTAATATCGTCGTTCGCTCTCTGGTTTCCGGCGTAAATTACCGGCAGTGCGAAACCGATACCAAGCCTTGCTGTAGGTCTTGCGGATTTAACTAGTTCAGACATTCCGATAACATGTTTAGGTTTTGCCTGATCGGTCTCTCCTGCGATCAAAATCATATCTGGTCTTAACGCTCTTATTCTTTCAATTTTTTCATGAGGAAGTCTTCCGTCATTTATAGCGAGAACATCCATAACAATAGCTCCGGCTCCCAAAGCGGCCCTCTGAGCAGATTCAGCTGTCATCCCTTTGACAACGCCGAAAACCATCATCTGAAGACCTCCGCCTGCGGATGAAGTGGAAATGTATATATCGCATCCGTCCTCATTTTTATCATTTGGGTCTTTTCTAATTATCTGCTCGTTTTTTACGAACACTCTCGGTCTGTTATAAAACCGTGATTCTTTTGCGGCATCGGTCTTGTAATATTCCGTTGCAAGTTCTTCAAGTTCCATAATTGCATTCAGAACACCTTTGGTCACATCTTCGAAAGGTGCTTCAACTGTGGTCGGAGCCTCGCCTCTTACCAGCTGACGATATTCGTTCCCGACCTTCTCGATAAGAATGGCTTTTGTGGTCGTTGAACCGCAATCGGTCGCGATGATCGTTTGAACTTCCTGGTTTGACATTTAATACCTCATATTTTAGTTTTATAAATCGTTTGTACCTGTTTCAATAAACGGTAGAATATAGTTTAAATTCAAAAATTTTGCAAGGCTGTTTTTACAAAGAATATAATTTTCAAAGATGAAAAGCATTATTATACCGACGAAATGCGGATTTCTATTCTTCGAACTTGCGGCCGAGAAAAAATTCTCTTAAGTAAGGACCTGTAGCGTCAATTATGTCTGAAAATCCGGAAAATCTTGATGTTGCGAAATACTGGTACCATCCGCACTGTCTGCCGCAAGCCGACATCTGTTTTCTGAGTTCGGCAGATCTTCCGGAATTAATGAATTTCATCAGATCGTCTTCTTGAAGTTTTATTGTCTTTTCCTTCAGAGTTCTGCACGGATAAAACAAACCGCCGTCCGCATCAATAATTATCGAGCTCGGGCTGCATCCGCCTTTTTTTCTTCTGACAGCGGAAAAATATGAATTTGGAGTGATAATGGTTTCAGGATAGTCTTTTTTGAGTTTGATGATCTGTTTTTCCAGTCTGCCAAAATCGGGGAAGTGGTCTTCTGTATTGTCAAGATGAACAGCGGGCATAATGAGAATTTTACTTCCGGAATAATAACATTTGGAAACCTTATCCTCTAGTTTTTCCTGATCTTCTTTAGCGACTACTGTCTGAACGCAGACTATCATATTGAATCTGTTAATTTCTTTCAGTTTGTCGAACAGGTGCATGTTGTCGTGGCCTTCATCAATTGATATATGCAGAAAATCTATATACTCCTGATATTTATCCCACGGATAATCCATCAGGTTTTTCTGACTTGTCGTAAATAAAAGGTAAAAGGGCTGTTTATGAGCTTCTTTCAGGAGTTCTTCGATATCGTTTCTTAATAGCGGTTCACCTCCTTCAAGTGAAAGCAGGAATAGCGAGGAACGTCCCAGGTTACGGATGATTTTTTTCAAATCTTCCGTTGGAAGGTCGGGGGTCTGGAAATTTTTCATATCGCAGAATTTACATGCGAAATGGCAGCGGGAAGTCACTTTCAAAGAAGCGTAGAACGGATATTTTTCATCTTTTGAACTGCTCATATTGCGGATGCTGTAATTCAATATCTGCAGGTATCTTGCCAGGCTGAGTTTTCTAATTTTTTTTACCACTTTCATACCTTGTAAAGTTTAAGTTAAAGAAGTTAAAACATTATATTATGATTTTCAATGCAAAAATTTCCTTCTTGATTATTGACAAACTTATGCTTAAAATGCAAAGGGTATTAAAAACAGGTGCATAATGCCGGTAACTAAAAGATTATTCATAGGTGTAAAAGTAATTTTTGAAGATAAAACAGAAAAATTTCATTTATCCCTGCCTGACACATTGGAAGACGCTAAAGCAAATTGGGTTGATCTCAAGAACATTCATATAACTCTGAAATTTCTCGGCGATGTCAAAGAAGAAAATATACCTGCAGTCAGGTCAAAATTAAAGTACATCTCCAAAAAGTTCAACGAATTTGAGTCTCTCTTAAAAGGTGTGGGTATTTTTAAAGATTTTTATCACCCGAAAGTTCTATGGCTGGGTTTGCAGAAATGCGAAGAGTTTGAGACGATAAAAAATGTGATCGAAAACTCTTTGGGGGACCTCGGTTTTGAAGTTGATTACAGAAAATTCACTCCCCACCTTACCATCGGCAGATTTAAGGAAGCCGGTTCAGTGAAAGAATTACAAAAACTTGTCAATTCGAATCAGGATTTATATTTTCAGGTAATTCCGGTAAAAGAAATAACCTTATTTGAAAGTATTTTAAAAAATGAAGGTCCTGAATACAAAATAATTGAATCTTTCCCGCTCGGAAAAGAAGAGGAATTCAAGGAATTCCGATTCTAAGATTTGTTAAATAATTTTTCAAGAACAATTTTCCGGTCTCTATAATCAGCTGCTTTTTCGAATTCGAGTTTCTCTGCTGCTTCCTCCATTAATGACTCAAGCTCAATTATCTCTTTTCTCAAGGCTTCTTCATCTTTTCCGTATTTCACCTTTTTATCAGAAACTTTTAGAAGGTTTTCTTCCCTGATGTTGGTAGAATACATGATCTGTTCGGCAGATTTATAAACAGTTTTCGGGATAATTCCGTTGATCGTATTAAATTCGATCTGTTTTAACCTTCTTCTTCTAACTTCTTCGATGCAGTTTTTCATTGAATCAGTGATCTTATCGCCATAGAAGATTACTCTTCCATTAACATTTCTCGCGGCTCGACCTGAAGTTTGAAGCAGTGATCTTTTATCGCGTAAAAATCCCTCTCTGTCGGCATCAAGGATCCCGATAAGTGATACTTCAGGAAGGTCGAGGCCTTCACGGAGGAGGTTGATACCGACAAGCACATCGAATTTTCCAAGCCTGAGTTCACGGATCAGTTTTACTCTGTCCAGAGATAAAATTTCGCTATGCAGGTATTCAGCTTTGATCCCATTCTCTTTTAAAAATTTTGTCAGATCTTCACTCATTCTTTTGGTCAGCGTCGTGACCAGCACTTTTTCTTTTCTTTCAGTGACTATTCTGATCTCTTCCATAAGATCGTCAACCTGACCTGTTGAAGGTTTTACGATTATTTCAGGATCAAGAATACCTGTCGGCCTTACAACCTGCTCAATTATAATTCCGTCGGATTTTGAAAGCTCGTATTCTGATGGAGTTGCAGAAACATAAAGCGTTCTTCCGGTGATCTGCTCGAATTCTTCGAATTTTAAAGGTCTGTTGTCAAGCGCGGAAGGAAGCCTGAACCCGTAATCCACGAGAGTGGTTTTTCTGCTTCTGTCACCGTTGTACAT
>DMTS01000159.1:3898-39168 GCA_003477045.1 Candidatus Delongbacteria bacterium
TTTCCTACAGCCTTCTGAAGCTTAGGCTGTGTCACTACAAAATGCTTTGCCGGGTAAATGTTTATTTTATCAAGTTTCTCGATAATATTGCCTGACACATGGTTTATGATCTCGATCTTCTCAACTTCATCCCCGAAAGTATGAATTCTTATCCCTGTGTCATCATAAGCCGGATGAATATCGATTATATCTCCTTTAATTCTGAAATTTCCGTTTGAAAGTTCATAATTATTCCTTTCATACTGCATCTCGACAATGGAATTGAACAATTTATTTCTGTCAATTATATCGCCTTTAGTAACTTCGATCGAAAGCTCTTTATAATCTTCAGGCGATCCCAGTCCGTATATACAGCTTACCGACGCGATGATAATAACATCATTTCTCGATATCAGAGATGAGGTCGCTTTAAGACGCAGTTTTTCAATTTCATCATTCGAAGCGGTAGTTTTTTCGATATAAAGGTCGCGTGAAGGCATATACGCTTCAGGCTGATAGTAATCATAATAGCTGATGAAATATTCAACTGCATTCTCAGGAAAAAAAGCTTTAAGTTCTCCGTAAAGCTGCGCAGCAAGAGTTTTGTTATGAGAAATGATTAAAGTCGGTTTATTAAGGTTTCTGATAACATTCGCCATCGTAAAGGTCTTACCGCTGCCTGTAACTCCCAGAAGTGTCTGATATCTTATACCCGAATTGAAATTGCCGGTTATCTGATCAATAGCTTCAGGCTGATCCCCCTTGGGATTAAAAGGCGAAACAAGTTCAAAGTTCCGTTTCATTTTTTTTACATTCCGAATTAATTGAACGGACAGCAATTTAAATATAATTAATAGATATATCAACTATGTAAATGAACAAAATGAAATCATTATTCGTATAAGAACGGGCTTGACATTTGGCTCTTCAAAAGTTAAATTCCGCATCTGATTAATAATGTACGGAGAAACAGAATTTTGAGATACATACCGTTTATGCTTAAATACGAATTGACCGCGCTGATCATTTTATTATTCTTTTCTGTCAGTCTGAGGGCGCAAAAAAATTCAGGTTCATTTGAAATTCTTGAAGTTGTTGTAGAAGGGACTGAAGTTTCACCTGAAGTTGTAAAGATTTCATCCGGTTTATCAAAGGGAAAAGTAATATTCGGTGAAGACATCCAAAGCGCAATAAAGAAATTATGGAAACTAAATCTTTTTTCTGATGTGGCGATAGATGTAACACAAGCTGAAACCAACAAAGTATTTCTTAAAATAATTCTGGAAGACTATCCCAGACTGAACAATGTTAAAGTAACCGGCTACGATGAGTACGGAAAAGATGATATAGAGCCTCTGATAAAACTCCAGAAAGGACAGATACTTAAAAGTAATAACATAGCTGAAGTTGAGAGAGCAATAAAAGATTTTTACAACTCTAAAAATTATCTTCTTACCGAGATTGAATCCAAGACTGAAAGAGTAAATGAAAAACAGGTTGATCTCACAATAAATATAACCGAAGGTAAGGAAATTTTTATTAAAGAGATCAGATTTTCAGAAAATGTTTTTTTTAAAAGCGATGACCTGTTAGACCGGTTCGAGGAAACTCACGAAGACAGATGGTGGCGCGACGGAGAGTATAACAGGGAAAAATTTGAAAGCGACCTTCAGCTTATGACCGATTACGCTAAGAACAAAGGGTTCAAGGATTTTGAGGTTGTAAAGGATTCTGTTTATTATGACGAAAAAATGGAGAACATTTATATTGACATAACCGTCAATGAAGGCAATAAATACTACTTCGGGGAATCAAAGTTTGCAGGCAACAGCCTTTTTTCCGACGAGGAACTTATCGATGCTCTCGAATATGAAAGCGGTGATGAGTTCAGCACTGAAAAACTTGAAATGTCGATTTATAATAATCTCTCCACGATGTATATGGATAAAGGTTATCTGAGAGCGAACATCATACCTGAAGAGCAGATGACAGGAACAGACACGGTTTCATACCTCTTTAAAATAACTGAAGGAACGCGTGCAAGAATAAGAAAAATAGATTTTGAGGGAAATACAAGAACTAATGAAAAAGTTCTTCGAAGGGAAATGGATATTTACCCCGGAGACATTTTTAGTAAAACCAAGATACTAAGAAGCCAGAGAAATGCAATGATACTCAATTATTTTGAAAATGTTGTTCCCGATATGAAGCCGGTTGACGATAAAGAAGTCGATCTAGTTTTTTCGATAAAAGAGAAACCAACTGAACAGGCACAGACTTCAATTGCTTATTCAGAAGCGGACGGATTTATCGGATCCGTCGGACTTGTCTTCAACAATTTTTCGTTCCAGCATCCTTTCGCTCAGGGTGACGGTCAGCAGCTTTCTACCAACATTGAATTCGGGAAAGATTACTATAAATACACTCTCAGCGTTGAAGAACCGTGGCTTTATGACACGCCGACGATGGTCGGACTGAGCGGCAACTATCAGAATCGTGATGATTCATACTCGGATACTCAGATAATCAGCGGAGTGCTTAAACTGGGCAGAAGGTTCGCATGGAGCGACAACTGGATGAGGGGTCTATGGTATTATTCTATCGACAGGATCAAATATACCAATATCAGCGATAATGCGCCTGATCAGTATGAGCTTTTCGAAGGTAAAACAATAATTTCGTCATCATTGACGGAGTATCTGATAAGAGACAGCAGGGACAGGGCTGATTTTCCTACAAGAGGCTCAAACCTGACGCTTATGACCAAACTTGCCGGCGGAATACTTGGAGGAGATGAAGAATTTCACAAACATAAGCTTGATATGAAATGGTATCAGCCTCTGGTACAGAACAGGTTCGTTCTTTATTCTCAATTCGTTGTGGGGCTTATGGACAAACTTAAAGAATCATCATATATAAGCTCAAGAGAATATTTCTATCTCGGCGGTGGAGGGTTATCCGGTGGCGAACCGCTAAGGGGTTACGACGAAAATTCAGTCGGTCCTTACGAAAGCGGATATTTTGTAGGCGGAAGAAATCTTTTTAAAACATCATTTGAACTGAGGCTCAAACTTGTAGAAACACCGATGCTGATCTATTCCCTTGCATATTTCGATGCGGGAAATCTGTGGAGAGACTATACTGAGGTCAGTTTATTCGATCTTCGAAAAGGTGCAGGACTTGGTGTCAGGATAAATGTTCCCATGCTCGGTATGATGGGACTTGATGTAGGTTACGGATTTGATTATTTTGAAAGTTTCGGAAAAAAAGCTGACTGGTCGGACCAGCTCAGAACCCATTTCAGAATGGGAACTAATTTATAGAAAAAACCAAAAGGGAGAAAATAAAATGAAGAAAATGGTAACTGTAATGATGCTGATAGCGTCAATGGTGGTCTTTGCAGAGATGAAATTCGGCTATATCAATTCAGATAAGGTTCTTGCAGAGTACAACGAAGCAAAGAAAGCGAAGGAGCAGCTTGCAAAATGGAACAAAGATATGGAAGCTAAAGCTGTAACGATGGAAAAAGAGATACAGGCTCTGGAAGAAGAGATTAAAAACATGTCTGTGATGGTTTCGGAAGAAAAAAGGAACGAAAAGATGGCTGAAGGGCAGAAAAAACTTCAGGAATATTACCAGTACAAAGACAAAGTGTGGGGACAGAACGGGGATTTCTACAAAAAAAATAACGAGCTTATGCAGCCTGTAATTGACAAGATCAATCAAGTGATAAAGCAGGTCTCAGAAAAAGAAAAATACGATTTTGTATGCGACGCAAATACCGGTACGCTTCTTTATTCAAAAGCGGAATATGAAATGACCGACAGAATAATAAAAGAATTGAATAAATAAAACAGCGGGAAAATTACAATGGTCAAAAAAATCAGGGTGTGTTTTCTGGTCGCAGCTATGCTGATCACGGTTTCAAGCTGCTCGAAGAAAAAAGATATGACTACAGACGAATTTATAGCTGATCTGATCAGTGATGTCGAGATCGATCTTTCAAAGATCAACAGAGAGGTCGTAGTTCAGACAGAAGCCGATAAAGCTCTTAAAAGCTACAAAGATGACTTTGTTGAGCTTCAGAAGGATATTGATTCGCTGATAGAGAAATATCCGGATTCATATGATATGAAAGCTATAAAGATAAATATTCTGAGATCAACCAGGCAGGAAAAGGAATATGTAGATGAGCTTTATAAAAGGGACAGCCTCAAATCTCACAATCAGTTCCTGTACGGAACGAGCCTTGAACCATTCGCTGGCAAAGAATATTTTGTAAATATGATAAAGCAGAAAAAAGACGATCCGTTCGGATATCTGGGATTAGCTTTTGCGCATCTTTTCGCGAGAACAGAGGATATGCAGATACCGGCCAAACTGGCATATCTGTCAATTTTAAAAGACCATACAATCGACGATTCATTCGAAGTATTAAGCTATCTTTTCAGATCTTTAAACAGAACTGAAGACCTTGCAATGCTGAACGGGATCATGCTTGTTAAGGATCCTTCCAGTTTGAGCGCTTTCGAGAACCTTTTCTATTACTATTATGAAAAGGTTCAGAAAGATAAAGCTAAAGATCTTCTTGAAACTTATATAAAAAATAATCCTTATATACTTAGTAATGCTAACATAGCTGAAAGGTACATGGACCTAGAACTTAACGATTTGTCTGCTGATTATATTGCCCGTTCAAGAGCCGCAAATGAGACTGAACCGATGGCTAATTTTATTGATGCAAAGCTTAAAATTATGTCTGGAAGCATTTCAGAAGGTCTTCCGCTGCTTGAAAAATACTGCAGCGAAAACTCCGGTGACAGAAATCTGGTTTATAGAATTACCGATGATGTATTTGTGGAAAAACTTATTAATGAAGAAAAATACAGAATCCTTTTGAAGAAGATCGAGGGTGATGCTCCGACAATCGGAGATAAATTGCCTGTTCTTCAGGGTACACTTCTTGACAGTTCTGATTTTAACGCTGCTGAATACAGCGGAAAAGTATTCCTCGTCGATTTTTGGGCGGAATGGTGCTCTCCCTGCAAAATGGAGATGCCGAATGTTATAGCCGTTTACAATGAGATGAACCCCAAAGGCTTCGAAATAATCGGCGTAAATCTTGATGAGATCAAAGATAACGCACAGAAATATGTTAAAGAGAATCAGATAAAATGGAAGCATATCTACAGCGGTCAGGGCTGGAAAGACGAAAATGTTTCCAGTTATAAAGTTCAGGGCATCCCGGCTACATTTCTGATTGATAAAAAAGGTATTATAAGATACAAGAACATACGCGGAAAGGAACTTCTGACAGAAAAAGTGGCAAAGCTTCTATCTGAATAAGTTCAGATTTCAAATCCTGAAACCAGCCGCTATAGCTTAGCTGGTAGAGCAATGCTTTCGTAAAGCAGAGGTCGAAGGTTCGAATCCTTTTAGCGGCACAATTTTTTTGGCAGAATATACTTTTATTATATTATGGAATTCATTATATTAGCGCGATATAATATGGAGTGATTTATGTTTCTATTTTCAGATTATAAAGCTTTTTCAAAAAACGGGATAAAAGATATTTTAATGGTTCTGACCGGATCGATTATAATGGCTTCAGGCTATGTATTTTTCATAGTTCCCTATAAAATTATTCCCGGCGGAGTTTACGGTATAGCAATAATCCTTCATCATACTCTGGGGCTGCCGACGGGTACAATGGGACTTATAATGAATATACCATTAATATACTGGGGCGTAAAAGAGCTCGGTCCGAAATTCGGATGGCGAACGGTATTGGGAATGACAGTGACTTCAGGATTTATTGATCTTATAACTCTGGTCTGGGGTGACAAACCTTTGATCGAAAAGGAGCTTTTGCTCTCCGCACTCTACGGCGGTGTTCTGATCGGAACAGGTCTTGCTTTTATATTTAAGGCTAAAGCTACAACCGGAGGCTCGGATATTATAGCTCAGATCGCGTATAAGAGATCGAGATTACCGATGGGTCAGCTTTTGATTCTGATCGACAGCATTGTTGTCATTGTGGCAGTTGTTGTGTTCAGAGATATAAAACTTGCTCTTTATGCAATTATAACGATATATACGACCGGGCAGGTAGTTGATTCTATTACGGGAGGAATGAATTACCGGAAAGGAGCTTTTATTGTATCTAAGAAATACAATGAAATCGGGGATTTTATAATAAGGAAATTAAGAAGAGGAGCCACGTATTTTCATAGTAAAGGAATTTATAAGAATGACGAAAAAGAAGTAATTTTTACTGCATTGACAAGAAGAGAACTGGCTGCTCTTCAAGAGAAGATAAGAGTAATAGATCCGGATGCGTTTATGACTATAATAGATATTAGAGATGTTAGGGGCGAAGGATTTAAACCCTTCGATGATGATTCAATTTAAAATTATCGGAGGCGGAAAATGCCTGACAGACTTATAAGAGGTATGGGAGGAAAGGAAGCAAGGTTCTTCATAGCTGATTGTACTGATCTGGTAAAAAAAGCTGCAAAGATACACAAACTTTCGCTGGCTAACACCCAGGTTTTGGGAAAACTTCTCTGTGCCGGCATTCTTTCAGGTGCCGATCTGAAATCGGCAAATGATGTACTTACGATCAAAATCGACGGCGACGGTCCGTCAGGCAAAGCTATCGTTACCGTCAACAGCAGATCTCAGATCAAAGGATTGATCAGCAATCCACAGGCTGATCCGGAAGCTGATGTCAAAGGAGTGAAGTATATTGACAAGATGATGCTGGGCAAAGCTTCGATCACTATTATAAAAGATATGGGCCTTAAGAACCCCTATTCCGGCCAGACAGAGATGATATACGGAAACATCGCTCAGGACATTACCTATTACTATGCAAAATCTGAGCAGACCCCTACTTCAATCGGACTTGGTGTCCTTATATTTCCCGACGGCAAGATCAGAAAAGCCGGAGGATTTATGGTTCAGGTTATGCCTGACTGTTCTGAAAAAACAATAGCTCAGATCGAAACTAATCTAAGGTCATTTCCAAATCTGACGGATGTGCTTGATATGGGATATTCTCTGGAGCATATAATAGAGAAAATGATCCTGAAAAATCTTGATGTAGAAATCTTTAGCATGCCGAATCCCGTTTACAAATGCGGTTGCAGTCGAACCAAAATGAAAAATGCCGTAAAATTATTAAATGAAAAAGAGATAAAAGAATCTTTGACAGATCCTGGATATATAGAAGTAAACTGTCATTTCTGCAATAAGTCCTACAGATTTTCAAAAGAAGATCTGTTTAAATAGAGTAAAACTCAAATATTTATAAAAAAAATCAGCTTGGCTGATTTTTTTTATTTAGGTGAATTACGAAGTGTAAATCGTGTCAAAATATTGATTTAATGAATAAAAATAAAACTAAATATTAAAATTGTTAATATTTTCTTGACAAGATGATAAATATTGTTTATATTTCCATTAGATAATCACAATGGAGGACAAAATGTCAGAAAATCAGATATATCTTATTACAAAGCTTCTTAATGAAGGCATAATAACCGCTGATCAGGCTCGTGAGATGACTGAAATAGTTCTGGAAAAAGAATATTCAAGAAAACATTATGATAAAGCCCTGCAAAAAATATTTGCATATTAAATAAGAAGGAGTCAATTATGAAAAAGAAATTAACAGAATGCCCTGTTTGTAGTTCACAGCTAAAAGTATCCGAGTATTCCTGCGGTTCTTGTAAAACAAGGATCAAGGGTGACTTTGAACGCGATGGGGATTTCGCAGGTTTCGACAAAGAGATACTTGAATTCATCAAAGTGTTTATTTATGCTGAAGGAAGCATAAAGCAGGTTGAAAAACTGATGAACTGCTCGTATCCAAAGGTAAAAAATCTTCTAAAAAAGGCTAAAGCAGCTCTGGATATAGAAGATGAAGAAAGTGATGTTTCGGCAGAAGTAATCGAAAAATTATCTAAAGGCGAAATATCCACGGAAGAAGCTTTAAATAAATTAGCAAAAGGGAGGTAAAAATGAAGTACGATCTGAATTCAAATGAAATATCTCTGCAGATTACTTTGCTGAACAGTGATCTGGAAATTTCAGGAAGCGATCGGAATGACCTTGAGATCGATTTTTCTGATCTGAGGAAAAATGCTGCGGACGAGATATTCGATGTTTCTTTTGAGAATAATATCCTTAAGCTATCTCAGAAGAGCAAAAAACTTTCACAGTTCTTAAGCGGTGAAGATTATCCGGTACGTGTTTTATTGCCTAAAACAATAGCAGCAGATGTAGCAATAGACGACATAAGCGGAGATATAAAAATTTCCGGCATCGAAGCTTTATTAGGAGATGTTAAAACAAAGAGCGGGGATATAAGTATTAATGAAATCGGAAATTCCGAAGCAGACATTTCAAGCATAAGCGGCGACATATACATCAGTGCTAAAAAAGGTTCGTTAATATGCTCATCGGTTTCCGGAGATATTAAGGCCGACGAAATGGAATGCTCAAAATTGAAAGTAAAAAGCGTATCTGGCGATATAGACCTTGATTGCAGCTTCAGTCTTTTAGACGATGCTGTTCTTGGAACAGTTTCAGGAGACATTACAGTGAACTTTAAAAAATATTCAGGAGATATGAGTATTACTTTCAAGAGCGTATCCGGCGATATCGAATTAACAGGAAACAAACCGGGTGAAGAAAAAATCCATTTGTCAAATGTAAAAGGAGATTTCTCGAATTTCAATCAATTTGATAAAATATTCAAAGGATCGTTCGGATCGGTGTTCAAGAATTTTAAAGACCACATTAAAAATGTTTCCGGGGACAGCAGTACATCCGAAATAAGAGAAACAAAGGATAAGAATCTCAACATTCAATCGATCTTAGATATGGTTGCCCATGATAAAATTACAGTAGAAGAAGCAGAAAAACTTATTAAAGCCATAAAATAAGGACAGATACCATGACAGCTTTACTGCTTATATTAACAATTCCTCTTTATTATGTTTTCAAAGGGATTATCGTAAAAGAAACCAAAGCTCTTACGATCATAACATTAATAATTTTTGCTTTGAACATTTTGATCGTTTATTACATGAATTACAACTGGTTCAAAATAGCAGTGATGGTTTATCTGACATATACATTTGCTGATTATTTATGCTTGATCTTCCTTAAAAGGGTAATTATTGAAATTCCGTTAATGAGCAGAGTAAGCATAATCAGCGAAGAAGCTGTTATAAACTACAGTTTATTTAGACCAGTCATACTAATACCTCTAAACATATTTCTATTTTTCAAGAAATACCCGAGGATCGGCCTGAACGATCAGATAGGAGTAAATGTGAAATCAAAAGATGGTACAAAAATAAATATCAAACTGTAAAAAAAAGGAGAAAAAAATGCCTAACGAAAAAGAAAAAAAACAAATACTTGTTATGCTTGAACAGGGAAAGATCACTGCAGAACAGGCTGAAAAACTTCTTAGGGCTGTAGATGTTCCCGAAAGCGAAAGTGAATCAAAAAGACCTGAACCGTCAAAAAATCTTGATAAGTTATCTACGGGCGGAGTGAAGATCAAGGGTAAATTCAAAGTGGAAGTCGAAAGCGCTGACGGTGATAATGTAATGATTACATTGCCCCTGATGCTTGCGAAGCTTGCTTTCAATATGATGCCTGCTCAAAAGCTTAACGAGATCAAGTCCAACGGAGTTGACATTGAGCAGATCGTCAACAACATTGAAGAATTCATCGATATGGTCGATGAGGATATTGTGAATGTAGAAAGCGCAAACGGAGATAAAGTCAGGATCTATATTGAGAAGTAGTATTTGTTTTCTTTTCAGAACAGCTGCAGATTAAGCAGCTGTTCTGATTTATCTTTTAAAAAACATCTTGA
Source organism: Candidatus Delongbacteria bacterium (assembly GCA_003477045.1). Lineage (GTDB taxonomy): Bacteria > UBA4055 > UBA4055 > UBA4055 > UBA4055 > UBA12480. Next base: position 13,776 of record DMTS01000159.1, read on the forward strand.
CCTTAAGTAGGTTTTATATCATATTTAGGTAAAAACAAGGTATAAGTGGAAGAATCAAAACGCACAGAAAGCTCAATTCCCGCAAAAAAAATCGACATTATCGGTTTTTTGATGGTAATATCCCCTCTGATATCTTCCATTTTTCTTTGGTATTGGTTTTTATATATTGATGTTATTGTAGTAATGACTCAGTATATTTTTGTTGTGCTTGCGCTTACCGTATTATTTACAACCATTCTTGCGACAATTGACTCGCACAGGCTTGGTTTAAAAGTCCGAATATTCGGGAAAAAAGAGATATACGGTGGGAGCTTTCTAAAGTTTTTTATTTTTCTGCTTCTTTGGATGTACTCATATCCGGTATATTTGTTCAGGCGCGGAAAATATGGTGGAAGGAACCTTCTTTATCCGATGATATTTTCAATTGTCATATTTATTATATCTTCAAGCTACATTTACTATGCGCTGGAACTAAGGTATGTCGAAGAGGACGCTCTGCAGCGCAGAAAGCTGTATCACAGGAACACAAGATGATCATTCCGTCTTTGTGAGTTTTTCAAGGATGTTTTCGTTAACGATCTGTCTGGCATCGCGGGAGTCAACAGAAGAGACAAAATCCTTATCCAGAAAGTCCCCTAGAATATTTTCAATCAGATCAACTTTTGCGTTTATCAAATCTCTGAATGCCCTCTGGTGTATTTTGAATATTTTTTCATGATCAAGTAAAATTTCCTCAGAAAGTCTTTTATCAATTGAGAGATAATCCAGTAAAGTTTTATTGTAATCCGTAAGTTTAATGAAATAATCAGACCTTTGTTTATCCAGTTTTTTTAGATCTGACAGGTCTTCAGGATATTTTATCTTAAGCAGCAGCTCCGTTTCTCTATCCAGGATCTTTTTTGTTTCCCCGTAAAGGTAATCCGCCACTTCGGTCTGATTATTCAGTCTGGCTACTTCAAGAGCAGTGAGCCCTCTGCTGTTCGTTGACAGTACAGAAATCCCTCCCTCTATAAGCGATTTAACCTCTTCAATATCTCCGTTCTTTATAGCATCAAACAGCTTATCATCATCGGAAGTGCACGAAAGTAACGAAAGTAGTGTCACGCCGGCGAAAAGGAAAAATAATAATTTGCCTAATTTAGTTTTCAACGGACAACCTTAATGTTCAGATAAATTTTCTTTCCTTTTTTAAGCTCTATTATATCATTGCAGTAATCTGAAGCTGAAATAGTTTTAGCGACATCTTCCACTTTTACGCCATTCATTGTCAACCCGCCCTGAAGGATCATCCTTTTAGCCTCACTTTTCGAATCGAACAATCCTGCGTTTACACAGATATCTGCAAGTAATTTTCCGTTCAAAAGATTTATATTCATATTTATTTCCGGAGCACCATCAGCGGAACCTTTTCTGAATAGATTCATAGCCGCTTCTTTTGCTTTGTCAGCTTCGGATTTTCCGTGAACAATTTTTGTAGCTTCATAAGCAAGAATTTCTTTTGCCTCATTTAGCTCTTCGCCCTTCATAGCTGAGTATCTTTCAATTTCTGAAATAGGCAGGAAGGTATAAATTTTCATAAATCTGACTACATCATCGTCTGTAGTATTTCTCCAGTATTGAAAATATTCAAACGGACTTGTCATCTCAGCATCAAGCCAAATAGCTCCTCCTTCGGATTTCCCCATTTTCTTTCCGTCAGATCTGGTAAGAAGGGGATTGGTCATCCCGAAAACTTCCTTGCCTTCGATCCTGCGTACAAGCTCCACTCCCGCTATTATGTTCGACCACTGGTCGTCACCGCCGATTTCAAGTGTGCACTGGAATTTCTTATACAGAGTGAAATAATCGTAAGCCTGAAGTATCATGTAATTAAATTCAAGAAACGACAGCCCTTTTTCCATTCTTATTTTAAAACAATCAGCTGTAAGCATTCTGTTCACCGTGAAATGCGGACCTATCTTCCTTATAAAATCAATATAATTTTCAAAACCCAGCCAGTCATAATTGTTAACTAAAAGTGCTTTTTCTTCTGAAAAATCAATAAATCTGGAAAGTTGAGCCTGAATGCCGCGCATGTTTTCCTGAATTTTCTCTTCAGTAAGCATTTCACGCATACTGTCTCTACCGCTCGGATCTCCGATCAAAGCCGTTCCTCCGCCGACTACACAGATAGGTCTGTGCCCGGCCATCTGCATCCGTGCCAGGATCATGATAGGTATAAGATGTCCTACATGAAGAGATGATTTTGTGGGGTCAAAACCGGCGTAAACACTTAAAGAAGGACCATTAAGGATAGACTTCAACCTTTCGAGTTCGATTGTTGACTGTTTTACAAGGCCTCTTGAATTAAGTTCTTCAAACAGTTGTGTCATGGGATCTCCGCAATTAGATTACTTTTATTTTTCGCGTGAAATATAATGTTGCGGTTTAATATTTACAAGAACAATAATTTGTCAGAACAAAAGAAGTTTTAAATTGCCTAAAATACAGGTTTTACATATATTTACGCGGGTTTAATAAAATCAAGTAAGGTGCGATGTAATGGAAAAAGCGGAAAGAAAAGATGGACTGGGTTCAAATTTCATTAAAACATTTATAGAAGAGGACCTAAAAGATAAAAGATTCGATCGCGTTCACACAAGATTTCCACCGGAACCGAACGGTTATCTTCACATCGGACATGCCAAAGCAATAACGATCAGCTATGAAACAGCCAAAGAATTCGGCGGGCTTTATAACTTAAGATTCGACGATACAAATCCTGTTAAAGAAGATACTGAATATGAGGAAGCGATAAAAAGAGACATAAAATGGCTGGGTTATGATTGGGAAGACAGGCTGTATTATGCTTCGGACTATTTCGACCAGCTTTTTGAATACGCACTTAAACTCATAAATAAAGGGCTTGCTTATGTATGTGACCTTTCACAGGACGAAATAAGGGAATATAGAGGTTCTCTGACAGAGCCCGGAAAAGAAAGTCCTTACAGGAATAGATCTATTGAAGAAAACCTGGATATGTTCATGAGAATGAAGAACGGCGAGTACGAAGAGGGTTCTAAAGTTCTAAGAGCTAAAATAGACATGTCAAGTCCGAATATCAATCTGAGAGATCCTGTGATGTACCGGATCCTGAAAAAAAATCACCACAGATCGGGAGATAAATGGGTAATTTATCCGTCTTACGATTTTACGCATGGTCAATCCGATTCGCTCGAAAGAATTACTCACTCTTTATGTGATATTTCGTTTGAAAACCACAGACCTCTGTATGAATGGTTCCTTGAGAAACTTGACATTTTCAGATCAAGGCAGATCGAATTTGCAAGGCTGAATTTGACTTATACTATTACGAGTAAAAGATTCTTGAAGCAGCTTGTTGATCTGAATATCGTAGAGGGATGGGACGATCCGAGAATGCCTACGCTGATCGGACTCAGGAGAAGAGGGGTGCCTCCAGAGGCTATTATAGAATTTATGATGAGTGTAGGAATTAGTAAAAAAGAGAATGTAATAGATATCGCGAACTTCGAATACTGTATCAGGGAAAATCTTAAAAAGACCAGTTCGCATATTATGGCTGTTTTGGATCCGGTAAAACTTACTTTAGTTAATTATCCTGAAAGCGGATCTGAATATATGGAAATGGACTCCTTACCAAATTCGCCTGATGAAAATAAAAGGAAGATAGCTTTCAGCAAAGATATTTTCGTAGAGAGGAACGACTATTCTGATGCTGACGATCCTTCATTCTACAGACTGTCTCCGGGAAAATATGTAAAATTAAGAAAAGCGTATATAATCAAGTGCCTATCGGCAAAAAAAGACCTGAACGGAAATGTTCAGGAAATTTTGTGCGAGTACATTCCCGATACTAAAACCGGAACCGAGTACAACGGCAAGAAGATAAAAGGAATAATTCACTGGGTTTCTCAGTCGGATTCAACGGAATGCACCGTCAGATTATATGACAGACTTTTTACCGTCGAAAATCCTCTCGATGCAAAAGACAAGGAGTTTACGGAACTTATAAATTATGATTCGATGAAGATACTTTCCAACTGCAGAATAGAGAAACATGCTCTCGGAGCAAACCGCGAAGACAGATTCCAGTTTGAGAGAAACGGTTATTTTTGTGTTGACATGAAGGATTCAAACGAAAAAGAACTTGTTTTCAATAGAACTTTAACTCTTAGATAGAGTAAAAACAAAGCTTGTATGAAGTATTTTCTTGTTGATATTTATCTGTGAGGAGACTATATTATGAGGGTTTTAAACCAAGAAAAAATGACAGGGGTAAAAAAATGAACAAATTCACTATCTTTCTTTTAACAGCGCTTCTGATAATTACTTCATGCAAACAGAAGGATATTTCGAACCTAATTCTGGCAGAATTCAAGGGAGGAAAAATTGCCGTAGCGGATTTTGAGAGATCGATAATTGAAACTAAATATAACGGTGATCTTGAAAAAGCCTATCTGAGTTCATTCGAAGATCGCAGAAGCCATCTTAGAGATATGGTTTACAGAGAACTTATCTACGATCTGGCAGAAAAGAACAGTATAGACACTATAAAAACAGTCAAAGAGGAATTTACAAAAAAGCTATACTCGCAGGCTATTGTCAATGGTTTCGTTATAGACAGCATAAGCAGCAAGATATATTCAAATGACGAGGTCAGAAAGACATTTGAGCAGAAAAAAATAAAATATTTCCCTAAGCATATTCTGATCGATATCAGCAAGCATAAAGATGCCCCGGCAAAAGCAAAGATCGATTCGGTTTATCTGAAATTGAAGAACGGCGAGAAATTTGAGGATCTTGCTAAAACATATTCCGATGATATAAAGACAGGAGTAAGCGGTGGTGAGTTGGGCTGGGTCTTTTGCTATGAAATGGTAAAAGAGTTTGAGGATCAGGTATTGAAAATGAAGGACGGAGAATATTCCGAGCCTTTCAAGTCTCAGTACGGATATCATATACTGTACCTTTCAAGTTCGAAGAAGAACGAAGCATTGAAAAGCTTTGAAAAAGAAGAGGCCGCCATAAGAAACGATTTGAATAAAAAATACTCAGTAAAGTTTAACGAAACAGTTTTGAAACTTATTGAAGATCTTATGGTTAGATACGAAGTAAAAATTGATTCAGCCAATATAAAGCAGTTTATAAAACAGACAAAAAACTACGAAGAAAAGGCTAAAAATGACGACAAAGCTGATCCTTTAGATCATTTTACAGATCTTGAGAAAAAGGCTCTTTTTTCAGAATATGACGGCATACGGATAGATGCGAATAAAGTTATAGCCGCGCTTAAAACATTCCCGAAAGACAAAAGGCCGGAACTTGATGGTTATAATGACATAAGGATGTTCATAATCGAAAAGATAAGAAATAATCTTCTCGAAAGAAGGGTTGATGAACTCGGATACACAAAAAAGAAGACATTTATTGAAGCTGCAAAATCATCGATGTACGGGTCATACAGGGAAAAGATAATTCAGAAGTATGTAAAATCCAATATTGCTGAGCCATCAGAAGAAGAGTTGAAGAAATATTACGAAGAAAACATGGAAGTTTTTAAAAACGATGACGGAAGCTATAAAGAATTTATTAAGGTTAAGGCCAGCATTTCTAATTCGATAAAAGGAAAAAAATTCACGACTTCGTTAAAAGAATGGGAAAACGGGACATTCAATGATTATGGCGTAAGAATTAATTATAGCTTGCTTGAAGACACGTTCCAAAAAGTAGGGGATGATAAAAAATAATGAGAGTTTTATTTAAATTTGTATTAGTGACGGTTTTTTCTATCTTAACCGTTTTGCAAGCTCAGTATTCAGAACTGCTGACTCCTTTTTCTGACAATATACCTTTAGTCGTAGTAAAAGGGGACACAATTAGAGAGTATAGTATTTTCGGCTATCCTTCTTCTGTAAAGGAAAGAAAAAAGCTTCCTGTCTCGGAAAGACAAAAGATAATCGATGAATATGTTTTTAATCTGTTGCTCCAAACAGAAGGTGATATTCCAGAGGTGATGAACTCAGAAGAATACAAGAAGAATTATAACGAACTTGTATCAAAAAATGCTGTTGAGCATCTTAAGGACCTTCTTATCGAAGAAAATTTTCTGACTGAAAAAAAAATATCAGCATATTACAAAGAAAATAGAAGCAAATATCCTGATTTCAAAAGCGAAGAAGGCAGAAAAAAAGTCATTTCAGATATGAAAAAACAAAAAGATCCGGAAATAAAAAAATATGTTTCAGATTACCTTGGCAAACTGAAAAAAGATAACAATGTTGTTTATTCTGATGATTTATTTAAAGAAGTAGCTGCAATAAAAGCTAAAGATAGCGAGGAGTTTTCTGATTCAGTTAAAATGATCGGGCTTAATAAAGAGATCATTAAATGCGGGGATCAAACTGTTCAGTTGAGATATCTATATGATCAGATCCGGCTGGTCAAGCCTTACCATTTACAAAATCTTTCGGATATCAAGATGCTTAAAGCTATGTCAGAAGGAAAAATACTCAATTCGCTACTTAAAAAGAAAGCTGAAACAAAAGGACTTTTTAAAAACAAGTTGGTGATTCAGCAAACAAAAGATCAGCTCAAGTACTTCATCGCAGGAAAATATAAAGAAATAATTTCAAGTGACAGTAAATTCATTCCGAATAAAGAAGAAATGATAGACTATTATATTGCGCATAAAGACGACGAGGAACTTAAAAGTAAAAGAAAAATGTGGGTTTTTGAAATTTTTAAATTTTATGACAACAGCGACGATAAAAAAGATAACGACAAGATAAAGGTCGCAATAGAGCTCGAAAATATAAGACAGAAGATAATCAGCGGCGAAGAATTCGAAAAGTATGCCAAATTTTATCCGAGACCGCATACAAAAGACGGAGAACTGGGATTTATTTTTGAATCGGATCATGCTCTTGTCGGAAAAACTGCCGCGAAGATGAATGAAGGCGATATTTCTGATCTGATAATTCAGGAAAAGGCGATCTCTATAATAAAGGTGACCAAGGTTCAAGAATCTATGCTATACAAATTTGAGTATGTTGAAGAGATAATCAAAAGAAATCTGATAGCATCAAAAAGAGAAAGTTTCCTCGAAAATTACAGGAAAGAACTTTTTAAAAAATACAAAGTCGATGTAATAGCGAATAAGGAAGAGGAGAAAAAGTGATCTTCAGGAAAATAAATTTACTTTTATTATTGATTGCGGTTGTATCATTAAGTGCGGAAATAGCAGACAGAATTCTCGCAGTAGTCGGCGACGAAGTGATACTTAAAAGTGAAGTGGATCAATATGTTGAGCACCAGAAATATTCCTCAAAAGCTAATTTTGATGAACACGAATTAAGATCAAAAGTACTCGATGAGCTTGTATCAAATATGGTTATGTATGATATTGCATTAAGGGACTCTACAATAAAAGTTTCTGACGAAGAAGTTCAGCGCATGCTCGATAGCAGAATAAGTGCAATAATAGAACAGGTCGGAAGCGAAGCCAAGTTCGAGGAAATGTACAATACGACAGTGAGCGATCTTAAAAAACAGTATCGATCAGATATAAGAAAGAATCTCTTTATTGACCGTATTAAAAATAAATATATCCAGAAAGTTTCCGTAAGCCGGAATGAAGTTGAGGATTTTTTCAACATGTTCAAAGATTCCATCCCTCCAGCCAAAGCCACAGTGTCTTTAAGCCAGCTGGTAATTAATTTTTCAAAAGATGCCCTTCAAAAAACAAAAAGCATTGAAATTCTCAAGGACATAAAATCAAAAATAACTTCCGGTGAGATCAGCTTCGAAGCTGCAGCAGAACTTTATTCGCAGGATGAAGCGACCAGGAAAAAAGGGGGCAGTCTGGGGGTCACTAAAAGGGGAGATCTTGTTTCAGAATACGAAAGGACTGCATTCAATCTTGAACCGGGTGAGATTTCGGAGCCGGTCAAGACATCGTTCGGATATCATATTGTTAAATTAATTGAAAAAACAGGGGAGAAAATAAATACTTCACACATACTTATAACCCCGTCAAGTTCGATCGACAACGATTCGACAGCTATGAAATTTACTTACTCTCTTAGAGATTCGGTCATAAATAAAAAAATGGCTTTTGAGGAAGCCGTTAAAAAATACAGCAGCGATGAAAAAACGAAATATTCTGATGGAAATATTGGCACAGTTGAGATAGATCAGCTTGATAAGAAATACATTGAAATATTTTCGAACGCCGATGTTGGATCATTAACCGAACCGATTAAAGAAAAAGACGGATATTATATTTATAAAGTTAACGACAAGAAAAATGCGCACAAGATCGAATTAAATTCGGATTTCAGTTATTTAAAAAACCTTACTCTTGAGATGAAAAGAAAAGCTGAACTGAAAAAATGGATTGAAGAATTAAGAAAAAAAGTGTATATTGAGGTCAAGTAATAATTACGGGAATCAAGAAATGTTAAAAATCTGGCAAATATCAAAAAAAATAGTGATCGTAATTCTGACTGCTGTTTCTATTGTAACGGCATCTGAAATAACAGTTAACGATGTTCAGGAAGTCATAAACGGTCAGAACCTCAAGATCGAAGGTTATATAAATAATCTTCAGGCAGCACCCTTCAATACGGAGTTAATGAGTTTTGAAGTTACAAATGACAAAGATCCGTCAATAAAGCTGTATTTATTAAATGTAAAGACAAAGAACATTTTCCAGGTTGAATCATCATCCTATACAGCCGATACAAAAGGGAAGAAGAAATATTATTCCAAGGATAGAGGAGTTCAGTGGCATCCCTATAAGAACTGGTTCGTGTTTTATGGAAATGGTCTGAGTAACAGGGACCAGCTTTTCATATGTAGGGTTGTAGTTCCCGAACTTATAAATAATTTTGCTGTGAACGGGTACAGAATCAGGCTTAATGAAAACTCAAAGGAAGAAAAATCCTACTGCATAGAACCGTGTTTCGACATGACAGGAGATAATATTTATTTTTCAAGAAAAGTCCAGCTTAGGGATAAAAGGGCAAAGTATAACAAAAGCTATAATATAACATATATAAATGATGTTTTCAAATACAGAGATTTCAAATTCAAAGATGTTCAATTTGAAACAGTACTTGATAAAAGATTCGATCAGGTAAAACCGTTATGTTCGCCGTCAGACAAAAATCTTGTAGCTTACATATCGAAAAAAAACCAGCCGAAGAAAGGCGAAGACTACTATGCCGAATATTCTATCAATGTTTATAATTCTGCTACATCTGAAGTAGTGTCAGTGGACAATATGGACGGTTACTATGAATATCCTTTCAGGTGGAGCAGCACGGGAAATCAGATATTTTACTTCAAAGCACTCAGCTTGCTGAGAACTCCGCAGAAATTTATCGACGACAAGGTAAATCAGGTCAACCTGCATTTTGCTAAAATTACCAGTTCAGCCACTAAGACAGAAGTATTTATTCAGACAAATCCAAAAACTGATATTCTGATCGAAGATGTCGTCGCGAAAGACAATTCGATATCTTTTATAAACGAGAACAACATAATGCTGGCCAAATGGGATCCTTATGAAACCATTTATCTGATCGATATTAATTTGTGGAGAAATTTAGATAAAAAATATGCGCAGAAAATTCAGTTCAATAAGGATTTTGATACTCAATATCCGATTTTGATCGGAAATGAGATGTACTTTGTGTCGCTGATTTTTATAAAAAACAGTCCCGTACCGTCAGTGAATGTTTCTGCTGTAAGTGTCAAACTGAGCGGTGGTGAGAAACAGGAAAAGCTGGCAGTTAAAGCTGAAATTGATTCAGGCGCATCAGACGATTCGATAGTTGAAGAAGAGTATTCGGAAGATGAAGAGTCATATGATGAGTATTCTGAAAGCGATTATGAAATAGTGGAAACCAAAGTAACCACCAAAGATAAACCCGCAGATACCAAAAAATCTGAAGAAACCAAAAAAACTTCGAATACCCAGAAAATAGCAGAACTTGAGAGCCAGAAAAGCAAACTTAGTTTAGATCTTACAAAGTTTGATAAGCAGATATCTGATGAAACAGTAAAAAAAGAGAATTACGAAAGCACTTTAAAAGACCTTAACAAAAAATCAGCGGATCTTCTAGATGTAAAGAACACACATCTGGAAAAAATCAATCAGATCAAATCTGAACAGATTGCTTCACTTGAAAGCGGTCAAAAAGTTTCAGGCATAAAAATGCAGCTTTCAAAACTTGAAAGCGACAAATTGTCACTTCAGAACGAAATATTAAAACTTGAAAACACCGCCCTAACCGAGAAAAATGTTCTGGCGCAACTAGAATCGAAAAAGATTTCAGGTGAGACTGAAAAAGCTAAAGCAAACGGAATAATAAGCGATCTGAAGATCCAGCAGGCAAAATTTTCTCAGGATAAGGACAAGCTTGCTTTGTTCCAAACACAGCTAAATGAACTTAAACAGAAAAAAACTGCAGTAGATTCAGATATAACTAAGCTGTCGCAGTCGCTTCAGACAGACCGGAATAATCTAAACACTTATGAAACACAACTTCTAGGATTCACAGATACGAAAAAAAATCTAACAAACTCAATAGATAAACTGAAAAACGATAAACTTCTTTCGGTACAAAAAGATAAACAATCCCAGATCAGGTCAAAAGAATCCGGTATCGCTGAAAATAAACAGAAACTGGTTAATTACGAAGGACAGATAGCCAGCCTCACTTCGGCAAATGAAACTGAAAACAAAACGATCACAGAACTTAGAAACCAAATTACAAAGCTTAATGACCAGAAACTTAATTACCTAAAATCAATCAGCGAACTTAATTCAAAGAAAGCCGAAGCGAAAGAAGTTGTTGCAGAGAAGAACGAACCAAAAAAAGAAAAAGTGGCTAAGAAAGCAGAAAAAGAAGCCGACGATGATTACGCAGAAGAAGAAGAAGACTACGGGGAAGATTCCTCTATTGATGAGGATATTTTTGAAGACGTAGAAGCTGCTCCAACGATAAATAGAAGAGGCAGAAGATAATGACAGGCAGAATTTTACTATACTTATTATTTTTAATAATACTGATAGCTTCATGCACAAAAGAACTCAACATAAGAGACATAGGTTTTGAAAAGAGCTTTAAAATCGCAAAGGCTAAATTTAATGAGGAAAATTACAGAGAAGCTCTTAATGATCTGAATTCAATAATTCTTAATTACGGAGGCGAAAACGGTATAGATTCCGCGCAGTTTCTGATAGGCAGGTCACACTATGAATTAGGAGAGTACTTTTCCGCTTCTTACGAATTTAACAGGATATCCGATAATTTTCCCGAATCACATCTGATAGAGGACGCATATTTCAATTCAGCAGAATGTTACAGAGAACTATCTCCCAGATATACTTTGGACCAGAAGGAGACATATAATGCAATATCTAAATATCAGCTGTATCTCGATCTTTTTCCGCAGGGAAAATTTTCAGAAATTTCTAATAAGAATATAAAAGAACTGAGGGAAAAGCTCGCAAGAAAAACATTTGAAGCCGGAGTGCTTTATCTTAAACTTGACCAGCCACGAGCCGCTAAAGTATATTTTAACGAAATAATCGACAATTATTACGACACTTCTTATTATGCTTTATCCCTGGAAAATATTTCAAAGGCATATTTGTCATTGAAGGATGAATATAACCACAAAGTTTATCTTTCCAAGTTCCAGGAAATTATGAAAACTGAAAAATGAAAAAAAAAATCGGATTGTTCGGCGGATCATTTGATCCTATACACACAGCGCATTTGATAATAGCTTCAGTTATCAGACAGGAGTTCGACCTGGAGAAAATAATATTTATACCCAATTATATATCGCCTTTCAAAGAAAATTCATCAACTTCGGACATCAGTTACAGAATTGAAATGATAAAACTTTCAATTTCAGGAAATAAAGAATTTGAACTTTCGGATTTTGAGGCATTGCAGAAAAGAGCAGTATATACTTGTGAAACTATAGAATATTTCAAATCGTTGCACCCCGATTATGATTTAACCCTTATAATAGGTAATGATGCATATAAAACATTTAAAAAATGGAAAAATTCATCTTACATTTTAGATAATGCAGAAATAATTATAGCTGAAAGATCGGAACAGGCTGTGATAGATCCGGATCATGCAGGCTTCAGGGTGATGATCAGCAGAAAGTGTCCCAAAATAGAAATATCATCCACATTTATAAGAAAAATGGTTGCGGATAATTTAAATATTAAATATCTTGTAAATGAAAAAGTTCGGCATTATATTATTGGGAAAAATATTTACAATGGAAATTTAAATAAGCTGGTATGACCATGGGTGACGAAGAAAAAAATAAAAACCCGAGAAAAGATCTTCTGAACAACAGAGAGAATTCTGAAGGCGAGAGTATATACGGAAAATTCAGGAGCAGGATACTCGATCAGGAACAGAGAGAGATGATGGAGAAAGTCCAGCAGGGAGCAGAATCCGGCTATGTATTTGATTCATCAGAAGACGCTTTGTCCGGAGAATATGTAAAAAAGATCGATAAAAAAGTAATAGTCATTTATGTAGTTGTTTCTACGATCGTGCTAACTACTTTGATATTTTTCATTTACAGTTTGATACCTGATGCTGAAGATAAATTCGTTAAATATAAAAGCCTGATAGCTGAAGTCGAGAAGCTGAATGTTAAAAAAAGCAAAAAAATTCAGGAGATCGAAAGCGTAGTCTCAGAGCTGAAAAAGAACGAAAAATATAAAAATCTTGAGATAGATTCGAACGACGATAGAGTTCTTACAGCAGAATCTATGGAATTTTTATCCCAACAGGCTGAAAAAGAAGATAATTCCGGAATTAAATCTAAAATCAGCTCTATCATTCAGAGCGATGAAGAGATCAAGGCTATTCAACAGGATATAATCTCGAAGAATAAAGGACTTGAAGCACCGGTAGTTATGACAAAATCCCGGGGACATGAGCAGATCGCATATGCCTTTCTAACTCAGAAAAAGGGATTGAGCGACCAAAAAGCAAAAGAGGTGATCGAGAGTGTTAATGTTTTTGATTACACATACGAAGGTCTCTATGTCTGGAATTTCTATGAGAACGGTTTTTACGGGTCTTTTATAACCAAGGGGGAAGCGGACAAGTCACCCAATGAGATAAAGAAACTGGCACAACAGGCATTCCAGGAAAGAATGCTTGATCTTGAAAGAGAAAAAACGGCTTTGAAAAATATTACCAAACAGCTTGAAACAGATCTAAAAACATCTCAGGCAAAAGTTGAACAGCTTTTGAATGAAAGGGATAAGCTTGGAGAGCTTGATTCCAAGAACAAACAGCTTAAAGAGGAGATGGTAAAGAAAGAAGAAATGATAAGCGATCTGAATTCAGTCAGATATAAGCTACTCGCATATTCTTTCGCGATAGAAAGAGGGATCATTTCAGAAACTGTCTGGGAAGGTGTAAAGATTGAAAAGTCGTCAGGACTTGACTATTCATCTAAAGTCGATTTTTCAGTTACCGACAACCTCATTATCAGGCCTAAGCAGTTCAGCCTTAACGCGTTTACTGAGGTCTATGTGCTGCCTAAATCTCTAGTAACATCCGGAGATATTAAAATATTGAAGAAAGATCAGATATGTAAAATTGAATTCGTCAACAAAGCGAATTTGATCAAGAAACAGATATTAATTATCGCAAAATAAATTTTAATGAAACAAAATTATAAGTATATATTCGGACCGGTTCCTTCCCGGAGGTTCGGTTTATCTTTAGGGATAGATCTTCTTGGAAGCAAGATATGTTCAATGGACTGCATCTATTGTGAAGTAGGAAGAACTAGCAATCTGACAATGAAAAGAGACGAATATGTACCCGCCGGTGAAGTGCTGGATGAATTAAGGAATTTTCTGGAGACGAATTCCGAGAAGCCTGATTATATAACTTTTTCAGGAATGGGAGAACCCACCCTTCATTCTGGTATTGGCTACATAATCGACAGAATTCATGAAATGACCGATATTCCCGTATGTGTCCTGACAAACTCAACCACGATCACAAATGAAGAAGTATTTAACGCTTTACTTAGAGCCGATGTCGTAGTGCCGTCGCTGGATGCGCTAAATTCAAATTCTATAAAAAAACTTAACAAACCTGTTGAGGGGTTAGATTTTACAAAAATTGTTGAAAAACTCTCGGAATTTAAAAAGGCTTTTAAAGGCAGGCTGCTGATAGAAATACTTTTTGTAAAAGGAATTAATGATAATGAAAGTGAGCTTGAAGTTTTAACTAAAGCTGTTAATATAATCCATCCTGATGGACTTCAGATCCATACGGTCGCAAGACCTTCGATGTCAGGCCATGCTGATCCCGTAAGCGATGAGTTTCTTGAATATGCCCGAAATTACTTCAGTATCTCATCTTCTAAAATAGACGATTTCAATAAAATAAACAAAAACAATTTTATAACAGACGAAGATTTGATAGTTTCTCTGTTAAAGGTCAGATCCTGCCATTTTCAAGAGATATTAGATTCAACAGGTATAACCGAAGTTAAACTTAAGAAACTTTTGGATGGGCTTAATAATAAAGGTGAAATCAGGAAAATAAATTTTAATGACATAACATATTATAAAATAACCGGGAGCAAATAATACTTGACTTAAACAATTTTTAATTGTATCTTAGAATTCAGAAAGAAATCGAAAGGGTAAAATGAAAAAAAGGATACTGATTTTACTGATTCTTAGCTTTAGCGTGGTTTATTCGTCGACAGGCGTGCTTAATTTTAACGCCGAGTATTCTAGCGGTCTTGTAAAGATCGAGTGGCTAAGCTCCGTAGAAACCAATGTGAAAGAGTTCATTATTGAGAAATCTTCAAACAATATAACATTCAACAAACTAACTTCAGAAACGCCGAAGGGCAGCTCTTCGGCATACACCGTATTTGATATGAGTCCTCACTCAAAAGATGCGCTTCTTTATTATAGGGTTATTGTGCTTGACTACGATGGCTCGCGGCATGTGTCTGAAACTGTAAGTGTAATCATTTCTACAGCCGGTGTATCTTTCACTTGGGGCAGCATCAAGGCAATGTTCAGATAGAATCAAGCAGAATCCAACTTTTTATTCCTGTTTATTATTCTTGCAAATGTTCAAATAATTTTATACTTTTATAGTATTACTTTAGGAGATATCCGAAAGTATCTAAATTATATGTGGAGTGCTTTTGAGAGAAACTATTCTTACGGGTTCTGAATTAACTGAAGATAGAGAGATTGAAAATTCTTTACGACCTTTAAGGTTTGAGGATTTCGTGGGGCAGGAAAAACTTATTGAAAATCTGAAGGTTTTTGTGCAGTCTGCAAAGATGAGAAACGAAAGCCTGGACCATACAATACTTCACGGTCCGCCGGGCCTTGGAAAAACTACACTCGCACATTTGATAGCAAATGAGCTTGGGGTTGAGATAAAAGTCACTTCAGGACCCGTGCTTGAAAAGGCTGCAGACCTTGCAGGTCTTCTTACAAACCTTAAGGACAGGGATGTTTTGTTTATTGACGAAATACACAGACTGTCCCCCGTGATAGAGGAATACCTTTATCCCGCAATGGAAGACTACACAATAGATATTATGCTTAGCAGCGGACCCTCTGCGAACAGTGTCCAGCTGCAGTTACCAAGATTCACTTTGATCGGAGCGACTACCAGAGCAGGAAATCTAACTTCGCCTTTAAGAGCGCGTTTCGGAGTATCCTGCAGAATGAATTATTACAATTCCGCAGATGTGTACAAAATTCTGAAAAGAAGCTCAAAAATTTTGAATATCGATCTGAACGATGATGCAGCATCCGAAATGGCGAAAAGATCAAGAGGGACACCGAGGATAGCCATAAGGCTTTTGCGCAGGATAAGGGATTTTGCTCTTGTTCAGCATTCTGGATTCATAACAAAGGATATCGCGATATCCGCCATGGAGTCATTGGACATTGATGAAAAAGGTCTTGATGATATGGACAGGGCAATAATTCTTGCTATGATTGATAAATTCAACGGCGGCCCGGTCGGAATAAAGAATATATCCGTAGCAGTCGGCGAAGAATCGGACACGATCGAAGAAGTTTATGAGCCGTTTCTCATCCAGGAGGGATTTATACAGAGAACCCAGCGGGGGAGAATAGTTACAGAGCTTGGTTACAGACATTACGGTAAAAACTATACTAACAGCAAAAGTGATCTGGGATTATAATGTACGAAGTATCGGATTATGATTTTATTCTGCCTAAAAGGCTGATAGCCCAAAAACCGACAGGAAAAAGGGATAAGTCCAGGCTGCTGACCATCGACAGAAAATACGGTACGATCGGAACAGGTATTTTTTCTGAAATCGAAAAATGGTTTGATCCGGGTGATGTACTTGTACTCAACGAAACAAAAGTTATTCCCGCCCGCCTATATGGAAGAACAGAAGATGATGCCGAAATAGAGATACTGCTTCTCAGAGAGATAGAAGAAAACCTGTGGGAAATAATGGTCAAACCAGGAAGAAAAGTAAAAATAAACGGTACTATTTTTTTTGATGGAAACGCAAGCTGTACAATACAAAAGATTACAGCTGAAGGGAACAGGACAGCTATTTTTGAGTGTGAACAAAATTTCTTTGATTTTATTGAAACCTACGGAAAAGTCCCTCTTCCGCCCTATATTGAAAGGGACGCTGTCGAGCTTGACAAAAACAGGTATCAGACTGTTTACGCGAAAGTGCCCGGAGCAGTGGCCGCACCTACGGCCGGACTTCATTTTACAGATGATCTGCTGGGATCGTTAAAAATAAAGGGTGTTAATATTTGTACGATAGTGCTTCATGTCGGAGCAGGTACATTCAAGCCTATAAAAGTAAAATCAATTCTTGATCATAAAATGCATCGGGAATATTATGAAGTGACCGAGCAGGCTGCCGAACTAATCAATAACGCAAAAAGCAGAGGGAATAAAATATTCGCAGTGGGTACAACTGCCGCAAGAACTCTTGAAACAGTTTCGGACAAATCAGGAAAGATCGCTCCAAGTAAAGGTGAGACCGATATTTTTATATACCCGGGCTATAAGTTTAAAATAGTTGATCATTTAATAACAAATTTTCATCTTCCCAAATCTTCTCTCATTCTGCTTGTTTCAGCTTTCAGTTCAATTGAGATGATAAAAAAAGCATATGATCTTGCAATAAAAGAAGAATTCAGGTTTTACAGCTACGGCGATGCTATGCTGATATTATAGAAATAATTAATTTAAGGAGTCGAAAATGATTTGTCCAAATTGCAATACGATGAATCCGAACTCAATAAAGAAATGCATAAAATGCGGTGAAAAGCTTGAGAAAAGTTCAGGCGGAGCTGCAATCAAACAGGTATCGTCTTCAGAGGGCGGACCGATGCTGAAACAAAAAGAGAAACCGGTCAAGGCTGAAAAAACACCTAAACCGATGATGGTTAACGGCGATCAGAAAAAAAGTTCAAAAACTCTGCTGATTTTTTTTGTGGTTATTGCAGCAGCAGCAGCTTTGTACTTTTATAAAGATAAAATATTCACATCAGTCCCGTCTCACGATTATAAAGCCGACTCGATCAGGACCGCGGATTCGATCAGACTTGCGGATTCGATCAGACTTGCGGATTCATTAAAACTCGCAGATTCGCTTGCACAAGCAGTAAAAGACAGTCTAGTGCTTCTTTATAAAGGGAGTAAAACGATGCGCCAGGATACAACTCTTTATAAAACTTTGTCGGAAGCAGAAAAAGCCCAGGCAAGCAAAAGAAAAAAATCGTATAATGAAAAAACTTATTATGCAAAGGATAATAAAAAGATGGTTCTGATAAAAGGTCACTCATTTATCATGGGTACCGATAAAGGCGCGGTAACTACTGACGCAAAAGGAAAACCTATTCCGCAAAAGAATCCACAGGGTGCAGCTTCGGATATTGAAAGACCGGCTCATTCAGTAAAAGTAAAGGATTTCTACCTTGATGAGACGGAAGTTACGAACGGGCAATTTAAGAAATTTTTGGAAGAAACAAAATATAAACCAAAAGGAAGCCTGTCGCATTTCAGGGACAGAAGGTTCAACAACGATGAGATGCCTGTTGTGGATGTTGATTATTACGATGCGGTCGCATATGCAGAATGGTCAGGGAAGAGGCTTCCGACAGAAAGAGAATGGGAGTGTGCAGCTAAGGACAGTCATAATTACGAATATCCAACAGGGAATGATATGACTGAAAGTCAGGCGAGATTCGGAATGAATATTACTGAGGGATCACCTAAGCCGGTAAAAAGCTACAGGGCGAACGGGTTCGGAATTTATGATCTGGCGGGTAATGTGAGTGAATGGGTGCAGGGAGTAATAACTCAGTACCCGGGGAATAAGATACCTAACCGTAATTATGGAAGCGCCAGAGTTCCCAGAGGAGGGTCTTGGTTGAGCCCGAAAGAAGACTGTAAAACTTACAGAAGGGCTATTCTTGATATATCAAAATCTATGGGCAACATAGGTTTCAGATGTGCGATAAGCAGAGATGAAATAATAGAATTAAAAAATAGATAATTCAGAGAGTATTCTCAGCAGGTGAATAATGTGGATAACACTTTCAGAGTATTTAAAAAAAATAAACTCTGACAGCAGCAAATATTTTGAATTCAATGATAGAATTCTTGAAGTTACGGATAAGATAATTCCGCTAGATTTTGAGAGTATTTTCAACAACGGAAACAAAGTCTTAAAATTTGAGATAGGGTTCGGGAACGGTGAATCGCTTATTAAGCTTGCAGAAAAATATCCGGATATAAACTATTTTGGAATTGACAGAAAAATGGACAGGGTAAGAACTGCGCTATGCAAACTGAATAAGAAGAATAAAATAGCCAATCTGATGATATCGAGGCTCGGAGCAGATTATATTGACCAGATCATACGCCAAGAGTCATTCGACGAGATAATTATGAATTTTCCAGATCCGTGGCCTAAAAAAAGACATCATAAAAATAGAACTATAAACGGTGATTATCTTTCCGTATTGCACAGTGTGTTAAAAAAAGACGGGATCTTCAGATTCGCCTCTGACCATGAGGAGTATTCAATGGAGGTCTTTGAACTGTTAAAAAGGTCTAAACTGTTTAGAAATGTTTACGATACTCCCTTTAAAAATGAGGTAAAAAATAGAATTGAAACCCAGTTTGAGAAACATAAAACCAGAGAGGGTTGTAAAATATTTCATATCAAATTCGCAAAAATTTAGGCTTTTTTTATTCAGACTTCTTGCGCAGATTTTTTCTTGCTTTTTTTAATGCTGCGATTCTCTCTCTTCGTTTAGTAACGGCATTTAGAGCTAAATAATATGCTATCGGATACGAGATTATGCCTACTATTATACCACCGATAGACACCATCTCGAAAAGTATTAATATGTCTTTGCCGGCTGTGTTGATACTGCTTAGAGACACATGGGAAAATATACTTTTAAAATTATCGTATGAGAAATCATGAAGAATGAAAATCCTGCCAAGGAAATGCTGTACATAAAAAACAGGAACGGCCATTATTGGATTTGTAATTGTTGTGCTACCGATGATCCCCGCTAACCTATTGCTCTTAAATATTGTACATAAAACTACGGAAAGTAAAGCCTGAAAAGGAATTATCGGAAGATAACCTACGAATATGCCTATGGCGAAGCCGTGAGCTATTTTTTGAGGCGGATCCTCTTTTCTAACAAAAAGTAGAAAATAATAGTTTAAAGATCTAACAATCCTTGTCAGCACCGGATGCTTAATTTTGTATTTTTCAGTGTCTATCTTCAATAAATTTTCCTAGAGCTTAAACTTGTTCTCAAGATAATTTCCAAGCTCAGAGATCAGTACCCTTTCCTGCGACATCGAATCTCTGTCCCTTATGGTAACGGCCTTATCTTCGAGGCTGTCAAAATCGAATGTAATGCAGTAAGGAGTGCCTATTTCGTCATGCCTTCTGTATCTTTTTCCTATACTGCCAACTTCGTCGAAATCAATATTCCAGCCATATTCTTTCAGCAGACCCATATATATTTTCTCTGCTTCACCGGACAATTTTTTTGCAAGGGGAAGTACGGCGGCTTTGAAAGGTGCAAGAACAGGATGAAGTTTGAGCACGATTCTCGTATCGTTTTCTCCGACAACTTCCTCTCTATATGCATCGCAAAGAATGATCAGCGCAGTTCTCTGAACGCCGAGTGAAGGTTCTATTACGAAAGGTACGAACTTCTCTTTCTCTGATTCATCAAAATAGGACAGGTCTTTTCCAGAGAGACCGATATGCTGTTTCAGATCATAATCTGTTCTTGAAGCTATACCGCACAATTCTCCCCATCCGAACGGATATTTGTATTCAACATCCGTTGTTGCATTTGAATAAAAAGCAAGCTCATCCTTTTCGTGGTCCCTCATTCTTAGATTAGCTTCATTTACCCCCATGCTTAAAAACCAGTCATAGGTGAATTTTTTCCAGAAAGCGAACCATTCAAGTTCTGTTCCGGGTTTACAGAAAAATTCCATTTCCATCTGTTCAAACTCCCTTGTTCTGAAAATGAAATTGCCGGGCGTGATCTCATTTCTGAAGGATTTACCGATCTGGCAGATACCGAACGGGATCTTTTTCCGTGATGTTGTCTGAATATTTTTAAAATTTATAAATATACCTTGCGCGGTTTCCGGTCGTAAATATATCTGAGCACCTTCTCCTTCTATTACACCCTGCTCTGTTTTAAACATCAGGTTGAAAGCTTTTGGCTCCGTCCAGTCAAGCGATCCGCATTTTGAGCACACTAATTTGTTTGAATTTATGAATTCAAGAAGATCAGATGAGCCGGTAAATTCTCCTGCCCAATTTTGAGGAAATATAGCAGTTGAGTTCTTTTCGTTCCAGTCTTCTATGTGCTTATCGGCTCTTACCCGAGTTTTGCATTTTTTACAATCCATCAGCGGATCGGCGAAATTGCCGACATGTCCGGATGCCTCCCAAACTTTAGAATTTAAAAGTATAGCAGAATCAAGCTCGACATTTTCAGGTCTTTCTTTTATGAATTTTCTTCTCCAGTAGTTCTTAATGTTGTTAAGTAATTCAACACCAAGGGGACCGTAATCCCATGTATTAGCCAAACCGCCGTAAATTTCGGAACCTGGGTAAACAAAACCCCTTCTTTTGGCAAGAGAAACTATTTTTTCCATCGTTGTTTCAGACATATCAAATCCTATAAAAATTTATTTTTTTAATCTCATAAGTGCATCTTTAGCTTTTTTATTTTTAAGTTTTGCAGCCTTCTCGTAATATTCTTTAGCCTTAGCTTCCTGATTTTGTTTTTCAAAAATGTTTCCCAACTCATAGTATGCGTCAGAAGAGTAATTTTTATCAGTTATGTATTTCATAAGGTTCTTTATAGATTCTTCAGGGTCATCTTCAGATCCGGCTGCGGCTACGGTATTTTTGAATTCAACGTCTTTATCGTTCTTAACATGGTTTAGCACTTTTTCAAAATACTGCCTTGCAATTTTATAATCTCCAAGCATAAAATATGTGTTTCCCAATCTTCTGTTCAAATTGACGCATTTCGGGTCAGAATCTGAAACACTGTCAGGAAGGTTTACAGTCTTTTTAAACTCATCGAGGGACTTCAGGTAATTATCCGCTGCATTACTGTATTTGCATGTAACTTCGTTTACATATCCCGCATTGTAATATCTGTCCGAAATCTCAAAGATGTTTGTTCCCGGTCTGTTCTGATAATTTGTTTTCGCAAGTATTTTTCTTTTTGAGGAGTACATATTTATGTCTGCAGACAGGTTAGATCTTTTGTCGTCAAGGAATATTTTTCCTGAAATAGAATCATATTCTTTCATCTCTGAAAGAGCCTGTAATAGGGATTTTTCCGGATTATCTCTCTGAATAGAATCCAACATTTCAAGTAGGGCGTACCCGATGATTTCAAGTTTTTTCGGATTTCTGTTCATCTCTTTTCTAAAAAAAAATACAAAATCGTTGAATCGCGGATTATCTGCGTCGTAAGAGCTTTCGCTGATAAAGACAAGGCTGTCTGCATTGGCAGAAAGTTTATTAAGCATACTCATGTCATTCCATCCGTAAGTGCCAAGGAGATTAGCCTTAAAGTTATAATATGAAACCTGTGAAAGCACGGATTCAATGTCTGAATTCGGTACGGGGAGGAATATCGCATCAATAACCGGCGCCTGGAAAGTTCTGATAGAATCCGGCAGCATATATTCATCGATCTCTAAAGAACATATACCGAGGATCTTCTCTCTTATTCTTTGAATCTGTTTATTCAGGTCATAGGCTTCGTAATACCATTCCGTGGATAGGACGGAACAGCCTTTCTCAACAACTTTTTCTGTAAATCCGGTTACGGACTCATTCCCGTCTTCAGATGCCGGGGCAATTACTGCAAAAGTTTTATAATTTAATGAATCAATTGCATACTCGGCGATCATTTTACTCATTGAATATGAAGTTGTATTCATCTGAAAAACAAACCGGGAAATATCAGAAATGTTGTTCGTGGATGCTGTTGGAGAAACAAGAGGAATGTTCTTAACCGCAGCTAAGCCTGCGAGTGCGGCGGTTGCATCGGATCGTAATTCTCCTACAATAAGATTATATCCTGTTGAATTCAGTCTGTCTAAAACTTTTTTTACCATAACAGGCATTTTGCTTTCAGAATTGATTACATCGAGTTTTATATTTCTGCCGTTCCTGTTCATTTTTTTTACTGCGAACTCCAATCCTGAAAGAAGATCGTTCCCCGCGTCTTTGTCTGCTCCGGTTAAAGGAAGTACTGCGAGAATTTTAAGAGAAGTTCTACTCTGAATTATATATTTTTTTATTGTTCTGTCGAATATACTTTCATTTAATTCTTTTAAATCCTCTTCATTCAGCCTGTTGTTTATCAAAGCTTCAAGAACTGACTTCGAATTGACTGATATTTCTGTTTGAGACGAGTTAAGCAGTCCGGTAAATATAACGGCTCCTTCAACCTTTTCTTCAAGCCTGATCTTCGATAGGGCGAGATAATATAAAGCGCACTCTTTAATGAAAATATTGTCTGAGTGTCCGCTTACATAAAAAAAAGATTTTTTACTTTCTCTGAAGCTGCCCATTTTATAATATGCAAGACCGCGGTATAAAGCTTCTTCAGTGTCCGTTCCCTGATCACTCTTCAGTCCTTCGGTATAAGAAATCAATTCAGGATATAATGCGGATTCGTATAAATATTTTATTTTGTTCAAATCAATAGCTGAAGACTCCAGGGTCAATAAAAAAAATATCAGTAATGTAATAGGTCTTGTCATTTTCAAATTTATTCCACAGTTACACTTTTAGCCAGATTCCTAGGCATATCGACATTATAACCCTTTTCAACGGCAATATAGTATGCGAGAAGCTGTAGTGGGATCACGGTCAGGATCGGAGAAAGCAGGTTCGTAGTGTCCGGAATTTTTATTACATAGTCCGAGATCAAATCGATCTCTTCATCTCCGTAGCTGGCGATAGAAATAACTACACCGTTCCGTGCTTTAACTTCTTTGATATTCGTGATCACTTTATCGTATATGGTGTCTTTTATTGCAATAAAGATCACAGGCATATTTTCATCGATAAGAGCAATAGGGCCGTGTTTCATTTCTGCAGCCGGATATCCTTCCGCATGAATATAAGAGATTTCTTTCAATTTTAAAGCGCCTTCAAGTGCCACGGGAAAATTGTATCCTCTTCCCAGATACAGAAAGTTTTTCGCGCTGCTGAATTTCTTGGCTATTTCTTTTATCACAGCGGAATTTTCGAGGATGGATTCGACCAGGGCGGGAAGTATCTTAAGTTCTTTAACGATCTTATAACCCTGCCTGAATGAAAGGTGTTTTCTCCTAGCAATATCAATGGTAATCAGAGCAAGTACGATAACCTGCGAGGTGAATGCCTTTGTTGATGCGACCCCTATTTCCGGTCCTGCGTGAAGATAGACGCCCGCATCTGTTTCTTTTGAAATCGAAGAACCCACGACATTACAGATGCCAAGAACGACAGCCCCTTTTCTCTTTGCTTCTTTGATAGCTGCGAGAGTATCAGCCGTTTCTCCGGACTGAGAAATAGCTATTACGACGGTTTTGGGCGTTATTATCGGATCCCTGTATCTGAATTCAGATGCGTATTCCACTTCTACAGGTATTTTGGCGTATTCTTCAAGCATGTATTCGCCTATAAGAGCGCTGTGCCAGCTTGTTCCGCATGCGACGATGTATATTTTATCGGCATTTATAAGTGAGTTATAAATTTCAGGATGTTCATTAAGCCCGCCGAGCTTGGTAGTTCCCTCTTCAAGAAGAAGCCTGCCTCTCATGCTGTCTGTTATTGTCTTTGGCTGCTCGAATATCTCTTTAAGCATAAAGTGATCGTAACCGCTTTTCTCAATGTCAGTAAGTTCGAATGAAATTTTCTCTATACTTTTCTCAAGCAGTTCGTCATCAAGTGTTTTATGTACTACACTGTCTTTTGTGATTACCGCTATCTCTCTATCCTGCATATATACTACTTCAGAGGTTTTCTTTAAAACAGAAGAAGGGTCGGAAGCAAAATAATTCTCGTTTTTGCCTATACCGATCAGCAGGGGAGAACCGAGCCTGGCTGCAATCAGTTTATCAGGTTCATTCAAGCAGAAAACGCCTATCCCGTAGGTTCCTTTTACATCGAGAAGCGCTTCCTTTACGGCTTTTTCAATGTCGCCTTTATAATAGTGCTGTATGAGGTTAACAAGTATTTCTGTGTCTGTTTCCGAATAAAAAGTAAACCCTGTTTTCTCCAGTTTCTTTTTAAGGGATGTGTAATTTTCAATAATTCCGTTGTGGACAAGAAATATATTGCCGTCATTCGAAACATGCGGGTGAGAATTCTTGTGATTTGGTTCGCCGTGTGTCGCCCACCTTGTATGAGCTATACCTATATTGCCCGAAAGATTGCTGCTGATAGATTTTTCAAGTTCAATTATCTTTCCGACATTTTTTACGAGAAAATGTTCAGCGGTATTTTTCCGGTAAATTAAAATGCCTGCAGAATCATAACCCCTGTATTCAACTCTTTTCAGTCCGTCAACAAGGAACCTTACGCAGTCTTTGTTACCGATATATCCGACTATTCCGCACATTTTTTTCCTTCAGTTCTTTATTTTTAAGAAGCTCTAAATATAAATATTTCAAACACTTTTATCAAGGTTTGTAAGATCATCAAAAGCCAAGGCATTAAGCGGACATATCCAGACGCATTTTTT
>DMTS01000159.1:39177-50379 GCA_003477045.1 Candidatus Delongbacteria bacterium
TTGAAATGGTAAACTGAGCTGTAAGGGAGAAGATCAATTATAGTATTGTAGCTGTCAAAAAGTTTGCTGAAAGCTTTTTTTCTTACGAACAGCTCGTTATTCGAAAGTTTATCCTTTTTATTGAGTATTATTATCTGAGGTATCTTATAATTCTCGAACATCTCTATGAGAGCAAGGTCATTTTCTGAAGGATCGTGCCTTATATCAAGAATTGAAAAAGCCAAGCTGACCTTTTTAGAGTTTTTAAAGAATTCATTGATCATTTTCTTCCATTTCTGTTTTTCTGTTTTTGATACGGCGGCGTAACCGTAGCCGGGGAGGTCAACGAAGTAAAAAAATGAATTTATAAGAAAGAAATTTATCAGCCGGGTTTTTCCGGGAGTGTTTCCCGTTTTAGCAAGATTTTTGCGGTTCAGTATTGAATTTATTAAGGAAGATTTGCCCACATTCGATTTCCCTGTAAAAACTATCTGTTTCATACCGTCGTCAGCGATATCTGCACCGCTTGCGGAACTTGTGATATATTCAGAGCTGATTATTTTGAATTCGTTTTCTTTCATAGTTGCGTCTTCATTGTCGTAGTTATTATTTCAGAAATGTGCGAAACAGGGATAATGTTTAACGATCTTTTAATCTCTTTATCAATATTATCAAGGTCTTTTAAATTCTGCTGAGGAATAAAAACTGTTGAGATCTTTGATCTTTTGGCAGCCATCAGTTTTGTTTTCAGTCCGCCGATGGCCAGTATATCTCCGTGTATAGTAATCTCGCCGGTCATTGCGATATTCTGATCGAAAGGAATTTTCTTGATAGCACTTATCATAGAAATCACTATTGTTACTCCCGCTGAAGGGCCGTCTTTGGGTGTTGCCCCTTCGGGAAAATGAATATGGATCTCGTTTTCGCTGAAAAGATTTCTGTCAATTTCAAACAGCTCAGCATTCGTTCTCAGATAACTGAAAGCGGCCTGAGCGGATTCTTTCATCACTTCACCGAGCTTTCCGGTAAGCCTCAGTTCAGGCTTTCCTGGAATAATGTTTGTCTCAACCTTTAAAATCGTTCCTCCTGAAATTGTCCAGGCAAGCCCGTTGACCTCACCGATCTTTTTACCCGCAACATTTGAAAAATCCTTGTATTCCTCGATCCCGAGAAAAGCGCTTAAGTTCTTTTCGTTAACTTTCACGATCTTTTCAGGATCGTCAGTGACCATCCGAGCTGTTTTACGGCAAATCTTTGCGATCTTTCTTTCCAGCTCCCTCACTCCTGCTTCCATAGTGAATTCTGAAATTATTTTATATACTGCGCTGTCTGAAATTTTCAGACTGTTTTCATTTATTCCGTTGGCTTTCTTCTGATCAGGTATTAAAAATCTGGAAGCAATCATGAATTTTTCCGGATCTATGTAGCCGTCGAGTTTGATAAGCTCCATCCTGTCAAGCAGAGGAACAGGTATTCTATTCTGATCGTTAGCTGTGGCTATAAATAATACATTGCTCAAATCGAATTCGACATCAAGATAATTGTCGGTAAATGTATTATTCTGTTCCGGGTCCAGTACTTCTAGAAGCGCTGACGCCGGATCGCCCCTGAAATCAGAAGATATTTTGTCGATCTCGTCAAAGAGGATAAGCGGGTTGTTCACCCCTGCTTTTCTGAGGGACTGAATTATTTTACCGGGCATTGCGCCTATATAAGTTTTTCTGTGGCCTCTTATCTCTGCTTCATCATGAAGTCCGCCCAAAGCTATTCTTATATATTTTCTTCCAAGCGATCTGGCTATAGATTTTCCAAGTGAAGTTTTACCCGTACCCGGCGGTCCGACGAAACATAGGATCGGACTTTTTAACTTTTCAACCAGTTTTAAAACCGATAAGTATTCCAGAATCCTTTCTTTCGGTTTGATAAGTCCGTAATGATCCTCGTCAAGGATCTTTTCGGCTGTGTTCAGATCAATGTTGACTTCTCCGGATTTTTTCCACGGCAGAGAGATCACAAGTTCAAGATAGTCGCGGATAAGACCGTATTCCGGAGACATAGAGTGCATTTTACTAAGTTTTTCGATCTCAATGTCAGCTTTAATAACAGCCTGTTCCGAAAGTTCGTTGTTCTTCTTCATCTCCCTGATCCTGATTACTTCAGGGATCTGAACCGACTCTGCTCCAAGTTCCGAACTAAGCCCTTTAAGTTTTTCCCGTAAAAAATAGTCCTTCTGCTCCTTCAATGTTCTCTGGGTTACTTCAGCTTCTATCTTTTTTTCCAGCCTGGCGAACTCAATTTCGTTTACAAGAACGATATGAAGCTCATTTACAAGCGATTTCAGATCGCTTATCTCCAGCATCTTCTGAGACCTTCTGTAGTTGAGGTTCAAGCTTCCTAAAATGATGTCTGCGAAAGACAGAGGGTTAATAAATTCATCGTCCAGATTGATCAGATAATCAGGTCTTTCTATATGCGGATTAAGGTCGAGGTACTGCCTATAAAGTCTTTTAAGTATGCGGAGAGAGGCTTTTGTAATGTCGTCATTATCGGTTTCTAATTCGACAGGTTCTACCCGGGCAAAAAGATTCATATTGTTTTTATCGAAATCGGTAATCCTGACCCTTTTAAGGCATCTTATAACAGCTTTGGTTCCGAAAGCGGGAAGCTTTATAACCTGCATAACTTTAGCTATGCAGCCGAACTTGTAGAACGATTCGGGTGTCAGATCGGACGAATACTGGTTCTTTTTGCCCAGTACTACTATCATTGAGTCGCTCAATTCGGCTTCCTCGAGCATTTCTGTCGTATAATTATTGTCTATGCTGACCGAAATTATATTTCCGGGAACAGGTATTTTTTCCTTTGAGGGCAGTACTTTCAGCATTTGTCCTCCGGTTATATTACCTGCTGTTTCGTTCCCTGTTTTTAAGTTGCCGTACATATTTCCCCTAGATAAATTTGTTCAACTCAATTCTGAATACCGATCCGTCCGGTCCTGTTTCTTTTATGAACAGGCTTCCGTTGTGATACTGCTCAATAACTTTCTTGGCAAGGGAAAGGCCTAAGCCCCATCCTCTTTTTTTTGTGGTGAAGCCTGTTTCAAAAACTTTTTTTCTTATCGATGATCCGATCCCGGTTCCGTTGTCGTGTATCTCGATGACTATTTTATTTTTTTCATCGAACATTTTTAGAATGATGGTTCCTTTCCGGTCGGGTTTTAAAGATTCGATCGCATTTTTAAGAAGATTCTCGACAGTCCACTCAATAAGAACAGCGTTCGCATAGATATTCGGCACATCGCTCAATTCTTTCAGGATCGTAATTCTTTCAGGATCAAGTGTAACTCTTCTGGAAATATAATCCGCGCTCCTGTTAAGAATAGCTTTTAAGTCGCACATAGTAAAGTCATGCTCAGAGGATATTTTCGAAAATCTGTCAACTATGATAGATATCCTTTCAACATCATCTTTCAATCCTTCTTCAACAGCATTGAGGCTGTCATTTTCTTTACCAAGCTCAGAAAGATATTCTCTCCATCCTTTTAGAGAAGTCAGGGGAGTTCCAAGCTGATGAGCGGTTTCTTTAGACATGGCTATCCATATAGACTGCTTTTCATTTCTTCTCATGAACATATAAAGATACCAGGTGATAAAAGCGGTCAGCAGGATCGACCCGATTAGGAGAAGCGGGTAATATTTTATTTTGTCTAGCAGATCATCGGGAATGTAGTATAAGCGCTTTTCAGTCAGTCCGTCAGAATATATCAATGGGGAAATCCCCGTATTTTCATACACTCCTAGAGAGGCGGCAGGATCATCTTCAACAGGAAGAAAGGACCAGAAGACGGGCCTGTCGTTGCCGTCAACTATCAGAAAAGATCTTTCACCTGCAGCAAGGATCTCTGTAATTTTTCTAAAACGACGGCTTTCTTCTACTACATCTTTACTTGGAAAATTATTGAATTTTTCAATTGCGCTGATTATCATGTTTGAAGTATTCTGGCTGTGATTTTTTAAGATCAGCCAGTGATATCCGAAAACGAACGATATTACAAGAAAAGAAAATGCGATCAGAAATAGCTTTGATATCGATTCGTATGGTTTAGGGTTCATGTTCATTTCTGTTTTTCTTTGTTCGATTCTCTGTTAAGGATATCTTCCAGTTCTTTTTCCGTTATTGAATTGCCTTTTTCAGAATTATTCTTGCGGGTGTTTTCTTCAATAGTTTTAAGAATTTTATTGGTGGCCCCGCTGTGGTCTCTTATATAACCCGAACTGATCTCTGAAACCTTTTCATAGAGTTTTTTATCCGACCATAAACTGCTGACTATATTATAAAGCTCTCTATCGTCATTAAAGATCATACCGCAGTTTAAAATGTTCATTTCCTGGGCTTCAGGTGATTTATCCAGATTCGGTCCGAATACTACAGGGAGCCCGTAAACCGCAGGTTCCAATACCGAATGCAGTCCGTTTCTGGAGAAACCTCCTCCTACATACGCGATCTTTCCGTATCTATATATCTTTGTAAGAAGTCCGATCTTGTCAATTATTAAAACATCATATTCGTTAAGTTTTTCCTTTCCGGTCATATCTGTGAACGCAAGGTATCCGAGATCTTTTTCCTGACACATACTTTCGATCTTGTAGATATGATCTGCGCCTATCTCATGAGGAACCAGTATAAGAACTGCATTGCGGAATTTTTTCTTCAGATCAACCCAGCAGTTAATTATATGCTTTTCATCTGCCGGCCATGAGCTTCCCGCTATGAATATGTGATCGTTCCCCGCAAGAGATTCAAAATAGTCTATCCCCAGTGAAGATTCGGCCTCATAAATAACTGCATCATATCGGGTATCTCCGCTGACATGAATTTTGTCCGGATACGGAAAAACGGATAAAAACCTCTGCTTTTGTTTTTCACTTATCGTGATTATTCCGGTAAGGTTTGAGAATATCGATCTGAAAAAGAATTTAGCGTACCATTTATCCATTTTGGTGTCATCGGCAAAAAGACCGTTTATTAAAAACACCGGTACTGACCTTTTCTTTAATTCCCATAAAAAATTAGGCCAAACATCATGCTTAGATATTAAAACGATGTCAGGATTGATCGTATTTATGAACCTTTTGGTTTCTATGTAGAAATCGAAAGGTGTGTAGGTAATAAGGCTAAACATGGGATTGTTTTTGTCTATGTGCTCGTAAGCGGACGGCGAGTAAAGCGAAAGAACGATGTTATATTCTGTTTGTTTAGAATCGTTCAGTTTTTTCACGATAGGAAGGATCTGTTTATACTCGCCCATTGACGAACAGTGAAAAAGAACGGTTACGCTGTACGGATTCAGATTTATTCTGTTTTTTGAAAGGGTTTTTGAAATTCCTGATCTAACTTCTATTGATCTGCGGAGTTTTTTACTAAACAAGGATATGATCGATATCGAGAAATAAACTAAAGGGACAATTATGAGATTATAAACCAACTTTATGAACAAATCAGACTCCTTACTATCTAATTGGATAATCATGACAATATAAGTAATTACTATGCGAAATTTCAACCTAAAAAAAATTATTTTATTGCGCTCTGATTAGTTTGTCATTATATTGCAGTCTGACAACAAAAAAACAAAATTCAGGGAGGAAAACCATGATAAAAAAATTAGCATTGATAATTGCGATATCAGCATCGCTGGTGATGATGTCCTGCTCAGAGGATAAAAGTTCCGAACCGACCGTAAACGATTCACAGGCTCTTCAGGGAGAATTAACAGGTGTTGCAGGTGATATGATGACCTCACAGGGTGCTGTGGCTATGAGCCAGGGTTCAACAATGATGGTCGATCTGCCTTTCTCAATGCCGATGAAGAGTATAAATGAGATTTTCGGAAAGCTCGAGAAAACAGAAAAATTCGCACAGGCTGCTATGCTTAAAAAACTGTTTCCGATCTCAGAATTTTCGACGAAACAGGAAGATCATCTTATTTTTGCAAATCATCTGGGTACATATACCCTTCAGGCTCTGACATGGTACACTGATCCGGAAACAGGAGAGCAGTATGTCACCTCAGCCACATGGAATGCTGTATTAGGCGGAAGCCAGATCATAATAAGTATTCCAAAATCAGTATCGGGCCTCCAGTACGACATCAGATACGAACTCAACGATTATATGGATGAACTGGTTTCTTGGTACGATGCTGAGCAATATTATTATAGCGAATATTACCCGACGATCATCGATCTGGATATATTCACCGATAACACTAATGTTTTCGCATTAGATATGACTGGGGACTGGGAATACATCTCTGCACTTGACGATGTTATGCCGAGAACGCTTGTCTTTGATCTTGTAATGGCTCCGTTCTCTTTAAACATAACAATGGATATTGTCGGTACGCTTGAATTTAATTTAGCAATGAGCATAAAAGAAAACAATGTCACAAAGGTGTCTTTAGCTGTTGATGCAATATTCTACGATCCTGCATGGGATGATCTGTCTTCGATAGATGTGACATATACAAGCAACAACTATACGATCGAGCTTTTTGCGGATTCTGAATACACCACCTATATTGAATCAGAGCTTTACACTCTTCAGGGTGAAGTTGATATGATCAATGCGGGAGTTCACACTTATTGCAAGATATTCGAAGGCGATAATCAGATCGGCCAGCTGAAAGCTATGATAGTTACTGTGACAGACGATTACGGAACTCATGATGAGCTGGAGGTATATATTCTGTTCAATGACGGTAGCAAGATGACCATTGAACAGCTGATGCTTGCTTTCGGAGAATATGCAGCCATCGTAGGATAATAGTTAAAATCTTCAATAAAAAAGCTGTCAATTGACAGCTTTTTTTATTAGATTTATTCAAGTTTAAAAAGGATCAGAATGATAAAAGGTTATATACCTTCGACAAAAAAGGAAACGGATGACCTCGGCTGGAAGAAGCCTGATGTCGTAATCGTTACCGGAGATGCGTACATAGATCATCCGTATTTTCAGACAGCTTCTGCCGGAAGATTTTTAAATTCCAAAGGATTCCGCACAGCGATGCTTGATATGCCCGATATTTCAAAGGACGAGGATTGGAAAAAGTTCGGTCGTCCCGCGCTTTTCTTTCTCGTCGTTTCCGGAAAAGAAGATTCAATGGCGATGAATTATACGGCTTTTAAAAAATTCAGAAGCACAGACCCGTATATTCCGGGAGGGCAGAGGACCCACAGACCGGACAGAGCAGTAATAAGATACTGCAACAAACTGAAAGAATTTTATAAAGATGTACCAGTCATACTAGCAGGCCCGGAAGCTGTATGCAGAATGACTACTCATTATGACTATTGGACTGACAAATTAAGAAAGCCGATCCTATTCGATTCGAAAGCAGACATGGTTCTTTTCGGAAATATTGAGCATAATCTGGTAAAGATCTGCGAACTTATAAAGAGCGGTCAGAGGCTGTCGGATATAAGGAAACTTAACGGCACTGCCTATATTTCAAAAGAAGTACCGGAGATCAAAAGTTTCATAAAGCTGCCTTCGCATGAAAAAATGGAAAAGGACAGCAACTTTTTGTCTGCGCACCACATGGCTGTACACAGGAATCAGAATCCTTACAGATCGAATGTAATGATACAGAAAGTGCTAGACAGATTTCTAGTGATCCATAAAGCTCAATTACCTTTAGATGAGAGCGAAACCGATGAAATATTCGGCATGGGGTTTAAAAGAAAAGCGCATCCGAAGTATAAGCATGAGATACCTATACTAAAGTTCATTGAAGATGTATTCATCACTCACAGAGGATGTTTGAATGACAGATCCGTTTCTCAGGAACTTTTCACAGAAGGAAAGTTTATCTCATCAAGATCAAATGAGCATATCAGAAAGGAAGTCATCCATTTTATAAAATCGAAGGAATACAATAAAACCATAAAGCTATTCGGATTGCCTTATTTCAATCATTACTTAGTCGGTGTAGGTAACCAGAAAGAATGTTCAGAATGCGATAGACTGTCCTGCACTCTTCCCGATCTATGCAAAAATATTAAAACCCGCAACGGGGAAATAATTAGAATAATCGAGGGATTCGATAAATTTCCGAATGTCAGAAATAACTTCTATGCGGGAAAACCCGATATGAAGCTTCTGCTTTCAGACAAAGAAATGTATAAAGATTTTCTGACCAACAGAAATGACGGCAAAGTGGAACTGAGCGTGGAAAGCTTTTCAGCCCCGGTAAGAAAGCTGATGGGTTTAGACGATGAGGAAAGTATATTAAAAGATGTGAAATTTCTTGTAAAAAGAGCCGGTGAATACGGGAAAAAGATAAATTTCGAAGCTTCTGTTACTACCGGATTTCCCGGACAGACGGACGGAGAGGTTGATTTGAATATAAAATCGCTTAAAGACCTTGCGATAGGAACCGGCGATGTCAATAACTTCATACCTCTGCCGCTTACACTTGCAAGCGTGCTTTATTATACGGGAACCGATCCTGTTACAGAAGATACAACTGAAGTTGATAAAAAACTCAGCATAATGAAGACTCATAACGAGTGGTACAAAAAGACCCGAAAAGGGCATAAAGAAAAAAGAGCCTGAGGCTCTTTAAGAATAGTAGCGGGAGTAGGATTCGAACCTACGGCCTTCGGGTTATGAGCCCGACGAGCTACCAGACTGCTCCATCCCGCGGTAAGTGACCCAAATATATCTTTTTTTCATTGTATAGTCAAGATATTTTTTGTAATTTCTCGAGATTAAAATAATTGAGGAAATTTGGCAAAAAAAAGAAAAATATTGTACGCTGTACTCGACTGGGGTCTGGGGCACGCCACGAGGTCGCTTCCCATTATAAGAGAGCTGGCCAAAAACAACGATGTGACCGTGCTTTCAACAGGCAGATCACTAAACCTGATAAAAAATGAACTTCCGGATCTGAATTTTATCGACCATACAGATTATTCTGTAAAATATACAAGGAAAGGTGGTTCTTTAATATTTTTTCTTGCCCTTCAGATTCCAAAAATACTATTAAAACTGAAAGAAGAACACTCGTTCGCTGAAAAACTCGTAGAGGAGCAGAAATTCGACCGCATAATTTCAGATAACAGGTATGGTATTTACTCAAACAATATTCCCTCATATTTTATAACACATCAGCTAAAATTCAAACTGCCGAAAGGCTTTGAAAAACTCGAATTTATTTCAGAATATTTTAATAAACGCTATTTTAGAAGATATAGAAAAGTATTTATTCCTGACTCAGCATCAGATCAGAATTTTTCGGGAAGCCTGTCGCATGACCTGAAAAGTATAAAGAGCATCAAACTTACTTATACAGGTATTCTTGCGGATATAGACAGCGGTAAAGAAGAAATAAAGTCCGACTATCTTATAATAATATCCGGGCCTGAGCCGCAGAGAACTATGTTCGAAAAGATAGCGGTCGAACAAGCAGCCGAATTGAAAGGTAAAACGATCATTGTCTGCGGAAAGCCTGAAAGCAGCAAGATCATGAAGTCAGGTAACATAGAGGTTTACGGGCATGCATCAAGAAAGGAATTATCAGCTATGGTCAGAGGTACAGGACTAATAATTTCAAGGCCGGGATATTCAAGCGTAATGGAGATCGTAAGTCTGAACAAAAAAGCACTGTTCATTCCGACTCCCGGTCAGACAGAGCAGGAATATCTTGCGGATTACTATAAAGAGAAGAAATATTTTTATTCCGTATCACAGGACAAGATGGATCTGAAAAATGATGTTATGGAAGCCGTTAAACTGTCATGCCCTATCAGGATCGAGCCTAACAACATAGGCGGACTTATCAATGAAGTATTATCTTAAAACTATTATTATTATAGTCACATTTATGTTCTTACCGTCTTATGCCGCTGACAGCCTGAAGATACATTATTCCGGAAGCCCGTATTTTACTGATGATATACTTAGTTCCGAAATAAAAGAACTTGTTTCATCGCAAAACAAAGAACCGGCGAACATTGTTCCGTACATAATGAACAGACTACTGGATTTTTATTCTGATAAAGGTTTTCCTCTGGCCGTTATCAAAACTGACAGCATGAAAACTTCTGAGAAAATACTTGATATATATCTCAATATCGAATCTGGAGGATATGTAAGGGTTGATAAGGTGGAATTCAGAGGAAATAAAATTACTCATTCCGATGCGCTGCTAAGGCAGTCTCAGATAGAATTAAAATCGAGATTCAGCGAGACCGAACTGAAAAATGCCTGCAGTATGATATATAAGACAGGACTGTTTAAGGACAGGCCTGATTTCAGCATTTTTAAATCAGGGAACGAACACGGCATACTCATAAATGTGGACGAAAAAAGGTATTTAAGCATTATGCTGATGGCCGGATACTCGGCGGGTGATACAGAAGATAATTTCTCGGGTCTTGCAAAGATCAGGGCCGATAATATTTTCGGAACTCTCAGGAAAGCCGAAATAATATGGGAAAGGAACGGCGGTGAGAGTGAAAATATAAATCTGAAGTATCGTGAACCATTCATTTTCAGCTATCATATAGCAAGCCGGTTCAAATTCGATCAGAAATTCAGGAAAGATTATTTTCTTTCGAGAGAGTATGGCTTCGAAGAAGAATTTGATATTGATACGAGATCATCTGTAAGAGGAGGAATGTCAAGAAAGACAGTTTATCCAGATTCTCTTTACATCGGTTCGGAGAACGATATTGTTACGGACAGATATACCGGCGGCATGAATTATTCAACAGAAGATATTTATGAAGCGATACCTCGTTCAGCAGGATTTTTTGTTGACGGTGAAATTGCCGCGCTTAATATTGATATAAAAGACTCTGTAGAACTTAAAGGTATTCAGGTATCTCTCTCAGCTTCCGCCGTCAAAGAGATCAGCAAATTATACTTTGTTAAATTTTCAGCTCAATACGACCATGTGATCTTTGATGAAGAGATCCCGGAATTCAACAGGATCTATTTTGGCGGAGCTTCCTCTCTCAGAGGATACAGAGAGGAGTTCTTTAGAACGGATGTATTTATTAAACAAAACGCAGAGATTTATTTTGTACCGGATCGGGATGAACTTGCTTTCAGCATGTTTTTTGATAATGCATTTTACAACAGGAACAGCATGAACATTCAGAAAATACGCGGGCTCAGTACGCTTAGCAGTTATGGCGGGGGACTGATAGTTAAGTT
>DMTS01000198.1:0-6275 GCA_003477045.1 Candidatus Delongbacteria bacterium
GCATGTCCGGGAGTGTCAACGATGTTTATTTTATAGCCTTTGTAATGAAGTGAGGCATTTTTTGAAAAAATTGTTATCCCTCTTTCTTTCTCGATGTCGTTCGAGTCCATAATTCTTTCTTCGATTTTTTGATTCTCTCTAAAAAATCCAGTCTGCTTTAGAGCAGCATCGATCAGGGTTGTTTTTCCATGGTCAACATGGGCGATTATTGCGATATTTCTTAACTTCTTCATTTTCTCTTTATGCGTAAATTAATCAGGTCGGAATATATTGATTATTTTTCGTTTTTACAATATAATTCTTTGATTAATTTGGTTGGGATTAATGATGATATTTCTTCTTCTTGCAATAATTTCCAGTACTTCGATCTCTCTGATCCTTAAATACAGCGAAAGCAAAAATCTTAACCGCTACGCAGTAACTTCGTCTAACTATATCGCAGCTTTCACGGCGAGCATTATTTTGACGGTCAGCAAAAGCGAAGGCAGAATTTTCAGCGGGATTCAAGATGTCGTCGGATTAGGCATTTTTGCGGGGATACTGTATTTTCTGGGCTTTATTTTTATTCAGAAGAGCATAAAAGAGAACGGTGTGGGTATAACAGGGGCTGTATCGAAGACCGGAATAATACTGCCGGTCGTGCTTTCGATGATTTTATGGAGGGAGATACCCGGTTTACTTCAGACTGCAGGAGTAATCGTATCAATATCTGCTATTATTATGATAAACATCGATCCCAAAGATTTCAGATCACTGAAAAGTTGCAGCCCTACCATAATACTGCTTTTTTTTATAGCCGGAATTGCTGAGTTCACAACAAAGCTTTTCGAAAGATCCTGCTTGCCCCAAAATAAACCGCTGTACCTTTTCGTTATTTTCTTCACGGCTTTCTGCATAAGCGTTTATTTCACTTACTCCTCTTGGATAAAAGGTAAAAAAATCACAAAAACCGACGTCATGACCGGACTATCCGTAGGTATTCCCAATATGCTCGCATCTTTTTTTCTTATAGAATCATTCAGCCACTTCAAAGCTTCGGTCGCATTCCCGATCTACAGTTCGGGGACGATACTGCTTATCAATGTCGGGGGAATTCTGATTTTCAAAGAAAAAATGAAAAGAAAGGGCATCATCGCTGTTGCGCTGATCATCATGGCAATTGTGCTTATGAACATAGAGTTCTAATTTCCATTCCAGAGATATCTTTTGAGATTGACTTTACCTTCGGGCGAAACTTCAACTTTTTCCTTCTCAAGCAGAATTTTCTGCTCGGCGAACATCTGATTGTTCAGAATGGGTAATTCCCCTTTTGAATTTATAACTCTTTGCCACGGCAAGTTATGCTTATCAGACATTGATGACAAAATCCTAACGACCTGTCTGGCTGCGAAAGGGCTTCCGGCGAGTTTGGAAATTCCACCATAAGTCTGGACTTTTCCCTTTGGAATATTTTTGATAATTTCTATGACTTCTTCAGTGAATTGTGTGTACATGAAAAGCAATATACTAATTTATTGCTAATTTGCCAAAAATATTTTACTTTTCACTCTTTGGAGATATCAGTTGAATGAGGAAAGGAAATGATGCAGATATACAACAGTCTGACTAGAAAAAAAGAAGAGTTTAAGCCTATAGAAGAGGGAAAAGCAAGAATCTACACCTGCGGGCCGACTGTTTACAGCAACGCGCATGTCGGAAATTTTTCATCATTTCTGATGGCTGATCTTCTGGTCAGGTATCTGAAATACAAAGGCTATGAAGTTAAATGGATCATGAATATTACCGATGTCGGGCATCTGACAGATGATAACGAGCTGTCGGACTCGGGCGAAGACAAGCTGGAAGCCGCATCGAAAAAAGAGAATAAGACCGTTTGGGAGATCGCAAGGTACTATGAAGAACTTTTCATGAATGATCTCAAAGCTCTAAAATTCACACCCGCTTTCAAATATCCGAGAGCTACCGAGCACGTAAATGAAATGATCGATATGGTTAAAGAGCTTGAAAATAAAGGTGTTGTTTACGAAACATCTGACGGTGTTTATTTTGATATTTCAAAGTTTAAAGATTACGGTAAGCTTTCGGGCAATTCGCTCGAAGCCCTTCAGGCAGGCGCTAGGGTAGAGATAAATGAAGATAAAAGATCGGCATTCGATTTCGCGGTCTGGAAAAAACTGACGGGTAAGAATGAAGCACACATAATGAAATGGGAATCGCCGTGGGGAACAGGATTTCCGGGCTGGCATCTTGAATGCTCGGCGATGAGCAAAAAATATCTCGGCGATACGCTTGATTTTCACACGGGAGGGGAGGACAACAAATTTCCGCACCACGAGAGTGAGATCGCTCAGTCAGAAACAGCGAACGGGGAAAAATTCGTGAACTATTGGATGCACAAAAGCAGAGTGGTTGTAAATAACGAGAAAATGAGTAAATCACTCGGAAATTTCTTTACAGTATCAGATCTTATAAAAAAAGGATTTTCTGCTGATGCGATCAGATTCACATTTCTTTCGGCTCATTACAGATCGAAGCTTAATTTTACTGAAGAGCAATTAAAAGAATCGCAGAAGGCGATCGATAAATTCAACGATTTTATTCAGGCTGTATATAATTCAGTGATCTCTGAAAAAGAAGCCGGAATCTTAGAAGATGTTAAAATAGCTAAAGATCAATTCGAAAAAGGTATGGATGACGATCTTAATATGAGCGTGGCTCTCGCATCGCTGTACGGATTTATTAAAACTGTAAGAAAAAAACTCGATACCGGAATATCTCAATACGAAAAAGATTTAGTCATAAATTTTATGAAAACACTGAATTCAATATTTGAAGTTTTAGATTTTGAGTTAAAAAAGGAAAAAGAGTTTTCTGGGGAAGAACAGAACAGGATAAGCGAATTAATTGAAATGAGAAATAAATCCAGATCAGAAAAAAACTGGGCAGAGGCTGACAGAATAAGAGACGAACTTATAAAAATGGGAGTCAAAATTGCGGACAAAAAGTAATTATCTGTTTCTATCAGGAGTCATCGGGTTATTATTGATTGTTTCATCTTGTTCAGTTTATAAAAAACCCGCTTTGGGTTCCGACAATGTTATCAATGTTCTCGCGGACCAAACTATATTTGATACGCATTACCCTCAGCTTGAAAGGATGTTTTCGCATTCGATTTATACTCCTGCTGAAGAAAAGGTCTTCACTTTGAACAGAATAACGATGGATGAATTCCATCAGGGATTCAGCAGACATAAAAATCTGATACTTCTTGCTAATATCGACAGCGACGATCCTGAAGCGCAGTATATAAAAAAAATGCTGACCGACGGTGTGCTTGAAGGTGTCAGGAATGGTGATTACTATTACGCGGTAAAGAAAGATGCATGGGCCAAAGGCCAGACAGTGCTATTTCTTCTTGATTCAAAGAGTATTTATCTTGGTGGGTATCTCGAAAAATTCAGCGACAAAATATTCGGATTTTTCTTCGATAAAATGATCACAGATATTAAGGAAAGGTTGTTCGACAGATTCAATAATAAAACAGCCGAAGAGTTCTTAAAAAAAGAGTATAATATTGAAATGTTCATACCGCATGAATTTAATATCGGCGAACGAGGTGAGGATAAAGATAAGTTTATCAGATTCAGGAGAACAAATCCGGACAGGTGGCTGACTTTGCTAAGAAGCGATTACAACAGTGAGATATCGTTTCAGGAAAATATTATACAGACAAGGGATAGGATCGGCAGGCAATTCGCGGACAGCGTTAGGATCAATCCTGAAATACTTAGCTTTACTCCCGATTCTACTTTTACTACAGATGGCCTGAAAGCGCAGGGGATATGGGAATATATAGACGGCGGTGGTCCTTTCTTCACTTATGCGTTTATTAAAAACGGATCATTCTATCTTGTTGACGGAGCGGTTTTTGCGCCCTCAAAAGACAAATATCCCTATATAATTCAGCTTGATCTAATGGCGAAAACGACAAAATTTCTTGAGCTGGAAAAATAATGGATCTTCTTTACAAGCCTCCAAAGTGGCTGAAATCTTTTTTTCCTGATGTATTATGGGAAAACAGGCAGGAAGGTATAGTTTTGACAATAGATGACGGCCCATCAGAAAATACTTTTAGAATTCTCGATTCGCTTGACAGTCACAAGATAAAGGCGATTTTCTTTTGCACTGGAAAAAATATAGAAAAATATTTCAGGGAATT
This sequence comes from Candidatus Delongbacteria bacterium, assembly GCA_003477045.1. Taxonomy (GTDB): domain Bacteria; phylum UBA4055; class UBA4055; order UBA4055; family UBA4055; genus UBA12480. The sequence goes on from DMTS01000198.1 coordinate 4,220, forward strand.
CAATGCTATAATCAAAGCAGGACACAGAGTTGAGAGCCATGGATATAACCATAAACGCCTGATTTTCAAAGGTGAAAAAGAAAACGAAAGAGAGATATCAAAAACCAACGAACTGATAAAACAGATAACCGGTTCAGAGCCTGAATACTTCCGTCCGCCGTACGGATGGTTCAATTTTCACACTACGACTACTGTTAGACAAAAAGGAATGAAAATGATGATGTGGTCTTTTTTGACGGCTGATCATACAGGTGATTTTTCTAAAGTAAAACGATTGTCAGACTCTTACCTGGAAAGAAGCTCAATTATAGTTATGCACGACAATAAAAAGTCAAGAGATATATTCGATCAGTCTTTGGATTACGTAGTAAAAACAGCAAAAGAAAAAAAATACTTTTTTGTTTGCTTTTGAAATAAAAATTATGCAAATTAAGAAATCTTATATAAAAGGTAAGATGTGAATGAAAAAATTCTACAGGTTTTAAAAAATTGAATTTTAAAATTATATAACGAAGGAGAGTTAAATGAAGAAGTTAATCACGATCTTTTTATCTGCGTTGATTTTGCTTTTTGTGTTCGTTTTTGCCGGCTGTGAGAAGTCGTCAAAAGACAATGTGGTTGGAGAAATAGAGATCGAAGTGTTATCCCCGCTGGCTAACGACAGTATAACGATCAGCGATTCGGTCTCTGTCACTGTAAAGCTTAGCGGTTTTACTTTTGAGTATGCCGAAATTAATTATTATTTTGGCGCAATTACCGAACCAGCAGGAGTTTTTGACAAAAACATGCTGAGTGAACTCGCTCTGACTCAGGAGGAAGATGCTCAATTCGACTATATGATAAGTACAGCGGGACTTTCGACGGATGTATCAGACAGTACATACCTTATAGTTGAAGCAGTAAGCAACGATAATGAAAAATACATCGTTCAGATACCGGTTATTCTTAAATTACCTACGATAGATGATGAAACATCTCTTGATATGATCGTAGTGGCTCCGGCACTTAATGACACATTGAAGGTAGGCGACATAATTGATGTAGATGTGGAACTTGCAGGGAATCAGGCTCTTTTTAAATCTATGATAGTCAATCTGCAGTCAGACTCAATTTATTCAGCTTACGAGATCAATAAATTAGATTTTAATTTCCCGAGCGCAAATTTGGAACCAGGAAGATATACCTTAGAATTCTTACTTGATGTTGGTGAATTTGAACCTTTAAAGAGATATAGAAGTTTCACCCTAATAGAATACATCCCGACTTTTATATCTCCTCTTGGTGAAGCGGGTTATGCTCTAAAATCAATAATTCAGACCTATGACAATGGTTATCTGGCAGTATCATCAGACTCCTTATTGGGCACTAAGATCGTAAAATTCAGTCAGGAAGGATTAGAGCTATGGAACAGGAAATTAACTCCTTCTGTTGGAGTCGGAATGAGTGTTTGTGAGGACACTGAATATGATAAGGGTTATGTAATTGCTGGATGGAGGATTGCCGGCGACGGATTAAAAGATACGTGGGTAAGAAAGATCAGCTTAACTGACGGTTCTTTGATCTGGAATGAGCATTATGGCTTTATAAATGTTGATGACGGGGCTACAGTGATAAAAAAATCCATTGATGACGGATATCTGATCGGCGGTTACACAAAGAATATTCTCGGGACAGGCACATTCACTTTAGAATGTCCAAACGATACAACTACCTACAGTTACGAAACCGGTTATGATGTAAGATTGTTAAAAATTTATAGTAATGGCAACGGTGTTTGGGGGCATAGTAATTTTTACACTTCAAACCAAATGTGGTGGGATATCACCGGCCATGAAATACCTCCTCCAGAAGGAGAAACGCATCCGCACCATTATATTAAAAAAATGGGAGATCAATTCGTGAATGATCTTGTAATAAAGGATGACGGCTCTTTCTACATAACCGGATGGTATAATTCGAGACTTTACGATTCAGGACCAAACGGACTTAAAAAAGACATGTTTTTTGCAGAAGTTGATCACTTTGGAGGTTATATAAGTACTTTGACTTGGAGCAC
>DMTS01000198.1:6301-14086 GCA_003477045.1 Candidatus Delongbacteria bacterium
GAGACTTACCAGCTGGATGACGGACCTGTAAAATCCAAGTTGTATGATGCGTGGGTTGTTGAGTACAAAATGAATGGCGACGAAGACGGTGCCCTTTGGGAATACACATTCGGAGATGCGGCAAAATCTGAAAGAGCCTATGGCATCGACCGTACAAAAGACGGAGGTTATGTGATAACCGGGCATACAACAGGTACCAATAAGAATACATGGCTATTTAAATTGAATGCCGAACTAATCCTCCAGTGGTCAAAAGATCTTGGAGATACTGCTTATGATGATTATGGAGTTAAAGTTGTTCAGACTACTGACGGGGGATTGGTTGTAGGCGGTAATGTTATTACAGGCTCAGGAGTTTGTGCAAAGGTTTTCAAGTTAAATAAAAAAGGCGAGCAGTAAATTATCAATAAAACTAAAAAAAGCCTGCAGATGCGGGCTTTTTTTATCTTTGACAGGGAGGTAAAATGTCTAATTTTGATGAAAAACTTGAAGTGATCGAGCTTTTGGCTCTGCACGAAGAAGCTTTGGCGGATCTTTATGCAGCTTATGCGGTTAAATTTCCGGAATGCGAAATTTGGGGTTTTTTATACGGCGAGGAAAGAAAGCACGCCGAATGGGTAAGGTCAATTCTTGATAATGTATATGAAGGATCGATCGATTTTATGGATTATCATTTTTCAGAAAAGACGCTTAAAATTTCGATAAAAAGTCTGAATAACTTAACTGAAAAAACTGAAAAGAACGGACTAGAGCTGGAAGAAGCCTTGGATAGGGCCTACAACCTTGAAAATTCAATAATCGAGGACAAATACCTTGATTATTTTTCAAGTAAAATTGATGGTATTCAAAAAGTTCTTGATGACCTGAAGAAAGACACAACCGAGCATAGAGAGCTGCTGAAAAATAAAAGAGAAGCTCATATACTCGAAAAACGGAATAAAAACTGGGGTGTCTGATTTTTAATGAAAGAGATTCTAAAGAAAATACCAAAAGTTGACAAAATTCTGAACGACAGCTGTTTTTCAGATCTTAAAGCCATGTATAAGAATGATATTCTGGTAAAACTGATTCAGACCGAACTTGATGCTCTAAGGAATGGAATCCTGGAGGAGAAAATCAAAGAAGTTCCGTATGATCTTATGAAGAGAATAGCTGATGTGGTCGAAGGCAAATTCAAACCTTTTACTGCAAAAGTTGTGAACGGAACAGGTATAGTTCTAAATACAGGTTTGGGAAGAGCTCCTTTTTCAGAAAATGCAATTTCGAATGCAGAAAGTATTTTGCACGGTTATTGTTCGCTTGAGACTGATCTTGCAACAGGTAAAAGGGGAAGGCGTGAAGATAAGATTTCTGAACTTATAAGCATAATCACAGGGGCAGAGGCTGCTACAGTAGTTAATAACAACGCGGCAGCCGTAATGATCTGCATAAATACGCTCGCTCAGAAGAAGGAAGTAATAATTTCAAGGGGAGAGCTTGTAGAGATAGGCGGATCGTTCAGAATGCCTGATATAATCAAAAAATCAGGCGCAAAGATGATCGAGGTCGGTGCCACAAATAAAACGAAAGCTTCAGATTTTAAAGAGGTTATAACTTCAAAAACCGGCGCATTGCTCAAAGTTCATACCTCGAACTATAAGATAAACGGATTTGTGGAAGAGATTGAAGTAAAAGATCTTTCAGCACTTTCCAAAAAACATAACATACCTTTTTATTATGACTTGGGCGGCGGCATATTTGAAGATCTTGAAAAGCTTGGATTGCCTCACGAGCCTACTGTATTTGAAGCTGTGAAGGAAGCCGTTGACCTTTTTTCCTTCAGCGGTGATAAAGTTCTCGGAGGACCGCAGTGCGGAATCATAGCCGGAAAAAAAGAATTTGTCGAGAAAGTAAAGAAAAATCCTTTGATGAGAGTTCTCAGGACTGACAAGATCAGACTTGCTCTTCTTGAAGAGACTCTCAAATATTTTCTTACAAATGATCCGATCAAAAGCGGGCATCTCACTTTGAAGCTGTTGTCCGAAGGAAGAGATTCACTAAGAATAAAAGCTGAGTCACTTAAAGAACAAGTTAAGAAGGTTGCAACGAAGGCTTGGAATGTGGAAATAGAAGAAGTATTAGATCAGGCAGGATCAGGAACGCTTCCAACCGAAAAGCTGAAGGGGTTAGCTTTGTCTTTCAGACAGAAAGATATAAGCGTAAGCAAGCTGTCTGACGAAATGAGAACGATCTCAAATGTGCCTGTTTTCGGATACATAAATGAAGAAAAGTATTATTTAAGCGTGCGGACGATCTTCGAACGCGATTTTAAAGATATCTGTGATAATCTAAAAGAAATTATTTCAAAGCATAAAATCAAATAATTGAAAACCCTACTTGAAATACTGAATCTTTCAGTTGAACACCTTCAGAAAAAAGGTGTTGATGAACCAAGGCTCAGTTCAGAGCTGATAATTACTCATGTGTTGAGTATTAAAAGACTCGATATATATCTTCAGTTCGAGAGAGTGCTTACTGAGGAAGAAATATCAAAGATCAGAACTTTGTTAAAAAGGCGATCTGAACATGAGCCTATACAATATATATTAGGCGAAACGGAATTTTACGGTCTGAAATTTTCAGTCGATAAGTCAGTTCTTATTCCGCGAAGCGACACAGAAATTCTTGTTCAGACAGCGGTAGAATATATTGGAGATAAACCTTTAAGCGTATTCGAGGTAGGCACAGGTTCAGCCTGCATAGCTGTATCACTGGCAAATAAGTGTAAGAATGTAAATATCACGGCATGCGACATTTCAGAGCAGGCGCTAAAGCTTGCAGCTTCAAATGCGAAACTGAATGGCGTAGCAGATAGGATCAAATTTATCAATCTGGATATACTTAAAAAGTCACCGGATTCAAAGTTCGATGTGATAATTTCAAATCCACCTTATATTTCAAAAACGGTAATCGAATCTCTCGATAAACAGGTAAGGTATTTTGAACCGCTCGGGGCTCTGACCGACGGCGGAGACGGTCTAACATTTTATAGAAGAATAAACGAGATCACACCGGATGTTTTAAACGCGAGCGGATCTGTGTTTCTAGAGATCGGCTATGATCAGGCAGAAAGCGTCAAGTCTATATATGAAAAATCCCTCAAAGATATCAAAATATTGAGGGATTATTCCGGAAACAACAGAGTTTTTATAGGAAAACTCTAAAATATTTTATATTCCTGCTTTATCGAGCGGTATGTTCAATTCTTCAGAACCTTTAACCGCAAATCTACCGTTCCTTATAATGTCGATATGTCTGCCGTCTTCAGCTATTCCTGAGATGAATTCGATATCTTCGTACGGAAGAGTAATATCTGTATGAACACCCGTATATGCTTTAGAATGATCTTTTTTACGGTTCAGGGTCATCTCATTGTCTCTTGCAGTGATCTCTTTATTGTCGATCGGGTTATATGTGGCTTTGTCTTCCTCATGTGAGAAACAGGTATCGCCGATAGCGAAATGAGGACCCATCTTTTCTATGATAAGCACAGGCAGAACTTCAAGAATGTCATATTTTTTAGCTACGGTATAAGCCAATGTGTTAGTTCCGATAGCAAACTCGCCGATAGGCAGTGTTTTGTGCGGGAAGATCAGATTTTCTTCGATGAATTTTCTGTTATCTTCCTTGTTCTTGAAATTTTTACAACTGTAATCAGATATAAATCCGTCTTTAAAATCGAGTCTTAATTCTTTGAATTTCAGCCCATTTAGGAATGTTTCCTTAATATGCAGCGTACCGTTAGTTCCCTTTAACTGAGGGCTTGTAAATACTTCGCCTACAGGTATATTCACATCGGCTCCGCAGTTGCAGTAATTTGTCTGTTTTTTCGGGTTTTTAAGCAGCTGATTCTTTATTGTAATATCTGTAAGGTTACCGTTCGTACCTTTAACATGAATATGGTCAGCTTTATCCATTGCGTCAATAATGTGTTTCTGGATCCCCTCATATTTTGAGCTTTCAAGCATATTGACTTCAAGAATATCTTCGAATATCTTCTCGAAATCTTTTCCGATCTCAGGCGACGGGAATGCGATTATACAGAAACTGTTCTCTGTTCTCGGAATGTATTTCTGCCTCAACTGCATGCTCTGATTCATAAAATATTGAAAGTCTTTTTGCTGTTCGGGCGTATAAGACCAGGCAGTCTTTTTTGTTTCCGGAGAGAAGGGTTTTTCTCCGAAACTCTCGACAAGGATTATTCCTGAATATGCGTCGGTATCTTCTTCAATTTTCTGATAGACTTTGTTCATAAGCTCAAGTCTTTTATCAGCATAATCTTTATTGAAGAACACAGCGTTCTGGAATTTAAGATCATGCGATACCTGTTTGTTTATCGGTGTCGTTGACGGGCTTCCCACTATTGAATCCAAACCGTAATCCTTCTGCAGGAAGTGGATCAGTCTTTTGATAAGTTCTTCCTGCCCTGCGCTGAACCTGATCATGACCGATGATTTTATGCTCAGATCCTTACCGCCGTTAACAAATCCCTGCGCGTAAGCTTTAGCGATCTGCTTTGCCAGTATATCAAGTTTTTTCTTGGAATAAGTTTTAAAGAATTCAGCTGTTTTTATCTCATTTTCCGTAATATTAATATTGTACCTGTACAGGTATCTCAAATCTTTGGGATCCGAATTGAGAATTATTTCCTTATAGTGAGTATATTCTTTTCCGAACATCTCTTTGTAAACGATAGTTGTTTCATCAATATCGTACCTTTTTTCATACTTGGCTACAATATCTTTGAGGAATTTCTCAGTAAATTTTTTCTTCTGGGTGTAATGGGCATACATTTCCAAAAACAGCCTGTTGTATCTTTCCATCTGATATATCTTATGCTCAAAAGCAAAAGAACGGTACTGTCTGAAGAAGTAAAATATTACATAAGCGATCCTACCGATCTTATCTCCGAAGATCTTTACAGAATAGTCGGGATTGAGATAGGATGTTTTATAATTCTTAGGATTGATCTCATTTGAGATAGCATCGAATTCTTTTTGGATCTTTGCGAATGAATTATCAAGAAAATATCTGTCATCAATTTTCTGTTCGAATTTATAAAAATAATGTATCACCCCGGAGATCTTAAAAAGGAAGCTTCCTTCTTTGGAGGTAACAGCGGATAATTCTTTATTTGCAGCTTTGATCTTTAGAATGTCCTTTTCATAATTCCTGACAGCCTTGCTGTTCAGCCCGGAATAAAATTTTTTCAGGTCCATTTTTTTGACTCCGTAAAATTATTATTTTGCAAAAAATGTAGTATTATAGATTACTCTAAGCTCTCTGCTCAAGTTATCCGAGCTTTCAAGGTTTCTGAGAATATCTTTCATGTCAAACTCCAGATGCAGTTCGTTGCTGAATGACCAGCGCAGCCCGATGTTTAAGTATCCTTTGTCTCTTGTGGGCGAACTATCGGAATTATCATTAAAAGCAAAATCGTACTCGCACAAAAGGTTCATGTTTTTCATAAGGCTCTTGTCAAATCCGAGGAATGCGTTAATATTATCGTCGCCGGGAACAGCTTCTTCAGTCACGCAGTAATTGGTTCCGATATGGAGACCGAGCGTACCGAGATCACCGCCAGAGACAAAGTAGTTTTTGCTTAAAACAAAGAAGAAACCCTTTGATTTAACCTGATATCTGTCAGGCTCTAGATCATCGAACCAGACCCCATAACCCTGACTGTCAAACCCGAGTGAAATATTCGGGTAGTAATAATCTTCAGGCAGAAGTCTGTACTGAAGCCTTACACCCGGATTTCCGTTCCAAACCGGTTTCCTGCTTCCTATTATATTTGAACCGCCGTAGCTTACACCCAAAAAGAAATCCTTAAATATCCCTATGTTGATCTCTGTACTCATGCCGTCTGTGGCATAGAGTCTGCCGCCCAGTTCGAGTTCCGCCTGATCCATTGTGAAACAGGTAGGAATATCTATCATCCGTTTCGATGAGACTGTCTGAGCAAGAACCAAATGCATTGTCAAAACCAACAATAAGGCAATATATTTTTTCATAGATTTCCCTGTATTTTATTTTTCGATCACTTCCACATTTGCTCTCGGAATTAAAACTTCTTTCCCGTCAAGATCAACTGTCATGACTCGTACCCAGGTTCCCGATTCGACTTTATGAAGTTCAACGGGAAGGCTTACAACTTTTCCGAGTTTTCCGAAATAAGGAGAGCGGATAATCCTGATCTGATCGCCTTTTTCAAGACCTGACTCTGCATAGTTCTTTAAAGATTTCTCTTCCTGAGGCTCATTATGAGTGATTATTATCTCGGGACGCATAACTCCGGCTCTTATCTGAGTAGCGCCGTTGATGGATGCTTTGAAGCCTTCATATTTCTTAAGCAGTTTGTATGTTCTGTCAGCCATAGGAATAGTACCGAAACCTTCTGTAAGAATAAGTGTGTATCCGATGTCTTCGTGACCTGTGATCGCTACCCCAAGATCATGTCCGAGAATGTCTTTTATATCCTGGTAGTCAAATCCGCCGGTTATAACACCTGCCACTCCGACATTTTTAGCTTTTGTTAATGCTTCGGTAGTTATCTTTGAGCCGCATACGATAACCTTTCCTTTCATAGTATCGTTGATCATGCTTATGTCAACTATCTGATCCGGCGATTTTGCAACAATCATAATATTTCCGTACGATTCGCCTCCAAGACCGATAATACCCTGAATGTGAACTCCTTCGGTTCTCATTATGACTCCCTCGTTCGGGATCTCGTCTTTCACTTCGCCGTCAACATAAGCGTCAATCTCAACTGGAATTGCCGCAGCATTGAAAATAACCTGCCCGGTAATTTGAGAGATCTGCGTGATCGTGCCGTCTATCGGGGCTTTATAATCGCTTTTAAAAAATCCGAAAAAACCTTTGCTCAGAGCGACAATTTCTCCGGCTTTTACAGGATCGCCCTCTTTTTTCAGCATGCACTCTATTAACTCGTTCGCTTTGCCCAACCCAAGCTGACCGGCTACGTTAATCGGATAAACCTTGCCCGGAAGTTCTGTTTTTGCTACGATCGTATCTGAAGGGATCTTGTCGCCTTTTTTTACAAGTACCTGACCAAGCAGCGGAAGCTTTCTTGTTTTTTCAATTACTATTTTTGCGGCTACTTTTAATCCCGGTGTATATGCATGAGCCATATCTTATCTCCTATGTCAAATCTTTAAAGTTTTATTAAACGCCGTCTTTATGAGATTTCGGCTTGTAATTTTTTGAAATATCCCATTTATTGAGCATTTCAACCCTGTTTTTCATATCTTTTGTGATATTGAACGGCCTGCCTCTTGTGTCTATTACAAGGCCGACAACACCGCCCCTCAGCTTTCTTGTAACTTTCTTGCCTTTTCCTTCGCCTACATCGAATCCTGATGCCGGTTCAATTTCAAACTCGACTTCGGTGTCGTGAGGCATATCATATCTTAAAAGCTGATTAGCATTGATCCATTCGTTCAATTTTGTACCGTCAGGAAGATCAGCTTTAATTCTTACGACAGGCTTTCCTTCTTTGACATGACCCACAGGGCAGATACTTATAGCCAGATAGATAAGACAATCCTTGTCAAAAACTTCCATCGCAGCCCTATCACATCCGGGAGCTTTCACTTCTGAAAGAACACCGAGCTGAGGCATCATGAAAATAGAGTCAACCGCTAACTGGGTGATACCTTCAGGAAGGAAAGAATCAACAAGCATGTGTGCAGACTGGCTTCTTAGAGGAGCGTGTGAAAGTAC
>DMTS01000007.1:0-17170 GCA_003477045.1 Candidatus Delongbacteria bacterium
AATGTTCATATTCAGAACCTGACAGAGCTTGTCGAGCTTCTCGAAGCTGAAGGTTTAAGGGAAAAAGTCATCCTGATCGCAGGCGGACCGAGAATATCTCACGAGCTCGCAAAGGAACTAGGATATGACGCCGGATTCGGACCCGGCAAGTACGCCGATGATGTAGCTTCATTCGCAGTCACCGAGATCGCGAAGAAGATGAAGAAGTAAGAAATTTCTTGACTAATAGATCGTGGTATTGTAAATTTAACAATGAAAGTTAAATTTGCAAAGAATGAGAAACGCAATGATAAAAAGAGCTTTAGAACAAAAACTTAGGTATGCGGCTAAGAAATATCCCGTAATTACTTTAACGGGTCCGCGCCAGTCCGGCAAGACTACGCTACTAAAATATATTTTCCCCGATTACGATTATGTTAGCCTTGAAGATCCCGACAGCAGAAAATACGCGTATGACGACCCGAGAGGATTCTTGTCACAATACAGAAAAGGTGTTATTATTGATGAGGCTCAGAGAGTTCCTGACCTTTTTTCATACATGCAGGGTATAGTTGATGCAGAGAAAATAAACGGAATGTTCATACTGTCCGGCTCTCAGAATTTTCTTCTTCTGCAAAGTATATCGCAGTCTTTGGCAGGCAGAGCAAGCATTTTCTACCTGATGCCTTTTACAAAGAGAGAGCTTGAAGGCGAAAAGCCATTAGAATTAAATACAGCGGATTTAGAAAGAAGATCAAACAAAGATGAATTTGAAATTTATAAATCAATTCACACCGGATTCTACCCAAGGATACACGATAAAAATCTTGAGCCACAGGAATGGCTGAGTGATTATTTTCAGTTATATGTTCAGAGAGATGTACGGTCAATTATAAATGTCGGAGATATAAACCTATTCACCGATTTTGTTAAATTATGCGCAGGCAGGGTCGGTCAGCTTCTAAATTTATCATCTCTCGCTGCAGATTGCGGTATAAGCAATATGACTGCCCAGAGATGGCTTTCCATTCTTGAGATAAGCTTTATAACTTACAGGCATCATCCTTATCATAAGAATTATTCAAAAAGAATTATTAAAAGCCCAAAACTGTATTTTTACGATTCAGGACTTTTATGTTACCTTCTCGGGATAAAAAAGCCTGAAGATATCAGGCAATCCCCATACAAAGGAAACATATTCGAAAGTTTTGTAATATCAGAGTTCATAAAATCTGCATACAACAGAAAAGAACTTCCATATCTTTATTTCTGGAGAGATTCTACAGGGCACGAAGTGGATATGATAATTGAAGACGGTCAGAATCTGATCCCTGTCGAAATAAAATCCGGTGAAACATTCAGCAGCAGTTTTCTTGATGGACTGAATTACTTTATTAATTTATCTGGGGTAGATGCTAACGATGCTTTTCTTATTTACGGCGGTAAGCAGAAAATGAAATATAAAGGTATCAGTGTTTTACCTTCAAGCATGATTTAAAAATATAAACGGGAAGTCCAATGATTGAATATATTTGCATAAAACAGAGTGTCTTATTAAATTGAAGTAATTTAAACGGAGTAAAAAAATGAAAAACTATATTTCAATTACACTTTTTATTCTTGTTACAGGTCTTTTTGCCGCACAGTCTGTAATTATTGAAGCTACCGGGACAGCGAGCATGGGCGATACTAAGAGTAAAAAAGAGACTATGGATGAAGCTAAAGCCAACGCAAAGCGGAATGCTTCAGAGAACGCGAGCACTTTTATTTCATCGGAGACTACCGTAAGGGATTATGTGACTGAAAAGGATCTTTTGGAAGCTTTCTCGCAGGCTGTAGTTAAAGTTCTTGAAGAACTTAAAGGCGAATGGTTCAAAGATGAAATGATGGGCGAGAGCTACAAGATCACATTGAAGGTCGAGGTGACTCCGAAAGAGATCGCATCAAAACCAGGAAAAGGCGATATGATAGATTCTCCGACCGCTCCTTTAACAGTAAAGCTGTGGACAGATAAAAATCAGACGGAATTCAAGGCCGGTGAAAAGATAAGCTTGTTCATGAAAGGCAACAAGCCGTTCTTTGCAAGGGTGGTATATGTGCAGAATGACGGAACTCAGGTTCAAATACTGCCTAATCCGTTCAGAAAGGATAATTATTTTAACGGCGGAACAGTATATGCCTTGCCTTCGGGAACGGATAAATATGAACTGACAGTCAATCCGCCTTTCGGAGCTGAAAAAATTGTTGTTTACGCAAGCACAGCCGAGCTCGGCGATGTAAAAGTCGAGAACGCGGACGTTCTTTATGTCATAGGTGAGAAACCCGAGGACACCGGAGTCAAGACAAGAGGGATCAAGATCACAAAAAAAGAAGGCAAAAACTCAAAGACAGCCGAGTTTGTTGAGCAGGTTTTAGAGATAAAGACTTTTAAATAAAGACCTTATAATGAAAAAATATAAATATCTATCAGCTATAATTGCTCTCACATTCATTTTTGGATGCAGCAGTAAAACTGAAAATTCAGTTATAATATCGGAAAAAATTCAGTCCGTGGAAGTATTTATTCAGGCTTTGGGACTGGATGTTAGACAGGTTGCTTTCAATGCAAACGATTCCCGCATGATCACGAATGGAGGAAAAGGAACGACTGTCTGGGATATGAATGCAAAAAGAGAAATTAAAACATTTTTTAATTATGAAGTTTACTCAATGGCAATTTCAAAAAGCGGAAGATTTTTAACTATTGACAGCCCTGCGGAAGAAGGTGCAATAAAGATCTGTGATCTGGAAAAAATGAAAATCGACTCACTGCAGACTTCAACAGAGGACAATGGGCTTGATTATATTGGCGGAATTACAATTTCGGACGATGATAAACTCTTTGCTGTAGATCAGAATAAAATTAAAATATTCGATACCGGCACAATGAAGCTCAAAACAGAGATAGAATTTAAAGAAGATCATAATATATTTAACTATAGAAAAAAGGGTATGAGGTTCATGCCTGATTCAGAGGATATTTTAACAATATCATCTATCCGGGACAGCACCTTTACTGAACCCAATGTTGTTACAGAACAGGGAGATCTGAATATAAGTCAGATAGATTCCTATTCAATTGATATTTGGAATATTGAGACAAAACAACCGATATTCAGCTATGCCTTCAGAAGCAATTATATTTACTCATGGGCTCTCTCGAAGGACGGTAAAAAAATAGCCCTTCTGACAATAGATAATCATTTAAAAATGATCGACATAGTAACCTCTCGGGAAACTAACCATAAAATTCAGGCTGAGGGAGAGATCTCTGATCTTGCAATCAGAGAGGATGGGAGGCTGACTATAGCCGGCGAAGATGGTTTTATCGGATATTTTTATTTAGAGAATGACAGCATAGAAACGATTGAGACTGATGTCGTATCGTATTTTAGATCAGGGCGTTGTTATAATTTAGTGTCGAATGACGGGAATATGGTGGTATTTCACTCTTCCTCGGCAGACCAGATAATTCTTTATGATCTGAGAAGCGGAATTTCATCAGTTTTGCAGGATGAATCTGAAAGTCCGGCAGCAGCTTTTTATAATATTGATTCTAATATAAATATTCTAACAAGTAAAAAAAGCTTCAAATTACACGGTTCGAACTTGGATTCAAATGATTTAAATATTGGAAACAGAGGGTATTTTTCTAATCAGGTCAGTATTGAAAATGAAGAAACAGGAGTTACTGAAGTAATAGATACAAAGCTTAATAAAACAGTTTTTTCGGGGAGGGTGGAGAAAGAGAATAATTACATATACTTCTCTCAAAACGGAAAGTATGCATTCAGTAATCTCAGAGATAATGAAGAATCCCCTTTTAATTTAAGAATAGTAAAGCTTTACGGCAAAAACTCAGCTCCCGTTAAATTAGAGAATTCTGACGGGTATTTTCTCAGCATTAGAACTTTCGATAATGATACTAAAGCAATTATTTCGGGGCTTGCACATCTGAATTTAGGCGTGTGGGATATTCAGACCGGCAGAAAACTTTATGAACTAAACGAGCAGTCTGGAAATTCTGAAGCATTTGAATTTATTGAAGCGAATATGTGTCTGGTGTCTTCAAGAGGTCTGGTGAAGCTATATGATCTTGAAAAAGTAAAAGTAATAAAAACATTTTCACCGAAAGGTTACGACGGCAGATATAAGGATATCAGAAAAATTACATTATCAGATGATAAGAAATTATTCCTGACCGGTGATATTGACGGTTTGATCACTTTATGGGATATGGAAAAAGAAAATGAAATAATATCTTTTAAAAGGCATAAAGACTGGGTGTCGTCGATCGCTTTCAGTCCCGACGGTAAGCACATTTTGTCAGGAAGCGGTAATGATAAAAGTGTTGCATTAAGCGATATTAAAACAGGAAAAGAGATCGCAAGGTTCGTCACCTTTGCAGACGGAGAATGGATAATAATGACCCCCGAAGGCTATTTCAATGCCTCTCCGAACGGAGCGAAATATATAAATGTAAGAGTCGGGAGTCAGGTTTACTCGATAGATAATTTCTATGAAAAATATTATGATCCGGCTTATGTAGCTTCCGTTTTACAGGGGAAAGATGTTCGGCCTGTTACGGATATCAGGCAGGGTGTAGCTTTACCGCCTGAAGTAAAAATAATCTCTCCTGAAAATAATTCGCGGTCAAAGACCGAAGATATTGAGATCACGATCTCCGCTAAGGATATGGGCGGAGGGATAGACGAGATCAGGCTGTATCATAACGGAAAAGCGATCGGCGAGGATACAAGGGGAATAAAGATCACTCCGAAGAACAATGAAAGCTTAAAATCATACACAGTAACTCTTGTTGACGGTAAAAATATTTTCAAAGCCATCGGTTTCAGCAGCGACAGGACAGAGTCAAATCCGTCAGAGATAATCATTAAACTGCTCGCGCCTGAGAAAGATATTTCACTTTTCGTTTTGTCGGTGGGAATAAATGAATACAAGAATCCTGCGCTTAATTTGAATTATGCGGAACCGGACGCTAAAGCTATAGCTGATTTTTTCAAAAACAACAGCGAAGCGCTTTTCAAGAAAACCGGGATTTTGGATGTTTATAATGATCAGGCAACAAAAGAAGGAATATTATCAAAGCTGAAAGAGCTTCAGAACACTGAACCTCAGGACGTTGTGCTGATTTATCTTGCAGGGCATGGCGAGAGTTTAAACGAGAAATGGTATTTTATTCCTCACGAACTGACTTATCCCGAACGGGAGGAAGATGTTATAGCTAAAGCCATTTCATCGGATGAATTATCAAATTCAATAAAGAACATTAAAGCTCAGAAAGTTCTTATGCTTATAGACGCCTGTAAATCAGGAGCCGTACTTTTAGCTTTCAGAGGGTTTGAAGACAGGAAGGCTTTATCTCAATTGTCAAGAGCTACGGGTGTGCATGTCGTAGCCGCATCGTCGAAAGACCAGTTCGCGGCAGAAGTCAAAGATCTCGGGCACGGAGTATTTACTTATACTTTACTTGAAGGATTGAACGGCAAAGCCGCTTCAAAAGGCGAGAATATAACCGTCAGAAAGCTGATGGGATATATTGAAGAACAATTGCCCGAAATAACTAAAAAATACAGGCAGGAAGCTCAATATCCCGTAGTTGATTCGAAAGGGATGGATTTTCCTTTAGTTAAAGGGAAATAAAACTTTTATTCAAGATATTTAAAGAATCTTTTCCAGCGGAAGTTTCCGTCAATGTCTTTAGATGCGTAAATTATAACCGCTTTACCTATAACTTCATCAGTATCCACAAATCCGAAATCCCTTGAGTCATAGCTGGTTAAAAAATTATCACCGAGAACGAAAAGTTTATCTTCCGGAACTATAAAAGTATCATATAAGGTGTTTTCATCCATCATAATTTCTGTAGAATCACCGGCTGCCGCTGATTCGTTATAAAGAATACCGTCAACAAAAATATTGTCATCTATCATAGTTATCGACCGGCCTTCGACAGCCGCAACTCTCTTAACAAGATTATTCTCGCATTCCGGGTAATTCCTGTTCTGAATAACGATAATATCGCCCTCTCTTATCTTTCTTAGAGGCGGTATCTTTGCAGAAGGTATAGAAAAGCTTTTGTTTACAAAAGGAACAGTTATTCTGTTGGGAGTGTGCGTACCGAATACAAGCCTGTTTATAAGAATGAAATCGCCAGGTAGAATAGTATCAGACATAGAAGCCGAAGTAACTTTGTAGAATTCAAACACGATAACTTTACTGACGAGAATCAACAGCAAAACAACTATAAATATGATATATTTTGATCTATTCATCCACTTTCAAAAGAGCTAAAAATGCTTCCTGAGGCAGTTCCACCGAACCGATCTGCTTCATTTTTTTCTTACCCTTTTTCTGTTTCTCGAGCAGTTTTCTCTTTCTTGAGATATCTCCGCCGTAGCATTTGGCGAGAACATCCTTTCTCAGCGCTTTCACCGTAGATCTTGAGATTATTCTCGAGCCTATAGCAGCCTGGATAGCGCAGTCGAACATCTGGCGCGGAATTATGTCTTTCAGCTTCCTGCATATCTTTTCGCCGTAATGATAGGCCTTATCTTTATGGATAATAGCGGCAAGGGCATCAACTTTTTCGCCGTTCAAGAGGATATCAAGCCTTACCATATCCGTTGCCTGATAACCGGCCACTTCATAGTCGAACGAGGCATATCCTCTCGAGATTGATTTCAGCTTGTCAAAAAAGTCGAATATTACTTCGGACAACGGGAATTCGTATTTCAAAACTACTCTGGTCTCGTCGAGATAATCTGTGCCTTTATATGTACCTCTTCTTTCGAGGGAAAGCTTCATGATAGAGCCTATGTGTTCTGTAAGTGTAACTATCTGGGCATGTATGAAAGGTTCTTCAACCCTCTGAATATTCTTGCTCATATCGAAATCTTTAGGATTGTTTACTACTTCCATTTCGCCTGAAGTCAGATAAACATTATATGTAACGTTCGGAAATGTATTTATCACAGACATATCGTATTCGCGCTCAAGTCTTTCGTGTACTATCTCCATGTGAAGAAGTCCGAGATATCCTACCCTGAAGCCGAACCCGAGGGCGGTCGAGCTTTCCGGTGTATAGACAAGCGACGAATCGTTAAGTTTGAGCTTTTCAAGAGAATCTTTCAGGTCATCGTAATCCTCTGTGCTGACTGGGAATACGCCTGAATATACCATGGGCTTAATATCCTGATATCCCGGTAAAGGAAGATCAGAGCCGTTCTTAGCATAAGTTACCGTATCTCCGACCTTAATATCTTTTGCGCTTTTTGTGCCCGTGATAAGATATCCGACTTCACCTGCGGCCAGAACATCCCTCTTAAACCTGTCAAGTTTTAAGATGCCGATCTCTTCAACTTCAAAAAGAGAATTCTGGTTGAACATCTTTATTTTGTCACCCTGTTTTATTGTGCCGTTCACAACTTTGATATAAGCTACAGCTCCTCTGAATTGATCGTACATTGAGTCAAAGATCAGAGCCTGAAGAGGCTTTTCATCTTCACCCTGAGGGGGAGGAACAGTCGTGATAATTTTTTCAAGCAGTTCGTCAACTCCGACACCTGTTTTAGCTGAAGTATAAACTATTTCCGAATCGATGCATCCTATCAGATCCTTAACCTGCTTAGCCACATGTTCAGGCTGGGCGGCAGGAAGGTCGATCTTATTGACAACCGGAATTATTTCAAGATCATGTCCCATAGCCAGATACAAATTGGATAATGTCTGCGCTTCTATACCCTGAGAAGCGTCAACTACCAATATCGCGCCTTCACATGCTGCTATACTTCTTGAAACTTCATAGGTGAAATCCACATGCCCGGGAGTGTCTATCAGGTTAAGTATATAAGTTTTGCCGTCTTTCGCAGTATAACTCATAGTTACCGCATGCGATTTAATGGTGATCCCGCGCTCCTGCTCAAGATCCATATTGTCAAGCGTCTGATTTCTCATTTCGCGATTGGTCAGTGTTCCTGTAATCTCCAGAAGCCTGTCGGCAAGAGTGGATTTTCCGTGGTCTATGTGCGCTATGATGCAGAAGTTTCTTATATTGTCTTTCATCGGTCTTCTTTCTTATTAGTTCGGCGCAAATATATAAATTTTAATCGTTAAAGTCAACAAACAAAAAGGACTGCATCCGCAGCCCTTTTAAGGTTAAAATACAAAAATAATGTTATTTTTTCAGCGAGCTTTTTACTGCATTTTCAGTGTTTGGATGAAGAATATGTTTTTCTTCGTATAATTTGGTTATGACAGATCCGTCCTTATTGATCGTTACCAAAGTCCTTTTACCGCAGCTTCCGCAGCCCATATACTTTTTTTCCGGTGATTTGTGCAGTTCTCCGATCTCTTCTCCGCATGAAGCACACTTAATCCTTACCTTTTCTTTCATCATGATAAGACTCCCTGTTTGGTTTTAGGTGGAACGGATATTTGTGAAATATCTCTTCATAAGTATATAATACAAAAAAACCGTCCGAAAACAAAGGAATTTATTATTATTCGTAATAAGTGATAGTTCTCTCTGTAATATATTTCGGCAGCCATATTTTATTTTCAAGACTTTTTTTCTCGTAAGCTGTTTTCTTAACCCAGTTGCCTGCTGCGTCATATTCATACTCATATTTCAGGTAAAGCACGGGATCGTTCCCTGTCTCTTCGATCACATTCCCGGATGCGTCATACTTGTATTCTGTGAAAGAACTTTTCTCGTCACCCGATCGTCCGGAGCCCTGAGCGACCCTGTATCCTTCTCTGCTGAATTTCTCCCAGGAAATGTTTTCGACTCCGTCAGTAACGAAGATATCTTTCACGTTACGGTTGCCTTCTTCGTCGGTCTCAATTATAAATTTGTGGCTGTCGATCAATTCTCCTTCAGAATTGTAGAAGCTCTCCTCAGTCTTATTTCCGTTGATATCATAGCCGTAAAGCTCTATATTTGAAATGTTGCCTTCAGAATTGTACAGGCATGCTTCGGTAAGTTTCCTGTCGATATATTTATATTTGTATTTGCTTTCTAGAAGTCCCTGCGGATTGTAAATCGTCTCTTCGGTTATATTACCTTTGCTGTCATAGCTGATTTTCTTTGAATTATCCAGTTTACCGTCCGGTCTGAAGGCGTTTTCGATCTTATTTCCTTTGCTGTCGTACATATTCTTTTTTGTGCTTAAAGGTTTGCCCTTGGGATCGAAATACTGCTCTTCTTTTATCATTCCGGTCGTTTCAAATAGTATCACGCTGCTTTTTCCGGTGATCTGACCTTTAACTATCTCGCCGAACTTATCCTGAGCTTTATATGTCGTTTCCGACAGTGATCGGAGATTTCCTTTTAATCCCATGATCTTAATATCGTTCCAGAAAGAAGTCTCTGTTTGTTCTGAAGGTATAACTTTTGAAGTGTCGATGCTGAAAGAGTCGATCATGAGCGTATCTACGAATAATGTGTCCAATTCGATAATTTCAGTTATCAATGAATCGACTTTCAGCGTGTCAATTACTATGCTGTCAGGTATAACGGGCTGAACTTCGGGTTTGGCGGGCAGACTGTCCTTTTTTTCCGCGCATGAAAAAATAAATGCAAAAATCAGCGTTAAAGCAAACAACGATATTAACTGTCTTTTCATACCAGCTCCTTTTAGATTTAAACAATTCATTTTGAAATTATCCTTATAAAGAATACCGCGCCGATCAGGGCGGTTATTATTCCCACCGGGATCTCAGCCGGCCACAGAATGGTTCTTGATATCATATCACATACCAGAAGTATTATAGCTCCTGTCATAAGCGAGGTCGGAAGAAGAGTCCTGTAATTCCTTCCGAAGTATTTAGATGCTATATGCGGCGCTATTATACCTATAAAACCGATCGGTCCCGTAAAGGAAACTATCGAACTGATCATAAGTGAAGAAAAGATAAAAAGGTATTTTCTTGATCTGTCGATATTAACGCCTCTCGAAACCGAAATTTCCTCGCCGATAAAGAGAAGGTTGAGGTCATCCCTGAAATTATAGATGATAACAAATCCTGCTGTAAAGACAAATGCCGCGAAGTAAACGGAGTTCATTCCGACTACATCCAGTCCGCCCATTGTCCATCTTGTTATCCTGACCGCATTAGCCTGATCGGTAAGATACTGAATGAAAAGTATGAGTCCTGAAAAGAAAAAATTTATTACTACGCCGGTAAGGATCATTGAATTGGGGTTGAATTTTTTCCTGCCTGCCGAAGCGAAATAAACTATGGAGACCGACAGAATTGCTCCGAGAAAAGCTGACAGGGAAGTAAGCGACATTCCCATTAATCCGCCAAAGCTGAAAAAAGAAATGAACAGGGTTACTCCAAACGATGCTCCGCTGGCTGTTCCTAAGGTGAATGGGGAAGCTATAGGGTTTCTGAAAAGGGACTGGAATACCGCTCCGCATAAAGCGAAAGTACCACCGGCAAGGATCGCCATCAGAGCCCGGGGAAGCCTTATTTTAAAGATTATATCACTAGAGATATCGGATGAATAAGCATTAAGAAATGAATTTAGATCCGAACCTGCCGCCAGATTCAAAAGGAACGAAATAAAGAGCAGGGATGAAAGAATATATATTTTTTTTCTTTTTGAGATCATACTCTTACAAAGACCGGTTTGTTATCCTCAGGGTTTGTCAACGATAGGAATTCTATTCCGAACAGATCGCTCATATCCTTAGAATTTACCGCGGCGGAATCTTTCAAAAATACTACGCGGCCTCTTTTAAGAGCCATGATCCTATCCGAGTATTTAAGAGCGTCGTTCAGATTATGGGTCACATTGATTATGGTGATATTCCTTTTTTTATGAATATCAAATATCAGTTCGCTGATCTGGTGATCGAAATAGGGATCAAGATGTGTTACAGGTTCGTCAAATAAAATTATATCAGTTCCCTGCGCAAGAGCAGATGCGATGGCTACTCTCTGTCTTTCGCCGGAGCTCAGGTCGCTTATTTTTCTTTTCGTGAATTCGGATGTAAAGGTTATTTTCATGCTCTCTCTTG
This sequence comes from Candidatus Delongbacteria bacterium, assembly GCA_003477045.1. GTDB lineage: Bacteria > UBA4055 > UBA4055 > UBA4055 > UBA4055 > UBA12480. The sequence continues at coordinate 11,067 of DMTS01000007.1, forward strand.
TTATGTCCCTGTCAAGTTTGCTTATGCCTGTGAAAGCTGAAAAATAAGGGTATCTGCTAAAAAGAATAAATTCTTCCGCGGTAAAATCATTCGGCTGAAGCTGTCCTATATAGGTTATCTTTCTTGCGAGCTCTTTTTGGGAATAATCAGAAATGCTCTTATCAAATATCTTAATTTCACCGGAGCTTTTATCAATAATTCTGCATAATGATCTTAAGACCGTACTTTTTCCGGCACCGTTGGGTCCGATTATCGAAAGATATTCCCCACTGGATATATTAAAGCTCACTGAATCTATAACAGTCTGTTCGTCAAGAAGAATTGTCAGGTTGTCGGCTTTTATCATTTAACGAGTCTCACGATAAGAATTTCGGCGCATAAAAGCGTTAGTATAAGAATCAACAGATGATCTTTCAGATCTCTGCTTTCAAAAGAGATCAGGTCAGTATCGCTGTAATCGTTATAATTTATTATCTTTGAGCTAAAATTCTCTTTTATCATTTCTGTGTTATCTTCGAATTTCTCCCGTTCATAATTAACGGCTGTCTGTTTGAGAAAAACACCTTCATCGCTGTAAGCTCTGTAGAACCCCGGCGATTTGAGAAAGAATTTTTTTGATAATTCGTCATGTGCTTTGTCCAGACTTTTTCCCGGCTTGGTCAAATAGAAGTAGCTGTCAGATTCGACCGTATCTCCTATTGTTTTAGAGGCATTGTAATCCGATTCACTTCCAGCGAGGTACAAAAGAGAATTCAGTACGACCGGTACTGAAATGCCGTTTTCGAGTATATTGGAATTGTTTTTCTCAAGCCCCGTCGTAAGAAATAAAATGCTGCCTCTTCCCAGCTTTTTTTCTAAAAACAGCGGGTTTTTGGCGACAGTAATAAGATTTGTCCAGTTTCTGTTTAAAACTTTGTAATAATTGAATATTTCAACGCTGTTCGCTCCTGTAAAACCTTCTGAAAAAACATCACTGAAAATAGGATGTTTCATTTCTTCGATCCTGATCCCCGCATAAGAATCCGTAAATTTTTCATAGCCCGAGACTGGAGGAAACCCCAGAGAACCGACCAGATTCGCACTGTAATCATTCAGGTTAAGCTTATCCCCTGCGGAAAAATATGCGGAACCTCCTTCAGTTACATAATTCTTAACAGAGGAAGCTGTGAAAGAGCTGAAGTTCGAAATGCTAGAGAAAAATAACAGGCTGAAATCAGAAAGTTTTACCGAGTTAACCGCTTCATGATCTATAACCTGAGGTAATAAGACCGAATCCGGATTTGTGTCTATAAGGCTCAGTATGTTCTTCACTGCTCTGGAGTCTTTGTCTCCAATGAGAAGCATTTTCTTTTTTTCAAGATCATTTATAGTAAAATTATAGCTGTTGTTCAGAAGATTCGAACTTTCGTCGTTTACTTCGACTGTGACAGCGGCTCCAGCATTACCTATATCTTTAAGTTCGACATTGACCATTTTATATCTTTCACTGCCGAAAACGATCTCCTGCGCATATATCTTTCGTCCGTCCTGATAAAGTTCAAGTCTTGTTTGCTTTCCGGCTGCAGATGTTAAAGAAATGCGCAAAAATGTTCTGTTTGATATAATAACAGAATCTACCGACATATCTGCTTTTCTGCTTTCGTCGGAAGTGAACAGAAGAGCATGCCTCCGGTAACTGGTTTCAAAAGATATGTTTTCACCGGCATCTACAAGTCCGTCCGTTAGAAGCAGAAGTATCTTATTTGTGTTGGAAATGTCATTGAAAAGCGAATCTGCGAATCCTGTAATTTCTTTCAAAGGCCGTTCTCTGCCGTAAATATTTACAGAATTAAGAAATTTGAGGGCATCCTTTTTATTTCCTTTGAATTTTTCACCGGGATCTGATGTCAGTATAAATGCGGTTGTGTTTTCCGGAACACCGTTTATTGACCGGATCAGAATATTTCTGGCAGCGTCGAATTTTGTTGTTCCCGCCGACTCGTCTGCCATAGATGAGCTTGTATCCAGATAAAATACCGCCGAAGTTCTTTTTCCAGGATCAAAGTCCGTTCTGTCTCCTAAAAAAGGACCTGCGAAGATCAGAATAACTGACAGGATCAGGATCGTCCGGACTATCAGAAGGATAATATCTTTTATCTTAGTCCGCCTGTTTACATTTTTAGACAGGTTCTTCAAGAGAAAAAGCGAACTGAACACCAGTTTTTTCGGCTTTTTCCTGAAAATGAGATAAATTAACAGCGGAAGCACTGCCAGCGGTATTAGATAAAGATATTGAAGGTTTTCGAAATACATGTCTTTTCGTTTTTTCTCTGAATTTAAGCCAAAGAAACAAAAAACACAACAGGGATGTGAATATTTTTTAATTAAAATATAATAAAAAAAATCTTGTATAAAAGGAATATGATAAATATATTAGCACAGCGATTAAAAGAAAAGCATGGGGTTATATAAATGAGCAATGAAAGAGATATACTGGACCTGAAAGCAAAGAACGAAAAAGCTGAGCTTGGCGGAGGAGCGCAGGCTATCGAAAAGCAGCACTCCAAAGGCAAATTAACTGCAAGGGAGAGGGTAAATCTTCTTCTGGACAGAGACAGCTTTGAAGAGATAGACAAACTCCGTACGCATTCGTGTAGCGATTTCGGGATGGAGAAGAAGAAATTTTACGGTGACGGTATGATCTCCGGCTACGGAACTATTCACGGAAGACTCGTCTTTGTTTACTCTTTTGATTTCACTGTAATAGGCGGAACACTGTCCAAGACCGTAGGTGAAAAAGTGGCGAAGATAATGGAAATGGCCGCAAAGGTAGGAGCTCCTGTAATTGGCATAAACGACTCGGGAGGAGCAAGGATACAGGAAGGTGTTGACGCCCTGGCAGGTTATACGCACATTTTTATAAAAAACATCCTTTATTCCGGTGTAATACCCCAGATCAGTGCGATCGTAGGTCCCTGCGCGGGCGGAGCGGTTTATTCTCCAGCGCTTACAGATTTTATATTCATGGTGAGAAAAACAGCATATATGTTCTTGACAGGTCCGAAAGTTGTCGAAGAAGTCACGCATGAAAAAGTGACTGATGAGGAGCTGGGCGGCGCGGATGTGCACGGAAAAAAAAGCGGAGTTACTCATTTTACCTGTGATACCGAGCAGGAATTATTCGAGGGTATCAGAACGCTTGTCGGTTTTATACCGCAGAATAACACTGAGGATTCTCCTGTAACTCCCTGCGATGATGATCCGTCCAGGATATGCAGGGAATTGAATTCAATAATACCGGATAACCCGAATAAGCCGTACGATATGAAGCAGGTGATCAAAGATGTCGTTGACAACGGAATATTTTTTGAAGTTCAGAAGGACTGGGCTCAGAACATTATCGTCGGATTTTCTAGAATGAACGGGAAAAGCGTAGGTATAGTTGCCAATCAGCCTAAAGTGATGGCGGGTGTCCTTGACAGCAACTCATCGGTAAAAGGCGCAAGGTTCGTCAGATTCTGCGACGCTTTCAATATTCCTGTCATAACATTTGAAGATGTACCTGGATTTTTACCGGGAACAGCTCAGGAGTTCGCGGGGGTAATTGATCATGGCGCAAAGCTTCTGTACGCTTACGGAGAAGCTACAGTTCCCAAGATCACCGTTATAACAAGAAAAGCATACGGCGGAGCATACTGCGTAATGAACTCAAAACAGCTGCGCGGGGATATAATATACGCATGGCCTTCAGCCGAGATAGCCGTTATGGGAGCCGAAGGAGCAAGCAAGATAGTTTTCGCAAAGGAGATCGCGGAAGCTGAAGATAAAGAAAAGATGCTTGCCGAGAAAGTCAAAGATTATAAAGAAAGGTTCGCAAATCCTTATGTAGCTACCGACAAAGGATTTATCGACGGCATAATCGAACCAGAAGTAACAAGGTTCAAAGTGATAAAAGCTCTTGAGATGCTGAAAAATAAAAGGGAAACGAATCCTCCGAAAAAACACGGCAACATACCGCTTTAAAAAGAGGAATCAGGGATATAATATGGCAAGATTTATTTTAATAATATTCATAGCTGCATTTTCGGGAAGTTTATTTCCGCAGGAGCAGGAATTCAAAGAACTTCCTGAATATACAATGGAAGATTCGATGAATGACAGTATATTCTCATCCGCTTATACCGACGAGGAGTTCAAAAGAGCTGTGTTTCAGACGATACAAAAGAACAGCCTGACCAACTCCAAACTTTTCCTTAAGACATTGCATGAAGTAAAGCAGGGTAAAGTAGAAAAGAAAGATAGAGAATATGGAGTTAAAAATATAAGCAAAGAATTTTCCGAGGGACTGAACGGATGGACAATTACACTGAGTGGTATGCTTGTCGTATTTGTCGGGCTTATACTCATACTCATAACAATACATATTTTCAATTTTTTCTTTAAAGAAAAATCAGAAATATCTGTCCCGAAGGTTCATTCTGAGCCTGAAACAAAACCTGCAGTCAGCGCTGAGGATATCCCGGAAGATCATGTCATAGCTATCGCCACGGCAGTGGAACTGTATAAAAGACTTTATCTGGTTAACTCGATGACCAGTCTGACTTTTAAATCAACAGGAAATAGTGCGTGGAAAGCTGTTGACAAATTTGGTTTAAGATAAAAATTTAAAGGATATTGCAATGAAGGAATTAAAACTCGACATAAGCGGTAAAGAATATACTGTCGGCATTGAGGAATTCGGGTCCAGTCATGCAGTTATTACCGTTGACGGCAAGAAATATAATGTAGGATTAAAAGATCTCGGCGAGGAATTAAAGATCGAAACCGTACAAAGGTCCGGATCATCCGCTCCGTCCGCCGCAGCAGTCCAGCAGGTACAGTCTGCCCCTTCTTCTTCAGGTTCCTCAGGCTCAGGAAGCCATGAAGTTCTTGCACCTTTACCAGGGCTGATACTTAATGTTCTTGTGAAGGTCGGTGACATCGTTAAAGCCGGTCAGAAGATCATGATAATGGAAGCGATGAAGATGGAGAACGACATCAATTCATCCAGAGATGGAAAAATAAAAGCTATTAATGTTCATAACGGGGATAATATATCTGAAGGCGACATACTTGCCGTCATAGAGTAAAACGAGATAAAGTAAAATGAATACGATTATACAACTGCTTAATAATACTGGATTCGCTTCACTTACATTTGATAATGTAATAATGTTGATCGTAGGAGCGCTGGCAGTTTATCTTGCCATTGCAAAGAACTACGAACCGCTTCTTCTTCTTCCTATTGGTTTCGGAGTAATTATCGGTAATATGCCGTATATGACGGGACTTCCTGTCGGGGTTTACGATAATCTTGCATCCGGAAACCCGCAGAACAGCGTTTTCAGCCTTTTTTACTGGGGAGTAACTTCGGGGATATTCCCTCCGCTGATCTTTCTCGGAATAGGAGCTCTCACGGATTTTTCAGCCCTGATCTCTAACCCGAAGTACCTGCTTTTGGGTGCAGCAGCCCAGGTTGGGATATTTCTGACATTTATCGTTGCTCTGACTCTCGGGTTTGACTACTACGAGTCTGCTTCGATAGGAATAATAGGCGGAGCCGACGGACCCACATCAATTTTTCTTTCTTCTATCCTTGCGCCTAAACTACTCGGACCTATAGCTATTGCGGCATATTCATACATGGCGCTTGTACCGGTGATACAGCCTCCGTTCATGAAGATGCTTATAACAAAAAAAGAAGCTCTGATAAGGATGAAAACTCCGCGAAAGGTATCAAAGCGTGAAAAAATTTTATTCCCGATAATAACTTTTATGGTTGCAGCTTTGATCGCCCCAGGTTCAATTACTCTTATCGGCATGCTGATGCTGGGTAATCTGCTCAAAGAGAGCGGAGTTACGGAAAGGCTTGCTAAAACAGCCGGGAACGCCATACTTGACACAGCTACAATAATCCTGTCCTTTTCGGTCGGAGCCAGCACACAGGCATCGACATTTGTTACAAAAGAATCTCTTCTAATATTTTTTCTTGGCCTGGCTTCTTTCTGCCTCGCAACGATGGGAGGCCTTCTGTTTGCTAAATTCATGAATCTATTTTTAAAAGATAAGATCAACCCCCTGATCGG